>NZ_WVUG01000222.1 GCF_017614965.1 Streptomyces griseorubiginosus | reverse complement strand
GGGGTGCGCCGGGGCGGGCTCATACGGCGACCATCCTGACGGCGCCGGACAGGAGGCGGGTCTCGTAGGGCCAGGCGGCGCGGATCAGCACGTTCACCCGTACGTTCTACCGGACGCCCACGCGCGGCTGCTGCTGGGTGACGCAGTGGATGCCGCCGCCGCCGGCGAAGATCGTCCGGGCGTCCACCAGGGTCACCGTGCGCTCGGGGAAGAGGCGCCGGAAGATGCCGGCCGCGATCTCGTCGCGCGGGTCGTCGAAGCCGCAGAGCACGACGCCGCCGTTGCAGAGGTAGTGGTTGATGTAGGAGTAGTCGACCCAGCGGCCGTCGGCCTCCAGGACGGTCGGGGCGGGGACCTCGACGACCTCGAGCCGCCGCCCGCGCGCGTCGGTCTCGGCCTTGAGCAGCCCGATGACCTCCTTGGTGACCTCGTGGTCGGGGTGCGCGGGGTCCGGCTGGTGGTGCGCGAGGACGACACCGGGACGGGCGAAGGCGGCCACGATGTCGACGTGCCCGAGGGTCCCGAACCCGTGCGGAGGATAGTCACCGGTCAGACCGCGCGGCAGCCAGATCGCCTTGCGGGTGCCGAGCATTCCGTGGATCTCCGCCTCGACCTCCTCCCGCGTCCACCCCGGATTGCGCTCCGGACCGAGCTGGACCGTCTCCGTGAGCAGGACGGTGCCCTCGCCGTCGACATGGATGGCGCCGCCCTCGTTGACCAGCTTCGAGGCGTACGTCCGGGTGGAACCGGCGAGGTCCGCCACATACGCGGCGATCTTCGCGTCGTGTTCCCAGCGGGCCCAGCTCTGGGCGCCCCAGCCGTTGAACGTCCAGTCCACGGCGGCCAGTTCACGCCCGTCGGTGAGGAAGGTCGGCCCGATGTCCCGCATCCAGGCGTCGTCGAGATCGCGCTCCACGGTGTCGACGCCGGGGCCCAGCAGCGCCTGCGCCGCCGCCGACTGACCGGGGCCGCACACGACCGTCACCGGTTCGAACCGGAGGATCGCGCGGGCCACGGAGGCCCAGGCCATGCGGGAGGCGATGAGGTCGTCCGGGTCGTCGAAGGTCGGGTTGGGACCCGGCCACGCCATCCAGGTGCGCTGGTGCGGGGCCCATTCGGCAGGCATGCGGAAGCCGTCGGCGGCAGCGGTCATCGGTGGTCCTTAGAGGAAGTAGAGGCGGTTGAGGGAGACCGAGTCGGCCGGTCCGGAGCGGATCGGCTCTCCGTCGAGGCTGACGAGCCCGGTGCGCTGGTCCACCTCCACCGCTCCGGTACGGGAGTTGCGGCGCAGGTCGGCGGGTCCGATGCCGCGGGTGCCGCGGACGGCGACTCTGCGCCGCCGGGTCGGCATACGGTCGTTGCCCTGGTCGAGGGCGGCCCGCGCGACGAACGCCACGGAGATGTCGGCGGGGGTGGCGCCGTGCGCGCCGAACTGCGGTCCCAGGACGAGCGGTTCGCAGGTGTCGGTGGCCGCGCCGGGGTCGCCGACGACGCCGTACGCGGGGAAGCCGGACTTCAGCACGAGCTGCGGCTTGGCGCCGAAGTACTCCGGGCGCCACAGCACGATGTCGGCCAGCTTGCCCACCTCGATCGAGCCGACCTCGTGCGAAAGCCCGTGCGCGACGGCCGGGTTGACGGTCAGCTTGGCGATGTAGCGCAGGACGCGCTCGTTGTCGTGCTCCTCGGGCGCGCCGAACTCGGCCTTCATCTTCCCGGCCATGGCGAAGGTGCGGCGCACGGTCTCGCCGGCCCGGCCCATGCCCTGCGCGTCGGAGGAGGTGATGCCGATCGCGCCCAGGTCGTGCAGCACGTCCTCGGCGCCCATGGTCCCGGCGCGGATGCGGTCACGGGCCATCGCCGCGTCGCCCGGCAGGTCGGGCTTGAGGTCGTGGACGGAGACGATCATTCCGTAGTGCTCGGCGACGGCGTCCCGGCCGAAGGGCAGGGTGGGGTTGGTGGAGGAACCGATGACGTTCGGGACGCCGGCCATCTTCAGGACGTTCGGGACGTGTCCGCCGCCGCAGCCCTCGATGTGGAAGGCGTGGACGGTGCGGCCCTCCAGCACCCGCAGGGTGTCCTCGACCGACAGGCACTCGTTCAAACCGTCGCTGTGCAGGGCGACTTGCACGTCGTGTTCCTCGGCCACGCGCAACGCGGTGTCCAGCGCACGGGTGTGGGCGCCCATGTCCTCGTGCACCTTGAAGCCGCTCGCCCCGCCCTCGGCCAGCGCCTCGACCAGGGGCGCCGGGTGGGAGGACGAACCCCGGCCGAGGAAGCCGATGTTGACCGGCCAGGCGTCGAAGGCGCTGAACGCGTGCCGCAGTGCCCACGGCGAGTTGACGCCGACGCCCCAGACCGGACCGAACTCCTGGCCGATGATCGTGGTGACGCCGGAGGCGAGCGAGGCCTCCATGACGCGCGGCGACAGCAGATGGACATGGGTGTCCACGGCCCCGGCGGTGGCGATCAGCCCCTCGCCGGACACGATCGACGTCCCCGTGCCGACCACGACGTCGACCCCGTCGAGGGTGTCGGGGTTCCCGGCCCGGCCGATGGCCGAGATCCGTCCCTCCCGGATCCCGATGGACACCTTCCGGATGCCGAGCACCGCGTCGATCACGACGACGTTGCTGATGACGACGTCACAGGTCTCCCGGACGGCGGCGGCCCTGAGGTGCAGTCCGTCGCGGGCGGTCTTCCCGAAGCCGGCGAGGAACTCGTCGCCGTGGCGCTGGGAGTCGGACTCGACCCGGATCGTCAGCCCCGAGTCGCCGAGCCGGATGCGGTCGCCGGCCCGGGGACCGTGGGTGGCCGCGTACTCGTACGGGGTGAGACGGCGGGCCTCGGCGGGGTGGCCTCCGGGGCGGCTCATCGCACGACCTCCTCGTCACCGGACGCGTCCGTCACACCGGTCTGCGGCCCGCCGGAGTCGTCCCTCGCCCCCGGCACGCCCAGATAGCCGCAGGCGGCGGCGCGGCGCAGCGCCTCCTCGCGGGCGCCGGGCGCGTCCAGGGGCCCGTCGACGAGCCCGGCGAAGCCGACGGCGACCCGGGCGCCGCCGATCGGCACCAGGCCGACCTCCAGCGACTCCCCCGGACCGAACCGCACCGACGACCCGGCGGGGACGGCGAGCCGCATGCCGTAGGTCTCGGCGCGTGCGAAGTCCAGGCGCGGGTTGGCCTCGAAGAAGTGGAAGTGGGAGGTGACCGAGACCGGCACGGTCGCGGTGTTGGTGACGGTGAGCCGTACGACCGCCTCGGGGTCGGTGTGCGCGGGCCCCGGCAGCAGGGCGCCCGGCGCGTCCGCACCCAGTCCGCCGCCGATCGGGTCGCTCACCACGGCCAGTCGAGAACCGTCGTCGAAGACGGCCTCGACATGCACCTCCGTGACGACGTCGGCGACGCCGGGCAGGACGTCGTCGGGGCCGAGCACGCCGCGCGCCGCCTCGATCGCCTCCGCGAGCCGTTTTCCGTCCCGGGCGGCCTCGCACACGGTGTCCGCGATGAGCGCGGTCGCCTCCGGCACGTTGAGCCTGAGTCCGCGGGCCCTTCTGGCCCGGGCCAGCTCGGCGGCCCCGAAGAGCAGCAGCCGGTCGCGTTCCGTGGGGGTGAGTCTCATGGTGCCGTCCTCCTTTGAACGGCACTCTAAATGAAGAACCTCTCCATAGGAACGCTTGGCGAGCATCAGAGGAGGCATCACATTGAGCGTCACTCAAATAAGGGGGCACCTTCCCCGTGCCGTGCGGAACCGGCGAACGCCGCACGGGGAAGGCACCGCACCCCGGACCGGGAGCCGGTCTCCGACCGGCGGTCCGGCTAGCCGAGCCGGTGCATCCAGCCGTGCTTGTCCTCGGACGTGCCCCGCTGGATGTCGAGCAGCGCCTCGCGCAGCTTCATGGTGACCTCGCCGGGCTCGCCGCCCGCCTGCTGCCACTCGGCGCTCGCGCGCTTGACCGTGCCGACGGGGGTGATGACGGCCGCCGTACCGCAGGCGAAGACCTCGGTGAGGGTGCCGTTCTCGGCGTCGGTCTGCCACTGGTCGATGGAGACGCGGCCCTCCTCGGACGCGTAGCCGAGGTCGCGGGCGACGGTGAGCAGGGAGTCGCGGGTGACGCCCTCCAGGATGGAGCCGGTCAGCGACGGGGTGACGATCCTGTCCCCGTACACGAAGTACAGGTTCATGCCGCCGAGCTCCTCGACCCACTTGTGCTCGACCGCGTCGAGGTAGCAGACCTGGTCGCAGCCCTTGGCGGCGGCCTCGGCCTGGGCGAGCAGGGAGGCCGCGTAGTTGCCGCCGGTCTTGGCGTCGCCCATGCCGCCGGGGACGGCGCGGACGCGGTCCTCGGAGAGCCAGATGGAGACCGGCTTCACGCCACCCGGGAAGTACGCGCCGGCGGGAGAGGCGATGACCAGGAAGAGGTACTCGTTGGCGGGCTTCACGCCCAGGCCGACCTCGGTCGCGATCATGAACGGGCGCAGGTAGAGGGACTCCTCGCCGCCGTGCGCGGGCACCCACGCCTTGTCCTGCTGGACCAGCGCGTCACACGCCTCGATGAAGGTCTCGACGGGCAGCTCGGGCATGCCGAGGCGGTGCGCGGAGCGCTGGAAGCGCTCGGCGTTCTTCTCCGGACGGAAGGTGGCGACCGAGCCGTCGGGCTGGCGGTAGGCCTTGAGGCCCTCGAAGATCTCCTGCGCGTAGTGCAGGACCATGGTGGCCGGGTCGAGGGAGATCGGGGCGTACGGGACGAGCTGGCCGTCGTGCCAGCCGCGGCCCTCGGTCCACTTGATCGTCACCATGTGGTCGGTGAAGTGGCGGCCGAACCCGGGGTTCGCCAGGATCGCCTCGCGCTCGGCGGTGGAGAGCGGGCTGGCGGAGGGCTTGAGCTCGATCGTGGGCGTCGTCATCAGTGGTTGTCCTTCACCGGTTGTGTAGTGACGGGCCGCGCTCACGCCTGTGACTGTCAGTGGCCAGTGCTAGGACGTCCGAGCATTCCCTCATTCCGCGGCTCCGCGTTCGATTATCTCAAGCGGGGGTCCGTGGACGAAACGGCGTGAAATGCGGCCCAGGGGATGATGGTGGCATCCGGCGGGGGCATGGGAAAAGCCGCCGGGTGCTGAGAGACCCGGCGGCTTCGAAAGGTTTCGAGTGGCGGCGGGGTCAGCCGGCTACTCGTACGGCCAGCGCGTCGCCGATCTCCGACGTGGAGCGGGCGGGCTTGCCGCTGCGCTCGGCGAGGTCGGCGGAGACCGCCTCGTCGATGCGGGCGGCCTCGGCCTCGTAGCCGAGGTGACGCAGGAGCAGGGCGACGGACAGGACCGTGGCGGTGGGGTCGGCCTTGCCCTGGCCGGCGATGTCGGGCGCGGAGCCGTGGACCGGCTCGAACATCGACGGGAACTCTCCGGACGGGTTGATGTTGCCGGAGGCGGCCACGCCGATGCCGCCGGAGACGGCCGCGGCGAGGTCGGTGATGATGTCGCCGAAGAGGTTGTCGGTGACGATCACGTCGAAGCGGGCCGGGTCGGTGACGAGGTAGATCGTCGCCGCGTCGACGTGGATGTAGTCGGTGGTGACCTCGGGGAACTCCTGGGCCACCTTGTTGAAGGTGTTCGTCCACAGGTGTCCGGCGAAGGTCAGCACGTTGTTCTTGTGGACCAGCGTGAGCTTCTTGCGCGGACGGGCCTGCGCGCGGGCGAAGGCGTCCCGGACGACCCGCTCCACGCCGAAGGCCGTGTTCACGGAGACCTCGGTGGCGACCTCGTGCTCGGTGCCCTTGCGGATGGTGCCGCCGTTGCCGGTGTAGGGGCCCTCGGTGCCCTCGCGGACGACCACGAAGTCGATGGCGGGCTCGCCCTTCAACGGCGTGTCGACGCCCGGGAGCAGCTTCGACGGCCGCAGGTTGACGTGGTGGTCGAAGGCGAAGCGGAGCTTGAGCAGGAAGCCGCGCTCCAGCACGCCGGACGGGACCGAGGGGTCGCCGATGGCGCCCAGCAGGATCGCGTCGTGCTTCTTGAGCGAGTCGAGGTCGGCGTCGGTGAGGGTCTCACCGGTGGCGTGGTAGCGCCGGGCGCCGAAGTCGTAGTCCTGGGTCTCCAGCTTCACATCCTGCGGAAGGACGGCGGAGAGGACCCTCAGACCTTCCGCCACGACCTCCTGGCCGATGCCGTCACCGGGGATCACTGCGAGATTGATGCTGCGAGACATGTCGGCACCCTACTCCTCGTCCCATGGGATGACATGGGCTGTCCGTCATGCGGACATCGGGGCGGGTCGGGGCGTCAACGCGTCACCGCACGTTCACCCTTACCTATGGCGGCCGTTGGGATTCGCCGGGAAGGGTCGTTCTCATGGACACACCCGATGTCGGCATCCCGCCGCGGCTCGCGCGCCGGATGAGCATGGCCGAGCAGCACGAGTACCTGCGGACGAGGCTGATGCCCCGCCGCACACTGGTGACGGCCGGCGCGGTGGCCGCGGGCGGACTGCTCGCGGGCTGCGGTGGCGGCGGCACGGGTGCGCGGGGCACGGCGACCCCGTCGCCCTCCGCCTCCGCGGTGCACGGCTCCGTCGTCTCCCCCTTCGGCCGCCACCTCGCCTTCGGCGCCGACCCGAAGACACAGATGCGGGTGTCCTGGCAGGTACCGCTCGCGGTGCGCAAGCCGTTCGTGCGCATCGGCCTCAGGCCCGACGACCTGAGCCGGCGGATCACGGCCGAGGTCCGCGGTCTGCACACCCCCGGCGTCACGGGCGTGCGCCCGGCGCTGCAGCAGTACTACCTGCACGCGGCCCTGGACGGCCTGCGCCCCGGGACGACCTACTACTACGGCGTCGGTCACGAGGGCTTCGACCCGGCCGCCCCCGCCCACCGCAGGACCATCGCGAGCTTCCGCACGGCCCCCGCCGGCCCCGAGAGGTTCGTCTTCACGGCCTTCGGCGACCAGGGCGTCAGCCAGGCCGCGGCCGGCAACGACCATGTCCTGCTGGAGCGGAAGCCCGCCTTCCACCTCCACGCCGGCGACATCTGCTACGCCGACACCAACGGCCGGGGAGAGAAGTCGGACGGCTACGACCCCGCCTACTGGGACCTGTTCCTCAAGCAGAACGAGCCGGTCGCGCGAACGGTCCCCTGGATGGTGACGACCGGCAACCACGACATGGAGGCCTGGTACTCACCGGACGGCTACGGCGGCCAGCTCGCCCGCTGGTCCCTCCCCGACAGCGGCTTCGACGCGCGGACGGCGCCGGGGGTGTACGCGTTCACCTACGGCAACGTCGGCTTCGTGGCGCTGGACGCGAACGACGTGTCGTACGAGATCCCCGCCAACTTCGGCTACACGGGCGGGAAGCAGACGAGGTGGCTGGACGACAGGCTGGGGGCGCTGCGCTCGGCGAAGGACGTGGACTTCGTCGTCGTCTTCTTCCACCACTGCGCCTACTCGACGTCCGCGCACGCCTCCGACGGCGGGGTGCGCGCCGAGTGGCTGCCGCTGTTCGCCAAGCACCAGGTGGACCTGGTGATCAACGGTCACAACCACGTGTACGAGCGGACGGACGCGGTCCGCGACGGCGGGGTGGGCAGGGCGGTCCCGATCGGCGGGGCGACGGACCCGACGAAGGACGGGACCGTGTACGTCACGGCGGGCGGCGGCGGCCGGGATCTGTACGGCTTCCCGTCCGGGGTGAAGGAGAGCTACGAGGGCCATGTGACGCGGCACGACTCGGTGCCCTCGTTCCGGTGGACGAAGTCCCACGCGGAGCAGCCCGAGACCGTGGAGTGGTCCCGGGTGCGCTACCGGGGCTTCTCGCTGCTGTCCGTGGAGGCGGAGAGCGGCGCGCGGCCGGTGCTCAGGGTGTCGGCGCTGGCGCAGAGCGGTGAGCGCATCGATCACTTCGAGGTGCGGCGCGGAGCATGAGCCCGCGCCGCACCTCATGCGGGTGCGGCTCCCGGTATCAGGGGTATTTCCGTTCAGTGACCGGTCGAACCGCCGTTGTCCCTGCGGTCCAGGGCACGCTGGAGGGCGGCTGCGGCGTTCTTGCGGTCGGACTCGCTCGTACGGGAAATGTGACGGACTCGGCGGCGTGCGGTCGTCTCGGCCATGAGGAATCGACTCCTTCGACATCAGGGAGTGCGGAAAAGGGGTTACGAGACGCCGGTTGGGCGGGGAGCGCAGCCGCAGGGGTTGCCTGCACGGGGCGCGCTCACGACCGCCATTCGCTTGGTCGAGCGAGACGTTCGGCTTCTACAAAGTTAGGTGAGGAGACCCGGTCTGTCTCCACAATTACTCGGACTTCCTACTATCTGAGACGGCGGATCGGGTCACACCCCGCTGACCTGCGATGTCACCCGAGGTGTCCGTCCCGGCCGGTCGGCGCCAGGATGGAGGGGAGCGACGGCCCCGGAGGAGACCCGATGGCACCACAGCAGCCCCGCACGCAGGTGATCACCCAGCGCCGTTTCGGGGGGCCCGAGGTGCTGGAGGCCGAGGAGCGCCCGCGGCCCGAACCCGGCCCGGGCGAGGTGCTGGTACGGGTCCGGGCCGCGGGCGTCAACCCCGTCGACCTGCTGGCGCGCTCCGGAACGGCCCCCGTGTACGGCGACCCGCCATTCACCCTGGGCCACGACGTCTCCGGCGTGGTGGAGGCGATCGGCGAGGGCGTGACCCGCTTCCGGCCCGGCGAGGCGGTCTTCGGCAGGATCGACGCCGGCGCCTACGCCGGCCATGTCACCGCGCCCGCCGCCCATCTCGCCCCCAAGCCGGCCACGCTCGACCACCTCCACGCGGCCGCCGCCCCGACGGCCGCCCTCACCGCCTGGCACGCCCTGCTCGACATCGCCCGGGTCGGGCCGGGCACCTGGGTACTGATCCACGCGGCGGCCGGCGGCGTGGGCCACACCGCGGTGCAACTGGCCAAGGCGGAGGGCGCTTACGTCATCGGCACCGCCCGCGCCGAGCAGCACCCCTTCCTGCGCGACCTGGGCGCCGACGTACTGGTCGACCCCGCGACCGCCGACTTCACCGAGGCCGTGCGCGACGTCCACGTGGCCCTGGACCTGATCGGCGGCGACTACGGCCCCCGCACGCTCGGCACTCTCCGCCCGGGCGGCCTGCTGATCTCCGCGGTCCCCGGCGACCTGGGCCTGGCCCCGGAGGACGTCGAGGCGCGGGGGATGCGGTTCGCGCTCGTCGAGGCCCAGCCCTCGGGCGAGCGGCTCGCCAGGGTCGCCGCCCTCCTCGCGGACACCCGCGTCCGCGTCCACGTCGGGGCGGCACTGCCCCTGACGGAGGCGGCGAAGGCCCACAGACTCGCCGAGGCGGGCCGCACCAAGGGCGCCCTGGTGCTCGTCCTGCCGTCGGACTAACCGGCGGCCCTGCGCCCGAGTTCGTACGCGAAGTCGATCGTCTCGGTGAGGCCCGCGTGCCGGCTCAGCGCGTGCCGCACGTCCGCCTCGAAGTGCCGCGCCCGGTCGCCGAGGGCCGCCCTGGACAGTACGGACGTCGAGAAGACGTTCCCGACGAGCGCCTCGGGGGTCCAGGTGTGCGGGGCCGGGAAGGAGAACTTGCCGAGGACCTCGAACCCCGCCCCCTCCAGCACCTCCCGGTCCGGAACCCGCCGGCGCTCCTCCTCGGCGCCCGCGGGGATCCGCTCGTCCCCGCCGGCCCGGTCCATCCAGCGCGTGACCACCTCGGCCAGGTCCCGTTGCCAGGGCAGCGCGCCGCGCCACGGACTCTCCGACCAGAGCAGCGCCAGACGGCCGCCCGGTCGCAGCCAGCCGTGGGCGAGTCCGGCGATCCGGTGCCGGGGCAGCCGGTGGAAGGCGTTGCCGATCGCGACCAGGTCGAACGCCCCGTCTGGGACAGCCAGTTCCTCGGCGGACGCGACCAGCGCCCGCACCTCCCTCGCCCCGGCGGCCTTCTCCCGGACCACCTCGATCATGTCCGGCTCCTGGTCCACGGCCCACACCTCGTCGAAGAACTCCCGTACGGCGAAGGCGATCTGGCCGGTTCCGCAGGCGAGGTCGAGGGCCCGGCCGCCGGGGTCCGCGGCAGCGCGCCGGACGAGATCGGCGATCAGTTCGCCGGGGTACGGCACGCGGAAGCGGTCGTAGTCGAGGGCGGTCCCCCGGTACAGGTCACGGCGGAAGGCCGGTCCGTCCACGGCGTTCACAGCACCGCCTTCAGCGCGTCCCGGAAGCCGTCGGGGTCCTCCACCCACGGCAGATGCCCGGCATCCCGGAGGATCACCCGTCGCCCCCGGGGCAGGGCCCGCTCCAGCGAGTCCACCGCCGAGCGCGGCCGGATGTCCTCGGCGCCGTCGACGATCAGTACCGGCAGGTCGAGGGCCGCGCAGGCGTCGTACAACTCGGGCGTGCCCCAGGCCCGTTCCGTCTCGGCGTTCAACGCGCTGCCGCACTCGACGGCGATACCGAACCAGGGATCCGCCATCCGCTCGGCGTGGACCAGGGCCCGCTCGCGGTCCTGGAACTCGACGGACCACTGGAGTACCGCCCGTTCCCGGTTCTCGCGGGGCAACTCCCGCCA
Source organism: Streptomyces griseorubiginosus (assembly GCF_017614965.1). GTDB lineage: Bacteria > Actinomycetota > Actinomycetes > Streptomycetales > Streptomycetaceae > Streptomyces > Streptomyces griseorubiginosus_B. The sequence continues at coordinate 4,235 of NZ_WVUG01000222.1, read as the reverse complement.
GCGGGCGAGCCGTTCGGGGTGCTCGCCGAGCCGGGCGAGGAGGCCCCGCTCGTAGTCGTCGTGCCAGTCCGTCGTGGGGACGATGCCGGTGCCGGACACGTACACCAGCGCGCTCACCCGCTCCGGACGGGACAGGGCGTAGCTCAACGCCAGTTGCGCGCCCCAGGAATGGCCGAGCAGCGCCATCCGCTCCAGGCCGAAGTGCCGTCGTACGGCGTCCAGATCGGCTGTGAAGCGGTCGGTGGTCCAGGGGCCGGCGACCCGCTGCGAGCGTCCGCAGCCGCGCTGGTCCCAGTGGACGACGGGGGTGACGTCGGTCAGCAGGTCCGCCAGGTCATCGAACATGTCCCACAGCCCGGGGCCGCCGTGACACAGCACCAACGGGTCCCCCGGCCCCGACCTCGCCGCCCACAGCCGTACACCGTCGTCCGTGATCACGGTCTCCATGACCGCCAGTGTGCCGAACGGGCCGGATCCATGACAGACCCGGCCCGGTTCGGCTCCCGCGGGAGCTCAGCCCATGTGCGGGTAGGTATAGTCGGTCGGCGGGACCAGCGTCTCCTTGATGGCGCGGGTCAGGGTCCAGCGCAGCAGGTTCTGCGGGGCGCCGGCCTTGTCGTTGGTGCCGGAGGCGCGGCCGCCGCCGAAGGGCTGCTGGCCGACGACGGCGCCGGTCGACTTGTCGTTGATGTAGAAGTTGCCGGCCGCGTAGCGGAGCTTGTCCATCGTGTACGCCGCCGCCGCACGGTCGTTGGAGATGACCGAGCCGGTGAGCGCGTAGTCGGAGACCGACTCCATCTGGGTCAGCATCTCCTCGTACCGGTCGTCCTCGTAGACGTGCACGGCGAGGAACGGGCCGAAGTACTCGGTGCGGAACACCTCGTTCTCCGGGTCGTCGCACTCGACGACCGTCGGCCGGACGAACCAGCCCACCGAGTCGTCGTAGGTGCCGCCCGCGACGATCGTGCACGCCGGGTCGGACTTCGCGCGGTCGATGGCCGCCTTGTTCTTCTCGAACGCGCGCTCGTCGATGACGGCGCCGATGAAGTGGGACAGATCGGTGACGTCACCCATGGTCAGCCCGTCGACCTCGGCGGCGAACTCCTCCTTGAACCCCGAGTTCCAGATGGAGGCCGGGATGTAGGCGCGGGAGGTCGCGCTGCACTTCTGGCCCTGGTACTCGAAGGCACCGCGGGTGAGGGCGGTCTTGAGGACCGCGCGGTCGGCGCTCGGGTGGGCGACCAGGAAGTCCTTGCCGCCGGTCTCGCCGACCAGACGCGGGTACGAGCGGTACTTCTCGATGTTGTTGCCGACCGTCTTCCACAGGTACTGGAAGGTCTTGGTGGACCCGGTGAAGTGGATGCCGGCCAGGTCGCGGTGCTCGAGGGCGACCTTGGAGACCTCGATGCCGTCGCCGGTGACGAGGTTGATGACACCCTTCGGCAGGCCCGCCTCCTCCAGCAGCCGCATGAGCAGCACGGCGGCGTGGGTCTGGGTCGGGGACGGCTTCCAGACGACGACGTTGCCCATCAGGGCCGGGGCGGTGGGGAGATTGCCAGCGATCGCGCTGAAGTTGAAGGGCGTGATCGCGTAGACGAAGCCCTCCAGCGGACGGTGGTCCAGCCGGTTCCAGACGCCCGGGGAGTTGGCCGGGGGCTGCTCGGCGAGGATCTGCCGGGCGTAGTGGACGTTGAAGCGCCAGAAGTCGACCAGCTCGCAGGGGGTGTCGATCTCGGCCTGCTGGGCGGTCTTGGACTGGCCGAGCATGGTGGACGCGGCGATGGTCTCGCGCCAGGGGCCGGCGAGGAGTTCGGCGGCGCGGAGGATGATCGCGGCGCGGTCGTCGAAGGACATCGCGCGCCAGGCCGGGGCGGCGGCGAGGGCCGCGTCGATGGCGTCCCGCGCGTCCTGCTGGGTGGCGTGTGCGCCGGTGCCGATGACGGCCTTGTGGTTGTGCGGCTGCACGACCTCGAAGCGCTCACCGCCGCCGAGCCGCTTCTCGCCGCCGATGGTCATGGGCAGCTCGATCGGGTTCTCGGCCAGCTCCTTGAGCCTGGCCTCCAGCCGGGCCCGCTCGGGCGTACCGGGGGCGTAGCCGTGCACCGGCTCGTTGACGGGGGTGGGGACCTGGGTCACAGCGTCCATGAGATCCGTAACTCCTTGATGTTGAGCGGGTGTTGCGAGCGGGGGCGGGGCTCAGCCCGTGCTGACCATGCTGCGGACGAAGAACCGCAGGTTCGCCGGCTTCTCGGCGAGGCGACGCATGAAGTAGCCGTACCAGTCGGTGCCGTAGGCGGTGTAGACGCGCATGCGGTGGCCCTCGGCGGCGAGGCGCAGGTGCTCGTCGCTCCGGATGCCGTACAGCATCTGGAACTCGTACTCGTCCCGCTTGCGGCCGGCGCGGTGGGCGAGTTCCTGGGCGATGGCGATCAGGCGCGGGTCGTGGGAGCCGATCATCGGGTACCCCTCGCCCTCCATGAGGATCTTCAGGATCCGCACGTACGCCTTGTCGATCTCGTGCTTCTGCTGGTACGCGACCTCGGCGGGTTCCTTGTACGCCCCCTTGACCAGCCGCACCCGGCTGCCGGCCGCGGCGAGACGGCGGGCGTCGGCCTCGGTGCGGAAGAGGTAGGCCTGGATCACGCAGCCGGTCTGCGGGAAGTCCTTCCGCAGCTCCTCGTGGATGGCGAACATCGAGTCGAGGGTGGTGTGGTCCTCGGCGTCGAGCGTGACGGTCGTCCCGATGGCGGCGGCGGCCTCGACGACGGGCCGGACGTTGGCCAGGGCCAGTTCGTGGCCGTTCTCCAGGGCCTGCCCGAACATCGACAGCTTCACGGACATCTCGGCGCGGGTGCCGAGCTCCAGCTCCCTCAGCCGGTCGACGAGCGTCAGATAGGCGTCCCGGGCGGCGGCGGCCTGCTCGGGCCGGGTGATGTCCTCGCCGACGACGTCCATGGTCAGCTCCAGACCCCTGGACGTGAGATCACGGACGATCGGCACGATCTCGTCGACCGTCTCGCCCGGGATGAAGCGCTCGACGACCTGCTTGGTCACCGGGGCCGCCGAGATCAGACGTCGCATCCGGTCGCTGCGCGACGCGGCAAGAATCACGGGACCCAGCACGGGGCACCTCCACAAACCAGCAGATAGAACCACCGTGAACCTAAGGTTCCCCCCGATCGTGGGCCATCGACAGCTGTCACGCATCCGTGCCGCAGATCTCAGACAGATGTATGAAGTCGGGCTGCGTGTGCGGGAGAATGCCCCTGTGACGGCGGATTACCTGAGCGGTGACTACCAGGAGCTGGTCGATGAGATCTCGGAGCTGCTGGGCGCGCCGGCGACGCTGGAGAACCGCGACTTCGAGCTGATCGCCTTCGGCGCGTACGACAGCGAGGGCGAGCTGGACGCGTCGGCTCTGGACCCCGTGCGCACCCGCTCGATCCTCACCCGGCGCTCCACGGCCGCCGTCCGTACGTGGTTCGAGGGCTTCGGCATCACCCGGGCGACGGGCCCGGTCCGCATCCCGCCGACGCCGGAGGCGGGGGTCTACCGGGGACGGATCTGCCTCCCCGTACGTCATCGCGGGGTCGTCCTCGGCTACGTCTGGCTGCTGGACTCCGATCCGGGCCCCACCGAGGGACAGCTGGCGGCCGCCATGGACGTGACCGTCCGCATCGGCGCGCTGCTCGCGGACGAGGCGCAGCACGGGGCGGATCTGAGCCGGGAGCTGCGGGCGGTGCTGGTCGCCGAGCGCGACTGGCAGCGGGACATGGCGGTGGCGGAACTGCGCACCGCGCTGGGTCCGCGCGCCGACGGCCACCACACGGTGGTCTGCATCGCGCCCTGGCCGTCCGCCGACCCGGACGACGCACCGTCGGTACGCACGGTGCCGGGGGCGACGGCCCTGTGCACGGTGCCGTGGGGAGTGGCGTCCCAGTCCCTGGCCCTGCTCGTCAGACTGCGCTCCCCGAACGTACTGACCCCGGCGACGTCGGCAGCGACGCGGCTGCTGGAGCGGGCACGGCTGATGGACGGGGGCGGCGCGATGGGTGGAGGAGGCGGAAGGTCGGGAGGAGCGGCGACCACGACGGGCGCCGGTGACAGGGCGGCACGGCAAGCGGGCGGCGGCCGGACCACCGAGCGCGGGCCCAGTGGTACGCCCGGAGGCAGGCCGGGACGTACGGCAGCCGGACAGGGGGCCGGCGGCGATGCGCCAGAGGGCGGTGCGCGGG
>NZ_WVUG01000221.1 GCF_017614965.1 Streptomyces griseorubiginosus | reverse complement strand
CCCGCGGGCACGTCCAGCTCCGCCTCGGCCGCGATGGCCTCTGGTACGCCTACGAGTCGGAGCCGGGCCGTGACGACTGGTGGCCCCGCGGCACCCCCGATCTCGACCCGGTGGGCGCCCTCACGGGCCTCGGCACACCGGGTGATCCGTGACCGTCGTGCCGTGCGCCGCGGTCCCGTGAAGGCGGTGTGAGGATTCGCCGGTGATCCCCTGGAGCAGGGTGTGAGGTCTGGGGGCCCAGGGGCCGGGGGGCCGGAAACGGCGGTTAGCGTGGAGCGGTGAGTGAGACGAAGTCCCCCGCCCTCCAGTACCGCTTCGACGGCCCGGACGACGCCCCTGTCCTCATCCTCGGACCCTCGCTCGGTACCACCTGGCACATGTGGGACCGCCAGGTGCCGGAGCTGACGAAGCAGTGGCGGGTCTTCCGGTTCGACCTGCCGGGGCACGGCGGCGCGCCCGCGTACCCGGCGGGCTCGGTCGCCGAGCTCGTCTCCCGGCTGCTGGCCACGCTCGACGGGCTCGGCGTGCAGCGCTTCGGCTACGCCGGCTGCGCGTTCGGCGGCGCGGTCGGCCTGGAGCTGGCGCTGCGCCACCCGGAGCGGCTCGCCTCGCTCGCGCTGATCGCCGCCTCGCCCCGCTTCGGCACGGCGGACGAGTTCCGCCAGCGCGGGGTGATCGTCCGGACGAACGGGCTCGACCCCATCGCCCGTTCCTCCCCGGACCGCTGGTTCACCGGCGGGTTCGCGGCCACGCAGCCCGCGATCACCGACTGGGCCGTGCAGATGGTGCGCACCACGGATCCCGGCTGCTACATAGCCGCCTGCGAGGCGCTGGCCGCCTTCGACGTCCGGTCCGAGCTGGGCAGCGTGGGCGTGCCGACGCTCGTCCTGGTGGGCTCGGAGGACCAGGTCACCGGGCCCGCCGAGGCCCGTACCCTGGTCGCGGGGATCCCCGACGCCCGGCTGGCCGTGGTGCCCGCCGCCTCCCACCTGGTGCCGGTCGAGCAGCCCGCCGCCGTCACCGACCTGCTGGTCCGGCACTTCTCCACCGCCTGGCAGCCCGGCTACGTCGAGTCCTCCACCGGTCAGATCGCCATCCCGGCGGCGCCCGTCACGCCGGTCCTCACCGCGCCGGTGCCACCCGCGCGGTCCGTTCCCGTCGCCGAGATCGCGCCGGCGGCCGTACCGCCGCAGCCGAACGGACGACCGGACCCGTACGAGGCGGGGCTCAAGGTGCGCCGTGAGGTGCTCGGCGACGCGCACGTGGACCGGACGCTGGCGCAGGCTGACGAGTTCTCGGGCGATTTCCAGGAGTTGGTCACCCGCTACGCCTGGGGCGAGATCTGGGACCGGCCCGGCCTCGACCGACGGACCCGCAGCTGTGTCACCCTCACCGCGCTGGTCGCCGGCGGTCACCTGGATCAGCTCGCCTCCCACACCCGCGCGGCCCTGCGCAACGGCCTCACGCCGGGCGAGATCAAGGAGGTGCTGCTGCAGGCGGCCGTCTACTGCGGTGTGCCGGCGGCCGGCAGCGCCTTCAAGGTGGCCCAGCAGGTGATCAAGGAGGAGACGACCCCGACGGAGTGACCGCCGGCCGGGCGGTCCACGTCCCGGGGCGGGCCGTCCCGGTGGCGCGCGACAGGGCAGGATGGAGCCATGAAGCTCACGAAGATGTCCCACGCGTGCGTGCGTCTCGAGAAGGACGGGCGGACGCTCGTCCTCGACCCGGGCGGATTCAGCGAGCAGGACGCCGCCGTCGGCGCGGACGCGATCCTCGTCACGCACGAGCACGCCGACCACTTCGACGAGGGCCGGCTGCGGGCGGCCCTGGAGGCCAACCCGGCCGCCGAGATCTGGACCCTGAAGTCGGTGGCCGAGCAGATCTCGGCCGCCTTCCCCGGCCGGGTGCACACCGTCGGCCACGGTGACGCCTTCACCGCCGCCGGCTTCGACGTCCAGGTCCACGGCGAGCTGCACGCCGTGATCCACCCGGACATCCCGCGCATCACCAACGTCGGCTACCTGATCGACGGCGGCACGGTCTTCCACCCCGGCGACGCCCTCACCGTCCCCGGCCGGCCGGTCGAGACGCTGATGCTGCCCGTCATGGCCCCCTGGAACAAGATCTCCGAGGTCATCGACTACGTCCGCGAGGTGAAGCCGCGGCGCGCCTACGACATCCACGACGCCCTGCTGACCGACCTCGCCCGCCCGGTCTACGACCGTCAGATCGGCGGCCTCGGCGGCTCCGAGCACCTGCGGCTGACACCGGGCGACTCGGCGGAGGTCTGAGCCGGACGGGCGGGAGGCCGCGTTGTCGTACCCGCCCGGTAGGTTGTGGGGCATGCGCATCGCGACCTGGAACGTGAACTCGATCACCGCCCGCCTGCCGCGGCTCCTGGCCTGGCTGGAGAGCAGCAACACGGACGTGCTCTGCCTCCAGGAGGCCAAGCTGGCCGAGGAGCAGTTCCCCTTCGAGCAGTTGCGCGAGCTGGGGTACGAGGCGGCGGTGCACGCGACCGGCCGGTGGAACGGCGTGGCGGTGCTCTCCCGCGTCGGCCTGGAGGACGTCGTCAAGGGCCTGCCCGGAGACCCCGGTTACGACGGCGGTGTGGAGCCCCGTGCCGTCTCCGCGACCTGCGGCCCGGTCCGCGTCTGGTCGGTGTACGTGCCGAACGGCCGTGAGGTGGACCACCCGCACTACGCCTACAAGCTCCAGTGGTTCGAGGCTCTGAGGGCGGCCGTCGCCGGTGACGCGGCCGGCAGCCGCCCCTTCGCGGTCCTCGGCGACTACAACGTCGCGCCGACGGACGACGACGTCTACGACGTGGCCGCCTTCGAGGGCCTCACCCATGTCACCCCGGCCGAGCGCGCGGCCCTCGCCGCCCTGCGCGAGGCGGGCCTGTCGGACGTGGTCCCGCGTCCCCTGAAGTACGACCACCCGTTCACGTACTGGGACTACCGTCAGCTCTGCTTCCCCAAGAACCGCGGCATGCGCATCGACCTGGTGTACGCCAACGAGCCGTTCGCGAAGGCGGTCACCGACGCGTACGTGGACCGGGAGGAGCGCAAGGGCAAGGGCGCCTCGGACCACGCCCCGGTGGTGGTCGACCTGGACGTACCGCTGGCGCCCTGAGCGCGCGGGCTCACGGCACCAGCGTCCGCAGGTCCACCGAGTCAGCGAGCGCCGCGAGCCCCGCGTCTCCCGGGTGCAGATGGTCCCCGCTGTCGTACGCCGGCAGCATCCGCGCGGGCTGCTCCGGGTCCCGCAGGGCCGCGTCGAAGTCCAGCACGGCGTCGAAGGCCCCGCTGCCGCGGATCCAGGTGTTCACCGCGACCCGCTCGGCGTCGACGGCGGCCGGGCACCGGATCTCGCCCGCGCAGGGCAGGATCGTGGCCGCCAGCACCCGCAGCCCTCGCGCGTGCGCCCGGGCGGCGATCTCCCGCAGCCCCGCGACGACCTGCCCGGCCGTCGCAAGTCGGCGCAGGTCGTTGACGCCCTCGAAGACGATCAGCGTGCGGGCCGAGGTCTGCGCGAAGGCGTCCCGGTCCAGCCGGTCGAGGGCGCTCACCCCCGAGGCGTCCGTGGACACGCCGTCACCGGGATACCCGTCGGTGACCACACGGTTGGCGGAGATCCCCTGGTTGAGCACCCCATAGTGCGGGACCACATACTGCGCCAGCAGCCGGCGGGCCAGCACATCGGGCCACCGCCGGTTCGCGTTCGGCGTGGACCGGTCGCCGTCGGTGATCGAGTCACCGATCACCACCACCGATCCCGGCCCGCCCCGCACGTCCACCCCGGTCAGCAGCGGCCAACCGGAGAGCACGGTCGTGTAGGCCGCCGCCGAGGCGTCGGCCGTGTGATCGCCCGGCACGCTGACGTACGACTGTTGTACGGCGAGCCGGTGCACGGGCGCCGCCGTCACCGTGTCCGGCAGATGGAAGCTCACGAGCAGATTCGTGTCCGGGGGCACGGTGAAGCCGAGCGGGTCGCTGAACGCCTGTGCCCCCGCCGGGATCTCGGTGCCCGCCGCCCCGCCGAAGGCCACCGGCACCGGCACCTCCCGCGCCGCGGCCCCCTCGGTCTGCACGGCGACCGTCGCGCCCCCGATCCGCACCGGCGCCCGCCCGAAGGTGTTGTCGAAGCGCAGCCGTACCCGCAGCCCGCCGACCGAGGTGTGCACCACCAGCCGCACCGTCCGGTCGCTCCACGGCCCCACGGCCTGATAGCCGGATGTGGCGGCCGCCCAGGTCCCGGTCCAGCCGGCCGCCGACGCCCGCACCGCCAGCGCGAACACATGCACCCCGGCCGCCCGGGGCAGCCGTACCGAGACGACCGGACGTTCCCTGACCAGCGGCACCGTCACGACGTACAGCCGGGTCCGTTCGGCGACCGGGCCCGCGGGTGTGTTCCGGTGCGGCAGCGCGACGGCCTTGGTGGCGAGTGGGCCGGTGCGCCAGTCGGGCACCGTCAGCCGGTACCAGGAGCGGGTGCCGTCCGCGTACGTCACCTCGCCCGACCCGCCCACGGTGGCACCGCCCGTGCCCGCCACCAGGAAGGCGAGGGCGTCACCCCGTCCGCCCAGGCGCACATGTTGTCCGTCGGACAGGACGTTGTCCGGCTCGCCCGGCTGTCGGAGCGGCCAGGTCAGCCGGGCGCCCTGCACGGTGAGGGTGCGGCCGGGCGTCCAGCCCGCGGCCGTGAGGTCCCGGGCCGACAGGGAGGCGCCGAGACCGTCGAAGTCCGCCGCGTCCGGGCGGGCGTCGTCGCTGACCGCGCAGTTGTCGAAGAGCCGTTCCAGCGGTTGCGGGTCCGCCCGGCCGGACGCGCCCGCGGCCGTCGGGGCCGGCACCAGGGCCGCGAACAGGGCGATGACGATCGCGCATCCTGGTGCGGGTCGACGCAACTCCGGTTCCTCCCGCTCACCAAGGGGACGAAAGACGCAGGTGAAGCTAGAGAGACTGCGGACGACCGTCAACGAGCCATGCGCGGGCCGCCGTGAAATCACCCCGAAGTGAGCACCTGCGCGCCTGTGGTGCGTACGAGGGTGCGAATGACACGCTGGGTGTATGAAGATCCCTTTTCTGGGCGACCGGCACGAGAAATACGGCGACTTCGATCCCGAGGGCATCGCCGAACTCCTCGCCGAGTGCGAGCTGCTGCGCTCCCTGGCTGCCGAGGAGGGTGTCCGGCTCGACGACACCGTCGACTCGTTGGAGGCCCTCGACCAGCTGCTGCCGCGCTGGCGGGACGAGGAGGAGAACGAGCCCTGGCTGGGCAACGACGCCGGCCTCTATCTGGGCACCGTCATCGTGCGGGGCGTGCCCGGCGCCGCCTGGGAGATCCGGTCGGACGGCCAGCCGGTGGTCCGGCTGGAGTCCGGCCGCGAGTTCGACGTCGTGGAGTCGGGGCACGAGTGGGCCGCGAGCGGGGCCCCCGAGCTGTCGCAGGTGTATGCCGAAGTCGCGGAGACGTGATCCTTTGGCCCGTGAATCGACGTAAATACGGCTAATGCCCGATAAGTGCGTGTCGGGTTATCGCCTCCACTCCCGTCCGGTTAGTTTGCGGCAACCACGACACAGCCGGGAGTGAGTGAGCAAGGGGGAGATCACACCGTATCCGCCCGGCGGCAGCCGGAGATCACTGCTCGCGCAGCGGGATCGACACGTACGACGGGTCGTTCGCCGGCGAGGAGAAGGTCAGCTGCGCGCCGGACGGGTTGTGTTCGATGTACAGAGGATCCACCGTGTCGACGACCAGTGCGAGACGGTGCCCCGCCGGGACGTCGTAGGCCGTGGAGAACAGCTCCAGGTCGACGCCGAACGGCCTTCCGGGGGTCCGTCCGTGGAAGGTGTAGGGCGCGTTGCTGACCAGCTTGCCCAGGCCGAGCGGCCCCACGTCGTAGAGGTAGGCGATGAGGGTGCCGCTCTCGTTCGTCGGGGTGAGGGTGGTGTGCAACCTGGCCGTGCCGCGCACGTGTTGGGCCGTGGCGTACCGCTCCGACCGCCACACGGCGGCCCAGCGGCGGGGGAGCAGCGGGATGGACGCGACCGGCAGGAGTTGCGCGACCTGGTCGAGGATGCTGGAGAGGAAGACGATCCCGCCGTCCGCCCCGGAGTCGACGTTGGTGTGGATCGTGGTCGTGCCGGCCAGCGCGATCTTCCGCTCGGTCGCGGCGACCGACTTCCAGTCCGGATACCCTTCGTAGCCGCCGGTGGAACGGGACTTGAGCTGGACCGGCTGCTCCCGGTCGATGCCGTTGTCCGCCCCCTTGAGGTAGTGGTCGAACCAGCGCCCGGTGTCGCTCCACACGTCGTTGGGCAGGCCGAACAGACCGGTCAGCTCGGGGGTCGCGTGATCGCCGGGGCGGAACTCCAGTCTCTTCGGACCGGTCAGCCTCTCGTAGAAGTCCGCGTACTCGTTGGGCGGAAAGACCGTGTCGCCCCAGGAGTTGGCGAGCATGACCGCCGTGCCGTTCTTGTTCAGCTGGTCCACATAAGTGACGGGGGAACGTTTCTTCCCCCAGTCGACGAGCTCCTGCTCCTTCGACAGGTTGGAGGCGTAGAAGTCGTCGAAGACCTGGCGTACTTCGGGGTCCTGCCGGCCGGTGACCACGCTCACCCCGTCCAGCAGCGCCGCTGCCTGCACGTGCTGGGTGCGGCCGGAGTAGATCGAGCCGATCAGGTCGGCCCAGCCGCTGAGCGAGGCGACCGCCTTGATCCGCCTGTCGTGGGCGGCCGCGAGCAGACTGATGCCGGCGCCGTAGGAGACGCCCGCCAAGCCGATGTGCCGGGCGTCCGCAGGGGTGTTGGCGAGTGCCCAGTCGATGACCTTCGAGGCGTCGGCGGTGTCGGGCGGTCCGGCCACCTCCACCTCGCCACCGGACTGCCAGAAGCCCCGGACGTTGTAACCGACCACCACGTAACCGGAGTCGGCGAGCTTCTGGGCCTGGGCGAGGTACTCGACCTGCGGGAAGCCCCAGCTCGTGGGCAGGACGAGCAGCGGGTAGCGGCGGGTGCCGTCGGCGCCCGGGGGCAGGACGACGTTCCCCTTGAGGACGGTGCCGCCGTCGCCGGTGATGTCGACGAAGCGGACGGCGCTCGCGGCCCGGGCGGTGGGGGCGACGCCGAGGACACCGCCGGCGATCAGGGTCGCGGAGACGGCTCCCACGGCGGTCGTGCGCAGGGCGTTGCGGCGATGTCCCACGGGTCACTCCTCACTCGGACAGTGCAAAGTGACCAGACGGTAACCGCGGTACCTTACTTGAGGTAACCCGCCGGTAAGTTACGTGCCAGTAACGATTGTTGTGGTGTGAATCAGTTCAGGACGCGCGGTGCGAGTTGCGTGGAGCCGCCGGAGTGGGGAGCGGGGTCCTGGCCTCCCGGGTCACGTCCGCGACCAGCTCGACCACGTCCGGGCCGTACGCCTGCGAGTTGACCACCTTCAGCAGCAGCACGAAGGAGTCGTCGCCGTGCTTGCGGGCCAACCGCTCGTGGTTGCGGGCGAGATAGCGGGTGGCCGCCTGGTTGGTGATCGCGGTCTGGCCGCAGAAGAGGAAGACCGGGCGCGCCCGGGGGCTCTGGTCGACGGTGAGCCGGGCCAGCAGCGCGTACTCCTCCCGGCCCGGCTCCACCCGGTAGCGCTCGGTGCCGACCTGGAAGGCGCCGCGGTCGGGACCCGGTTCGGGGTCCACGTTCACCCGCACGCCCGGCAGCAGGGAGGCCAGATGCGCCATCATGCGGCGGTTCGAGGCGGGGCCGCCCACGCAGAACTCGGTGCGCTCGCCGAAACCCTGACGTGCCGCGTCGTGCGGGAGTACCTGTGCGTGGGCGTGGCAGTCCTTGATGAGCGCGGAGAGTTCCAGCAGCGCGAACACGTCGTAGCGCATCACGGTCAACTCGGGCCCGCCGGCGCCGCGGTTGACCACCAGCAGCGACTCCGAGTTGTCCGGCAGCCCGAAGAACGCCTGCTTGCGGCGGAGTTTGCGCCGCCACAGGTACGTACGGGCCAGCCAGCCGAGCGTGGCGGAGATGCCGGCCGCGACCACACCCAGGACGATGTTGCGCACGTCGTCGTTCATGGGCGCGCATGGTAGCGGTCCGACGTGGCGGGTACGTACCGGTGTTCGATGTGTGGCGTTCGCGTGACAGGAGCCGGAAGGGGTCTGTCGAGGCTCCGTGTGATGTGGTTACGCTGCGCGGACGGTCTTGGACTGGAGGTAGTGATGCGTCGCCCTGTCGCGCGGAAACTGTCGGTCCTGGCGGTCTCGGCCGCCGTGGTGTCGGTGGGAGCGGCGGCTCCGCCGACCACTCCAACGAGCGGGACACCGGCGAAGGTTCCGGTCCAGGTCGGCTACGGCGGCGCGGTCGCCAGCGTTGACGCCGACGCCACCGCCGCCGGGATCGAGGTGCTGAGGAAGGGCGGCAACGCGGTCGACGCGGCCGTCGCGACGGCCGCCGCGCTGGGCGTCACCGAGCCCTACTCCTCCGGTATCGGAGGCGGCGGCTACTTCGTCTACTACAACGCCAAGTCCCGTACCGTGCACACCATCGACGGCCGGGAGACGGCGCCGGTGACCGCGGACTCCAACCTGTTCGTGGAGAACGGCAAGCCGCTCGCCTTCGCCGACGCCGTCAGCAGCGGCCTGAGCGTCGGCACGCCGGGCACGCCCGCGACCTGGCAGACGGCCCTGGACAAGTGGGGCAGCAGAAAGCTCGGCACGGTGCTGAAGCCGGCCGAGAGAATCGCCCGCGACGGCTTCACCGTCGACGACACGTTCCGTACGCAGACCGCGTCGAACGAGACGCGGTTCCGCTACTTCCCGGACACGGCGAAGCTCTTCCTGCCGGGCGGCCGGCTGCCCGTGGTCGGATCCACCTTCAAGAACCCCGAACTCGCCGACACGTACCAGGAGCTGGGACGCAAGGGGGTCGGTGCGATCTACCACGGCGATCTCGGGCAGGACATCGTCGACACGGTGAACCGTCCGCCGGTGGACCCGGCTTCGGGCTGGAACGCGCGACCGGGCAAGCTCTCCGACAAGGACCTCGCCGGCTACCGCGCCAAGCTCCAGGCGCCGACCGAGACGGGTTACCGGGGGCTGAAGGTCTACTCGATCGCCCCTTCCTCCTCCGGTGGCACGACGGTCGGTGAGGCGCTCAACATCCTGGAGAACACGGACCTTTCGAAGGCGAGCGAGGTCCAGTACGTGCACCACTTCATCGAGGCCAGCCGGATCGCGTTCGCCGACCGGGGGCGCTGGGTCGGCGACCCGGCGTTCGAGGACGTACCGACGCGGGGGCTGCTGTCACAGCGGTTCGCCGACTCGCGGGCCTGCCTCATCAAGGACGACGCCGTGCTGACCAGCCCGGTGGCGCCGGGGGACCCGCGGCATCCAGCGGCGTGCGGCGCCGGCGGTACGGCGGCTCCGACGACGTACGAGGGCGAGAACACCACGCATCTGACGGTGGCCGACAAGTGGGGCAACGTCGTGTCCTACACCCTCACCATCGAGCAGACGGGCGGCAGCGCGATCACGGTGCCCGGGCGCGGGTTCCTGCTCAACAACGAGCTGACCGACTTCTCCTTCGCGCCGGCCAACCCGGCCGTGCACGACCCGAACCTGCCGGGACCGGGCAAGCGGCCGCGCTCCTCCATCTCGCCGACGATCGTGCTGGACCGGCACGACGTCCCCGTGGTGGCGGTGGGTTCGCCCGGCGGGGCGACCATCATCACGACCGTCCTGCAGGTGCTGACCGAGTTCCTGGACCGGCATCTGCCGCTCGTCGACGCGATCGCCGCGCCGCGCGCCAGCCAGCGCAACGCCCCCAAGACCGACCTCGAACCCGCCCTCTACAACAGCGACCTGCGCAGCAGGCTGGAGGCCATCGGCCACTCCTTCTCGCTGAACCCGGAGATCGGGGCCGCCACCGGGGTGCAGCGGCTGCCCGGCGGCAAGTGGCTGGCCGCCGCCGAGACCGTGCGCCGGGGAGGCGGGTCGGCCCGGGTCGTCGACCCCTCGGCGCCGTAACCGCCCGCCCCTCACAGCCCCTTGTCCGTGAGGAACTCCAGGCGTCCGTCCTTGACGTCCACCGTGACCCGGCTGCCCTCCGTGATCGTGCCGTTGAGGAGCAGCCGGGACAGGTGGTTGTCGACCTCGCGCTGGATGGTGCGGCGCAGTGGCCGCGCGCCGTACTCCGGCTCGAATCCGCGCTCCGCCAGCCAGTCGACCGCCGGGGCCGTGAACTCGGTCGTGATGCCCTGGGCGTGCATCAGGCGACGCGTCTTCTCCAGCAACAGGTCGGTGATCTGCCTGAGTTGATCACCCGTCAGCTGCCGGAAGACGACGATCTCGTCGATGCGGTTGAGGAACTCCGGGCGGAAGTGGTCGCGCAGGGGGCGCAGGATCTGCTCGCGACGGGCCTCCTCGTCCGCGTCGCTGCCCGTCGAGCCGAAGCCGATGCCCGCGCCGCGCCGGCTGATCGCGTCCGAGCCGAGGTTGCTGGTCATGACGATCACCGTGTTGGTGAAGTCGACCGTGCGGCCCTGGGAGTCGGTCAGCCGCCCGTCGTCCAGCACCTGCAGCAGGATGTTGAAGACGTCCGGATGGGCCTTCTCCACCTCGTCCAGCAACAGCAGCGAGTACGGGTGCCTGCGCACGACCTCCGTGAGCTGGCCCGCCTCCTCGTGGCCGACGTACCCGGGCGGGGCGCCGACCAGACGGCTGACCGTGTGGCGCTCCTGGTACTCGCTCATGTCCAGCCGGACCATGCGCTCCTCGCTGCCGAACAGCGCCTCGGCGAGGGCGCGGGCCAGTTCGGTCTTGCCGACGCCGGTCGGGCCGAGGAAGAGGAAGCTGCCGATCGGGCGGTCGGGGCTGGCCAGTCCGGCGCGGGAGCGCAGGACGGCCTCGGCGACCACGCTCACGGCCTCGTCCTGGCCGACGACCCGCTGGTGCAGATGCTCCTCCAGGCCGAGCAGGCGTTCCTTCTCCTCCTGGGTGAGGCTGCTGACCGGGATGCCGGTCTGCCGGGACACCACCTCGGCGACGGCCTCCGCGCTCACCTCCAGCTGCCCCTCGTCGGCCTCCCCGCCTCCGGACGCGTCGGCGATCCGCTGCTTCAACTCGCCGATGCGGTCACGCAGTTGGGTCGCCTGCTCGTACTGCTCGTCGGCGACGGCCTGGTCCTTGTCCCGGGTCAGCTGCTCGACCTCGCGCTCCAGGGTCCGTACGTCCGTGCCCTTGGTGCGAGCCCGCAGCCGTACCCGGGCGCCCGCCTGGTCGATGAGGTCGATGGCCTTGTCGGGCAGCCGGCGGTCGGTGAGATAGCGGTCGGACATCTCCACGGCGGCGACCAGGGCCTCGTCGCTGTAGCGGACCTGGTGGTGGGCCTCGTAGCGGTCGCGCAGTCCGCGCAGGATCTCGATGGTGTCGGGGACGGACGGCTCGGGGACCAGGATCGGCTGGAAGCGGCGGGCCAGCGCCGCGTCCTTCTCGATCCGCCGGAACTCCTCCAGCGTGGTCGCGCCGACGATGTGCAGCTCCCCGCGGGCCAGCGCCGGTTTGAGGATGTTCCCGGCGTCCATCGCCCCGCCCTCGCCACCGCCTCCGGCGCCGACGACGGTGTGCAACTCGTCGATGAAGACGATCAGTTGGTCGGAGTGGGCGCGGATCTCGCCGACGATGTTGTTGAGGCGTTCCTCGAAGTCGCCGCGGTAGCGGGTGCCCGCGACCACACCGGTCAGGTCGAGGGCGACGACCCGGCGCCCGGTCAGCACGTCGGGCACGTCCCCGTCGGCGATCCGCTGGGCGAGCCCCTCCACGATGGCGGTCTTGCCGACACCGGCGTCCCCGATCAGCACCGGGTTGTTCTTGCCGCGCCGGGACAGCACCTCGATGGTCTGCTCGATCTCGTCGTCCCGGCCGATCACCGGGTCGATACGGCCCTGCCGGGCCAGGTCGGTCAGATCGCGGCCGTACTTGTCGAGGGTCGGAGTACCGGTGGAGCGCGGCCGTTCGCCACGGGGCTGCGCCGACTCGGGGACCTCCGGCGGCAGGTTGCTCGGGGCGAACCGGGCGGAGTTGAGGATGTGCCCGGCGGCCGAGTCCGGGTTCGCGGCCAGGGCGCTGAGCACGTGCTCGGGGCCGATGTAGCCGGTTCCGCTCGCGCGGGCCAGTTCGTGCGCGTCCAGCAGGGCGCGCTTGACGGCCGGGGTGAGCGACAGGGAGGTGGGCGTGGGAGCCTCGTCGGGGGAGTGCTGGGCCGGGCCGGAGCGTTCGTCGATCTCCGACGCCAGCGAGTCAGGGTCCGCGCCGGCCCGGCTGAGCAGGCTGCGGGTCGGCTCGGTCGACAGGGCCGCGCGCAGCAGGTGCTGGGTGTCGAGGTCCCGGCTGCCGTGCTCGGCGGCGTACTGGGCTGCGCCGCGGACCAGTTCCCTGGCGGGCTGACTGAGCAGCCGGCCGATGTCTATCTGCCGGGGGCCCTGCCGGGGTCCGCCGAAGAAACGGGCGAAGAACTCACTGAACGGGTCGTAGCCCTCTGGTCCGCTGAAGCCGCTGGTCATGGCGTTCCCATCCGGCGTCCCTGCGCGGGCCGGGGACGCCCTCGCTGATCGACGTGCCGGGGCCGGGTAACCAGGGCCGCAGCCGGTTACACCTCGGGCGCGCGTCCGTAGAACACCTTCGCACGGATGGGGGGCGGTGGCACCTTCGTCGGCCCCGTCGCCGTCGGCGAAGTACCGCTCGCCCCTTGCGCTTCCGCTCGCTCCGTACCGACGACACGCCGCTCAGGGGCGGCACGGCCGGTGCCCACGGGGTCTTCCGATGACCAGGCGGGGAGGCTACCAGCGCTCGGTCAGGATGCGCGGGCCCGCGTCCATGATCGCCACCGTGTGCTCGACGTGGGCCGCGCGGGAGCCGTCGTTCGTGCGCAGGGTCCAGCCGTCCGGCGCCGTGTGCCAGTCGTCCTTGCCGCCGCCGATCAGCATCGGCTCGATGGCGATGGCCATGCCGTGGCGCAGCGGGAAGCCGCGGCCGGGACGGCCCTCGTTCGGCACCCCCGGGTCCTCGTGCATACGACGGCCGATGCCGTGACCGCCGAAGCCGTCCGGGATGCCGTAGCCGGCCGCCCTGCACACCGTGCCGATCGCGTGGGCGATGTCGCCGATGCGGTTGCCGACGACCGCCACCTCGACGGCGGCCGCCAGCGCGCGCTCGGCCGTCTCGATCAGCCGCAGGTCCTCGGGGCGGGGGGTGCCCACCGTGAAGCTGATCGCCGAGTCGCCGACCCAGCCGCCCAGTTCGGCACCGCAGTCGAGGGAGACGAGGTCGCCGTCGCGCAGCCGGTAGCCGGTCGGGATGCCGTGCACGATCGCGTCGTTCACCGAGGCGCAGATGACGGCCGGGAAGGGGACGGGGGCGAAGGAGGGGCGGTAGCCGAGGAAGGGGGAGGATGCGCCCGCCTCCCTGAGCACCCCGCGGGCCACCTCGTCCAGCTCCAGCAGGGAAACCCCCACGTCGGCGGCTTCCCGTGCGGCCGTCAGGGCGCGCCCGACCACCTGTCCCGCCTCGTACATGGCCTCGATCGCTGTGTCCGTCTTCAGTTCCACCATGCCAATTAATATACCGGCTTATTCGACCGGATTGAAATGCCGGATTAGAATGACGGCATGGTGCGCACCCCTCTCACCCCCGAAGAGCGCGAACGCGGCGAGCGGCTCGGCCGGACGCTCCGCGAGGCCCGTGGCGGGCGGAGCATGACGGAGGTCGCGGCCGAGGCCGGGATCTCCGCGGAGACGCTCCGCAAGATCGAGACCGGGCGGGCGCCGACTCCGGCCTTCTTCACGGTCGCCGCGCTCGCCCGGGCGCTCGGGCTGTCGATGGACGAACTGGTCGAGCGGTGCGTGCTGGTGCCCGTCTGACGCTCTTCGGTCAAGATCCCGCAATGAGGCGTCCGCGCGCCCACTGAAAACTCCCCGTAGCAACCCCGTAACACGACTGGTGTTGCCTACGGAACCGGAGTGCTCCGGTCAGGCGGGAGTTGGGCGATGGCTGTGGATCAACTCCCGGGCCAGGTACGGGAGTTCGCGAACTACCTCAACGGCCTGCTGGCACGCCTCAACCAGGCCGGGGGCTGGTGCGCGGTCTTCTGGCAGCGCGACCCGGACGGCATGCGGGCCTGTCTCGACGGACGTGAAGTGCCACCGTGGGACGTGGTGGAGGCGCTGCTGCAGGATCTCGTCACCGAACGGGGTCCGGCCGCGGTGGCGCCGGAACTGGGGCGGGCCCGCGCATTGCACGCCGCCGCGCTCACCGCGTACGACGCCCGTCCCGGCGCACGCGACGCGCTCGGCGACCGGCTGGACGTCATGCTCCGCGAACAGCGCTACGCCGCCGAACGCCAGGCGCAACTGGGCCGTCTGCTGGCCTCCGCGACCACCCGCGAGGAGGCCGACGCCCTCCGCCTCGACCTCGCCTGGGCCCGCGACGACCATGAGCGCGCCACCGCCCGCTGTGCGGAACTCCGGTCCCGGATGGCTGAGTTGGACCGACAGCTGACGGGCAGCAGGGCCACCGCGATGCGCCGGGGACGGCTCGCGGGCGAGATGTACCGCGTGGACGGTGAGCGCACACGTCAGGGCGCGCACACCGGACACCTCGGCGAAGAGGGCGTCTTTGCGGACGAGGGGCGCGGAGGCGGGTGGGGCGCGCAGGACACCGGTTTCCCGCAGCAGCGCACCGGGCACGATCCCACGGCCGCGGGCGGCCCGGAGAGCGGCTACGGTCCCGGAACCCCGGGCGCGCGGGAGCACCTGGACCCGCACACCGACGCCGGGTACACCCCCCGCCC
>NZ_WVUG01000220.1 GCF_017614965.1 Streptomyces griseorubiginosus | reverse complement strand
GGGTGGGCGGGGAGGCGCATGGCGTCCAGATCGACGGTGAGGCGGCTGCTGCTGTCCACGACGCTCCAGCCGCGGCCGAGGAGTTGGTGGTGAGGGAAGCAGCCAGGAAGCTGATACAG
This sequence comes from Streptomyces griseorubiginosus, assembly GCF_017614965.1. Classification (GTDB taxonomy): domain Bacteria; phylum Actinomycetota; class Actinomycetes; order Streptomycetales; family Streptomycetaceae; genus Streptomyces; species Streptomyces griseorubiginosus_B. The sequence continues at coordinate 14,767 of NZ_WVUG01000220.1, read as the reverse complement.
CGTCACCGGCGTGTCCGGGGTCGGCAGGTCGTGGGCGGCCCAAACGTCGAGGCGGTCCAGGAGCGTCGCGGTGACGGCAGGCGCATCCCGGGACGGCGGGACGACCAACTGGGCACGCAGCTCGCCAGGCTGAGGCGCGGGATGGAGGGCGGCGAAGCCGAGCAGGCCGCCGTCGGGGCCCGACGCGGTCCACGTGCGGGAGGGCAGGTCCAGCCCGGGGGCGGCCAATATGCCGCGCGCCTCGGCGGGGCCGGACTCGCGGCGGCCGACCGTCGCCTCCTCGTCCCGGCCGAGCAGTTCGGCGAGGGCGTCGACGTCCGCCACGGAAACGGCTCTCCACTCCATTCCCGCACTGTCGCAAGACGAGGCGTTGGCCGCCAGCGGAATTAGGCGGCGCCGTGGCAGTGGGCGACGATGAGGGAGGCCGCCCACGCCTGCTCGTCCTCACCATCAGGGAAGCCGCCTACTGACCGGCGATCTCCACCGAAGTCACCCGCCCGTCACCAGCCTGAGTACCCGGAGCCGACACACACCAGGCCCGTGACGTGCTACTCCACAATGCACACCACTCCATGACTCTGCTTTCACGCTGGCCGCTGTGCGACGGCCCTGTGGTGACTTTCCTGCCTCTTCGAGCTCAGGGTTTGTCGTGAGGATGATCTTGTTTGTTGAGTGCCAAACGCCGATCAATACGCCGCCGATACGTGCCGTCGGTGAGACTGCCGACGACGACCGGATGGAAGCAGAGGGGGCACGGTGCGACTCGAAGGGTGGCACGGGTGGGTCGGCACGTTCACCGGGGTGGTGATCCTCACGGTGGCCGCGTTGCCGTTGGCAGCGCTGGCGGCGTGGATTCTCGCCCGCTGGCGGAGGCTCGCCGGTTCCGGGGCGGCGAGGGCGTGGCGCATGTCGCTCGCCGAGGTCGGCATCGTCTACGGGACAGTGCCGCCGGTCTGGTTGATCCTGCTGCCCGGCGACGAGGACGGGGCGGTTGTGAACCTGGTGCCGTTGCGGGACCTGCTCACGATGGACGCGGGCCAGATCGTCGGCAACCTGCTGGTGTTCGCGGCGTTGGGGTTCCTCGGCCCGCTGCGATTCGCGGCGCTGGCGTCGGTACGGCGGGTTCTCGCGCTCGCGGCGTGCTGCTCGGTCCTGGTCGAGACGGCGCAGTATGTCCTGCAGCTGGACCGGGTGTCGTCCGTGGACGATGTGCTGCTCAACACCGCCGGCGCTGGTCTGGCGGCAGTGGCGTCACGCCGCTGGTGGCGCGCTGGCAGGAGCCCGCTCCCCGCGGGAGGACCGGACCGGGAACGCGGGGAGGTGAGCGGGAGATCCGCATGAAGGTGTGAACGGTCAACCTTCGATGAGCCAGGTCAGCGACGGGTCTTCGTTGAGCTGGCCGATGGGAAGGCTGGCCATGTCCTGGCACGTCGGCCCCGTCACGGGGCTGGTGGCGGTCCCGCGCCGAGGAAGGCCACGATCAGGCGTCCCTGGTCGTCCCCATCAGCGGTTCTCTGCCCAGCCGCACGCAGCGTTGCTGCCCGTCGGGCCAGCGCAGCCGGGCGTCCTGGCCCGGCCGTATGGCGGCAGCGAGTTGTTGCGGCGCACCCCGCAGGAGCCCGCCCCCTTTGCGGAACCTCAGGCGGCATCAGCTCGTCCAGCTCGGCTTCGACGGGGACCTGTTCGGTCCCCCGTTGTAGTACGTGTCAGCAGTCATGCAATTCTTGAATTGCATGACTGCTGGAATGCCTCTTCGAGGCCTGTGATGCTTTTGACGATCAGGAGATGAAACGGTCTTCGATTCAGGTTCTCGGCCGTCTCGCCGCGTACTGCAACGGCACCGCTGCCACTCGCGCTCAACAGGTCTGCCGGTAGGGGACATCCGGAATGTACTTCTGCCAGTCGGCCGGGCTGAGACCGCTGCCTGCGCGGGCGCAGACGGACGCGGCGACCGATGGCGGCGAGATCGGGTAGGCGCGCGGTGGTGTGTGGGTGCCGTCGGCGATGAGGGCCGTCCCAGCGCGGTTGAACGCCAGGGAGACCGTTTCATCGCCCGCCGCGAGCAGCCTTGCGCCGAGGGGACGGGATGTCGCGGCGTCCCACAGCCGGATGATGCCGCCTCCGGCGGCGGCCAGGACGCTGCCGTCCGGTGAATAGGCGAGCGCGGTGACGGGCTGAGGTTTGGCATCCTCCGTAGCTGGGGGCAGAGCGTCGAAGACCCCCAATCGGTGTTGCGCCGAGCGGTCCCAGAGGGTGACCCAGCCTGTGTCGTCACCGGTCGCCACCCGGCCTTGGACGCCGGGGGCCGCGTGAACGGCCGTGACTCTGCTGCCCTCCGGGCCGGAAGGGTCGGGTGCAGGGGGCATCTTCTGAGCCGTGTCCGGTCGCCAGCCGTGATCCAGGGCGTCACCGACGTAGAGGGACCGGATGACGGGCGTCGTCAGGAAGCTGCCCTCCACGTATCGGATCGTCTTGCGCCGCGGGTCGAGCGTCACCGACCGGGCCCGACGACCGTTCAGTGCGTACCGGAAGACCGGTCTGTCGGGGTTGGCGACACGCCATACGGCAAGGGCCCTGTCATCGGCGACGGTCAGGAAGCTGCCGTCCGGGGTGCTGGAGACGGAGGTGGGGGACTGTGCAGGGATGGACGGGGTTTCCCGTCCGGTGCGCAGGTTCCAGACGCGTAGGCGCTTCTGCGTGGCGATGACGAGGTGGTCGGGGTCGTTGTGCAACACCTGGGGCCGGACGAGGTCGTCACGGCGGCCGCACGCGAGGCGGGCGATGGAGGCCAGCGATCCGGTGCTGCTCAATCGGCGCTGTTCGCTGCCGTCCCACACCAGCAGGTCACCGGTCTGCGTGCACGCCGTTGTTCGTTGCGGTGGGACGGGCGTGGAGCGGAGCGTCCGTACGGGGCGCGAGCGGTGCCACACTCTGACGAGCCGGCGGTCCTCGTCCTGGAGGAGGAAGGTGTCCGGGGTGGGGCCGAAGCGCACGGTCCCGTCGGAGAAGGTGAACGGTAATCGGGTCGACGCGCCGGAGGCGGCGTCGCGCACCTCCCAGCCCTTCGCAGCGAGGATCAACAGCCGTTGACCGTCGGGGGACACGTCGAGCAGGTGGTCGTTCAGGCCGGTGTGCAGGGTGCGCACGAGGCGGTGGGTGCTCAGGTCCCACAGTTGCACGCGCCCCGTGCTGCCGGTCACCAGCGTGGTGCCGTCACTCTTGAGGAAGAAGGGATCCAGTGCGTCGTTGGCCGCCTGGCCGGGCTCGGCGAAAGCATCCTGTTCGGGCTGGGTGGAGGCGCCCATCAGGGCGCTCCTGGCCTCGAGTGTGGGGCTGATGCGCCAAGCCGCCACGCTCAGGCGCAGCGCGGTGAGCGGCTCGGCGTAGCGCATGCTGTCCGCGAGTGCGGCCACGCGCCGGGAGGTCGCTTGGGCGAGTCGCTGCTGCCCCGTGTGGTTCCACTGCCAGGCCACCAGGCCGGCGATCATCGCCGCGGCCGCGGCCGCGGACACGCCCACGCGCAGCCGGCGAAGCCGTAGGACGGTTCGTCGGGCGGCGTGTTGCTCCTGTGCGCGGGCGGCGCTGCTGGCGTCGAGGAAGGCGCGCTCGGCCGCGGTCAGCTCGCCGCGTCGCCCGGCGAAGCCTTCCTCGGCCGCGGCCAGCCGGGTGCCGCGAAAGAGAGCGCCGGGGTCGCGGTCGAGATCGTTCCAGGTCCGTGCCGCGTCGGTGAGTTGGCGGTGAAGGCGCAGCCGCTCCCGGGTGTCGTCGATCCATTGCCTCAGTCGTGGCCAGGCGGCGATCAGGGCTTCGTGGGCGATGTCGACCCTGTCCTCGTCCAGTGTGACCAGGCGGGCCCGGGCCAGACGGTCCAATACGGTCGTGGTGTCGGCCGGGTCGCCGAAGTCGAACTCTTCGCGCCGGGCGGGCCGACGGGTGTCAGGAGCACCTTCCCCGGGGGTGATCAGACGCAGCAGAATGCGCCGGGCGAGGAAGGCCTGGGCCGGGGTGAGGCCGGCGTGGACGTCTTCGGCGGTACGGGCGATGGCGCCGTGGATGCCGCCGGCCGCGTCGTAGGCGGCTTCGGTGAGGGCGCGCCCTTTGCGTCTGTGCCAGGTCTCCAGCAGGGCGTGGGAAAGTAGCGGCAGGGCGCCGGGCTCGCCGTCGATCTCGTCCAGGATGCGCGCGGTCAGCGCGCGCTCCACGATGGCGCCCGCCGTCTGCGCGGGTTTGATGACGGCCTCACGCACCTCGTCGCGGCTCATCGGGCCCACCAGCACGGTGGCATCCTGCAGCGCGGCGCTCAGCGAGGCGTGTTCGGCGCAGCGGCCGAGGAAGTCGGCGCGTACGGCGATCACCACGCGCAACCGGCTCCCCGGTTCCGTCGCGGCCAGCAGGCGGTCGATGAACTGCTCACGTTCCGGCCGGTCGGTGCAGAGTGTGAAGAGCTCTTCGAACTGGTCGACGATCAACCATGTGTCGCCGTCGGCGTCCGCCGGGGTCAGATACTCGGCGTGCGTACGCAGAGGCTGATCGCCGGGAGCGAGGATCCGTAGTGCGGCAGGCGGGGGACCGTCGTGGTCCGGGTCGCGGAGGCGAGCGATGAGTCCGGCGCGCAGCACTGAGGACTTACCACTGCCCGACGGCCCGAACACCGCGGTGAAACGGCGCGAGCCGGCCAGCTCCAGCAGCCGGTCGGTGAGCTGGTCGCGACCGAAGAAGAGGCCGGCGTCAGCGGGTTCGAAGCGGGCCAGTCCCCGATAGGGCGGCTCGGCGTTCTCCTCCCTGGTGTGCGGCTCTGCCGCCGACTCCGCGGCCACCTCACGCCAGCGCTCCTCCCACTCGCCGGCATCGCCGCCGCACGCGGCCACGTACGCCAGGGCAACCGACAGCGTCGGCAGCCGATCACCGGCGGCCGCTTGCGACAGCGTGCTCGCTCCCTGCCCTGTGCGCCGCGCCATCACCCGATAGGTCGGACTCCCGGCCTCCGCCCGGAGTTTGCGCAACTCGGCCGCGAACCGCGCCACCGGTCCCGCAGTCGGATCCAGCGGGCTTTCAGGACGTCCTGCCATCGACGGCTCACCCCCTGTCGGCCGTATTCCCCCGTGGACACGGCGCGATCGTCCGGACGCTACGCACGCTCGGACAGAAGGGCAAACGACAGGTGCCTTCTTCGGTCAAGGTCTCTCCTGCCGCGTCTACGAACAGGACTTCAGCCTTTGATCAGGGTGGCGGAACAGACTGCCCATTCAATGCGCAAGCAGTTGAACTCGATACACAGAACCACCAAGCCACCGGCACGGCCTCCCGTCCGGCCCGTCGGCACCGCTGACTTGGTCTGGGGAACTGGCCGGCACGAGGGGACCGGCCAGCTCCCCAGACCATGAACGGGCATCCACGTGGACGTCACGCGAGAAGCACGCGAGCACCCTCACCGACTTGGGAGGAACGAGCCACATGAACCCGAGCAGGCACCCCGGCGCGATGTCGGATTTCGAGGAGTACGTCCGTACGCGGCACGAGGCGCTGCTGCGCTCGGCTCGTCGCCTTGTCGGCGATCCGCTCGCCGCGCAAGACCTCCTGCAGACCGCGCTGTTGGGCGCCTACCACCGCTGGGACCACATAGCGGACAAGCAGCTCGCGGACGCCTACCTGCGGCGTGTCATGATCAATACCCGTACCCAGTGGTGGCGGGCCAAGAAACTGGAAGAACTCCCCATCGAACGCCTGCCGGACGTATCCATCGAGGATTCCACCGAGCAGCACGCCGACCGCGCCCTGCTGATCGACATCATGAAGACGCTGACGCCGCAACAGCGCAACGTCGTGGTGCTACGACACTGGGAGCAGATGTCTAACGACGAGACGGCCACCGCCCTCGGTATTGCGGCCGGAACCGTCAAGAGCACACTGCACCGAGCGCTCACCCGGCTCCGCCAGGAGCTCCAGCACCGCGACCCCGACTTGGCTTCGACACCTGCAACCTGCAGTGTGAGTCCACCTGTCGGCCGCCCGGCGCGATGATGCGCCGAACGCGCCGCGTTGCCGCTGCGCCGCAACCCCGTGAACGCCCGCAGCATCGACCGGCCCTCACCGCCGTCATCGCCGCGGCGGTAGTAGAGCAGGGCGTCGGGAATGACGGCCTCACCGTTGCCCAGCGGGTGGTAGACCTCCGGGATGAAGTCCAGCGGCTGGCATACCTCCCCGCGCCGACGCGGGCCCTGAAGGAACGCCGGTGCGGTCTCCGTCACCGTCAGCGTGTGCCCCACCCGTAGCCGCCCGGCAATCCGGTCCGAGACCAGCCGCGGCGGCCGCCACTGCCTCAGCTCCGGCCACTCCGACGCGACCTCGAACCCGTACTGGGTGGCGAACCTCACCCTCGTGCGCCCGGCGCGCGGCAGGGTGATGCGGTCGACCGGGCCCTCCTCCCGCAGCTTCGCCAGCCGACGCCGCGTCTGCTCGTTCCGCACCCCCGGCGCGATGACCAGATGCATCTGATCGGTGGTGGCCATCCGGTGCTGCGCCAGGACCGCCAGCGCCAGCCGGTCCGCCCCGCCCGTATCCACATTCACCATCGCCCGTGCCCTCCGTACAGTGCGGCACCGTCCTTCCGGCGCCTCGCGTACCACCCAGGCCAGCAGCCAGCCCCGACCAAGATCCCGACCACCAAGGCCCGACCAGCGTCACGAAGCGATAACCCCGTCCCCGACCACGCCCGCATCCCATCCGAATGTCCCCCCGGTATCCCCTGCCCGCAACTGACTGCGCCTTTCTGGCAGGTGACGACGTATCCGCTGGTCATCATGCCTTTCCGGCGTGGCCGCCAGCCCGACATCCCTCTCTGCACACCTCCACGCCCTTCCCAGACAAGAAGAAAGGAAGGGAAGGGCGGGTGGGACGGACCGGTGCGCCTCGGGGGATTGGGGCGCGTCTGCTTCTGTTGCGCGTCGGCGGGGTCTCCGCGCTCGAGCGCCGGAGAAGGAGGCGGCGCGGCAACAGCAGCTCACCTACACGCGGGCCGGATCGGGCAGCCCCAAATGGCGCAAACCCCTTATGGTGAACCCTCCCCTATGTCATGGTTGGGGTCAGGTTCTTCGGGGGGAGACGGGGATGGAGTATTTCGTCGCGCTCGTCGCGAAAGCGATCATCGGTGGCATCGCGAAAAGTGCGACGGATCTGGCCATCAAACAGGTGAGAGCACGATGGCTGGATCCAGGGCAGAGACCTCCGCCGCGTACGTCGGACCTGGTGCGGCAGGAGACGCTCCGAGTCCCAGTGGGCCCGGCCGGCGGGACGTACGGTCCCCGACCTGCCGCGTTCACCGGAAAGAGGCCGTCCAAAATCTTGGTGTATCCGACGGTTTGGAGCGATGCCGGGATCGGATCGAAGGCACCTGGGCTCGTTCACGACGCACTGACCGAAGTTCCCGGCCTCGCCGAATACGCCGTGATCTCCACGGCATTGGGAGGCTTTGAGGCCGCCTCGGCCCGGCTCGGGGATCGCCCCGCGATCGTCGTACGGTTCGAGGCCAATGAGGGATACCTCGATGCTTTCGCCTACCTGCACGCCTTGTTCCCGACCACCGACAACGCGCGCGCCTTCGAAGTGAAGGTGGCTCGGTTCGGCTGGGGGCCGCACGCAAGCCGCCCCTACCAGGGTTCGTTTCCCACCTGGCAGTACGTCAACCTCGCCGAACTCGAGTACCCAGACGATCAGATCGTCGCGGCCGTCGTTGCCTGGTTCATCGTCAACTGTGTACAGCTGTACTGGCAGTTCAACGGGGACCCCGCCGTGGATCTGCTCGCGAAGTTCGGACCTGGAACCGGGACTGGCACGGAACCGGCGCGGCCGCAGCTGACCACCGACGCCGCGTCGGACCGCCGCAGCCGGATTCAATCAGAATTCGCGGAACTCAGACGCCATGGCTTCGATGTGCAGAAGTGGGAGTCCGGCTTTGCCGCTGTCCAGCTGGTCGCTACTCGCGGTGATCTCGAAATCGGTTTCATGCTCGACCGCAACTACCCCGACAGCGCACCGCTGGTGGTGTTCGAAAAATTGGGTGAACGGGCACACTTGACGATCGACGCGGCAAGCTGGTCAGCCGACTGCCGCCTCCTCCAGATCGCGGAAGGGTTGGCATGACAGGCAACCGCTTGGTGCGAATCTACGAATCCGAACTAGATGTGATCTTTGACGAGACGCAGGGCTACTCCGACATCGAAACCGGCGGCAGCCTATTCGGCCTGTTCAGCCACGGTGGCGACCCAACGGTGCATTTGGCCACCCGGCCAACTGAACGCGCGGTGCGCAAGCTCCACTCACTGGAACTCGACCCTCAGGTGACCTTCGAGATGGAGACGATCCTCTGGGAGCGCTTCGGAACCCAGTGTCTGGGAATGTGGCATTCACACCATTCGATCGGACTGTACGAACCAAGTTCGGGTGACCGTGAGCGGACCCGTCGGTACGGACAGAAGTTCCAGCGCCCCCGATACGTTGAGATCATCGCGAATTTCACCGGCGAAGCACGCACGAAGGTCCTGCGCAAGCCTGCTCCGAAGGTTCTGCTCACCCCGTACTTCTACCTGGACAGCAGGATTCTGTCCCGCTCGGATACCGAATTCCACGTGCTGCCCGGGGAAAGCCCTTTACGGCATGCGGTCAAGGACATCGTCCGCAACAGCGATCTGCACGAGACGCTACGTCCCGCACCACAGACGCCACGCGGCGTGTGTCGGCTGGGCAGCTCCGCCAAGTCGGAGACACGGTGGCCGAGATCACCGGGAGCGTCTGACCGGCCCTCCGGCGAGAGCGCGCTGATCTCGGGCGAGTACCTACCGATCCCGGACCTCGTCGCTTACCTAAACGATTGGGTCCAGCCACTGCTCGGTGAGCTGTCACGGGACTACACCATCGAGGCCACACCCCTAGCCGAGGAGCGAGGATTCAAGGTGGCCATCAGCCGACCCCGACACCACGCCCGGATCTCCCTTCTGCTGGCCTGGGACGGCAGTGCGCCAGTCGTCTTCTCCTGCACGGTCTATCCAGGATCCGGGCGGGACCAGGCGGTGCCGTGGGCCCCTAACACGCCGGACGAGAAATACATGCTGCGGGTACCACTGGACTGGGGCATCAAACAGATCGACCGGCTGCCATAACGATACGGTGGTAGTGATCGAGCTGACGAAAGACGAGGCGTGAGATGAATTGGGAGCCGTATCAAATGTACGGGATGGCGCAGGAAAGATCTTTTCTGCGCAGCGAGTTCAGTTCGTTTGATCTCTACGACACGGCAGTACGCGGACGGACCTATGCGCATGGGTCGTGGATAAGCAACACGAACAGGCACTACACGCTGCGGGTCTACTTTCCGTCCGGATATCCGGATGAATGTCCGAGCACCTACATCACGTGGCCGAGCCCGCTGTTGGGCTGGCGTGGACTGCGAAGCATCGAGTCGTACGGCACTAATTCCTCCATGCATGTCTGGCAGACCGACCGCCCGGGCTGGACGAAGGTGTGCACATTTCGACCCGAGTCCTGGAGTTCCCACGTGTCGGTCAACAAAGTCGTCCGGAAAGGCACGCTGTGGATCGCCGCCTATGAGTGCCACCTCGATGACGGAAGCCCTATCAGCAACTTCCTCGTAGAAGGCTGATGCGCCGAGTTCGAGCGCAGGAAGAATTGAGGAATTCGTGGCCAGTGACAAGCACAGTGACATTCGGGCCTTTTTGGAGCAGGCGGCCTCGGGGCGTATGCCAGCGGGCAAGAAGATGGTGATGAACCCCGTGACAGGCAAGTGGGAAGTGCGCAGCGGCAACGAGCGCCCCGGCGACCGGGTGGCCCAGGTGGACGCCGAAGACATGAAAGCCTTCTCGTGAACGGGCTGCCTTCCCTTCCCAGGCAGTTGGTGCTGGGAGCAGGGGCGTACGACTCCCTCGTGGCCGCCGCATCCGAGGCCCGGCTACGGCTCGGCATGCGCCTTATGGACCAGGGTGACGTCGGATACGTGGACGGTGCCGCCGGCATGGACGTGCTGGTGCTCCCCGAACCTCCCGCCATCGATTGGGTCCTCGACGAGCCCGGCCCGGCGATCGTGTGTTGGGCCGAGGGTGACGGCGTCCGTGCGCACCACTCGACTCGGCTGGGCGAAGGGCTGGGTGAACGACTCGGTGCCAGCGTGGTCCCATCCCGTTCCGTCGCATCCGACCGTGTCGGCGCCATCATTGGCGCCGACGCGCTTCAGGACACGTGCGTAGCCGTGCTCGGACTGGGCTCTGGGGGAAGCTTCATCGTTCGGGAGCTGGCGCGGGCGGGGGTCGGTAGGTTCGTGCTGCTCGACGACGATCGCCTTGAGGTCGGCAACGTCTCTCGACACGAGTGCGGCCTGAACGACGTCGGTCGGCTGAAGGTCAACGCCATGCGCGACCTGGTCCATCGGCACAACCCGGGCGCTCGGGTTGTGACCAGTACCACGCGGATCTCCGGGGACACCCGAAGCGAGGTGAGAGACCTGCTCCTCGGCGAGCGAGCGGAGCTGGTCATCTGCGCCACGGACACCAGGGAAAGCCGCCTGCTGATCAACCGGCTCTGCCTACAGGGCAAGCATCCGATGATCATCGGCGGCGTCTACCGACGGGCATACGGCGGCATCGTGCAGCGGGTGATCCCCGGACTTACCCCGTGTTACCAGTGCTTCGTCCAGGCGCTCCCCCAGGAAGCCGCCGACAATGAGATCAGCAGTGTCCGGGACGCCTCCCGCACCTCCTACACCGACCGCGAGGTGACACCCCAGCCTGGCCTCTCCAGCGACATCGTGCCGATCGCCCTACTCATGGTCAAACTCGCCCTGCTGGAACTGCTCGACGGCCGATCGGACGCGTTCCGGACGCTGAGTGCCGACCTCGTCGCACCGATCTACCAATGGATCAATCGTCGAGAACTCGCCCACGCGTCATGGGACCCCATGGGAGTGAACGTGGACAGCCAAAGCGTGCTCCGTTGGTACGGCGTCCTACTCGAACGCAGCACCAACTGCGCCCACTGCAGCACCGGGGCAAACCCCTACGTAGGTGCTTCTTGACCCCTGGCGATCTGCAGTATCCCGCAGCGAGCACACCCCGGCCATCGCCCGTGCCGGCCGCCCTGACGCCACGCGGCCGCCATCTGCGGCAGCAGATCCAGCGTCGGAACCAACACCAGTACCCTGCGCGCGGACAGACGGTTCGTCACCTCCACACCGATCAGAGTCTTCCCGGACCCGGTGGCGGCGATGACCTGAGCCCTCAACCCCTCAGGAGGAATTCCCATCCCCGGCTGCTCCGAGAGACTCCGAAGCAGTGAGCTCTTTCAGCGTGGCCACCGATCGGGTGAAGGCGTCGGGGTCCGCAACGCCCGAGGCTCCCGCGCCGTTGAGGGAGGTGTTCGAGTCTCAACTCGCTGGCACAGGAGATGCCTCGTTGGTTCCCTATCCTGCCCGTGAGCACTCGACCTGCCTCACGCCTTGGTCGAGTGTTCGCCGACCAGGCGCGCATGCGCCAGGACCTCGGTCTCCTGCGGTCCGGCGACGAGATAGCCGTCGACCTGCGCACCCTGACTGTCCGGCGCCTCGACCTGGTCAACGACCGGACTCGTCAGACCAACCGGCTGCGGGCTCGCTGCTGGAATTCTTCCCCGCATTGGAGCGGGTGCTGAACCTGAGCAAGAAGGGTCCGGTCATGCTGCTGACCGGCTACCAGACGTCGGCCGCAATCCGCCGCAGCGGGGCCAGGCGGATCGGAACTTGGCTCAAGAACCGCAAGGTGAAGAACGCGGCGGCGCTCGCCGAAACAGCCGTCGAGGCGGCCAAGTTCCAGCACACCGCACTGCCGGGCCAGACCCTCGCGGCCGCCATGGTCGCCCGCATTGCCAAGGGTGTGCTGGTTCTCGACGAGGAGATCGCCGAACTCGACGCGCTCATCGAGGCCCGGTTCAACGAGCACCGGCACGCGACGGTGATCCGGAGCCTGCCCGGCATGGGCACCCTCCTCGGTGCCGAGTGCATCGCCGCCACCGGCGGCGACCTGGAGGCGTTCGGCACGGCCGATCGTCTGGCGTCCTTCGCTGGCCTCTCACCAGAACCAACTCGCCTTCGTGGCGGCCGCCACGGCTACGGACGCTCCACGGTCTCATCGTCGTCGAGCCCCTCCAGACCGGCCTGCCGCTGCTGAGCCCGGCCACATCCACGCCGGCGAGACAGCCGTCGAGCAGGTGCGGGCGGTATGGATCCCCGTCAACTTGTGTCTGAGGATGCGGACCAGCGCGGGTAGGTCGGCCACCACGCAGTTCGCCATGGCCCGCCGCAGCAGCGACCACACCCCCTCCACCGGGTTCAACACCGGCGCACGAGCCGGCAGCTGGAACACCCGGCGCCACGCACTGTTCGCCTCGGCGAAGTCCGCCGGCTCCTCCGTCAGACGCCGGCTCAGGTTGTCCCGGCACCACACCAGCGGGGCCTCCAGCTGCCGGTGAACGGTAATGATCAGGTCACAGTAGTCGCGCCCGGCGAAGGTCTTCGGCTCGCCCGCGCGGCCGTGGTACACGTGCAGCCGGTACACCAGGCGCGCACGGTGGCCAGGACGGAAGCAGACCCCGCCCGCGACGTTGACCACGCCCTGGTCCCGGCCGCGTCCCGTCCTCGTGGTGTCCGGCATTCCGAACAGGCCCACTGCTCTCTGGCGGTACGGCGCTTCAGGTCCTTGATCCCCCGGCGCCTCGCTCTCCGGGTACAGCGTGATCATCGGCGTCGGTCGGACCTCGGGCGTCGCCCCGCAAAGGGGCCGTGGCCCTGGGCCCTGCGCCCCCGGTGGCCGCGTCATTCCTGCGTAACGCGGCGATCGTCTGGCCGAAACTAATTTCCACATAATCACCGTGTACGGAATGCCAGAAATATTGTGGCTACTTTCCCATGCACCACTTCACCTGGCTTGGGGGGTCAATGGCTGACAGTACGCCCATAAGTCCGCAAAATACGACAGTAATCATCGGCCCGGTCACCGCGAAGCCCTACGCATGGCCGTACGACACATCTGTGCCCGCCGACCGTGTCGCCGTGCTCTGCATCGACTGGCAGACGGACTTCTGCGGACCCGGCGGTTACGTGGACACCATGGGATACGACATCTCGCTGACCCGGGCCGGGCTCCCGGCGACGCAGAAGCTGCTCGCGCACGCCCGCAGCACCGGCATGCTCGTGGTCCACACCCGTGAGGGGCACGCCTCCGATCTGGCGGACCTGCCGGCGAACAAGCGCTGGCGGTCCGCGCAGATCGGCGCCGAGATCGGCGGCGCCGGACCGTGCGGCCGCATTCTGGTGCGGGGAGAACCCGGCTGGGAGATCGTGCCCGAAGTGGCCCCGCTTCCCGGTGAGGTGATCGTGGACAAGCCGGGCAAGGGAGCGTTCTACGCCACCAACCTCGACCTCGTACTGCGCACTCGGGGCATCACCCATCTGGTGCTCACCGGCATCACCACGGACGTGTGCGTCCACACCACCATGCGCGAGGCCAACGACCGCGGCTACGAATGTCTGATCCTCTCCGACTGCACCGGCGCGACGGACCCTTCGAACCATGAAGCCGCGCTGCACATGGTGACCATGCAGGGCGGCGTCTTCGGATGCGTCTCCACCGCCGACGACCTGATCACTGCCACGACTTGGGCCACCTCCTGAGCTGACCCACCGGACGGGCCCCTGCACCGCTCAAACAGTCCTGCACATCCGGGCGCATGGTCCGAATCCGGCCGAGCCGACCGCGTCGACTCCCCTTCCCATCGACGAAAGCAGGAACCGCCATGGCAGTTGCGGAATCGCTCAGTGTCGAGGCCGTCCCGTACGCGTTCTCCTTCGACCTCGCCGAGACGGCACTCGTTCTCATCGACATGCAGCGGGACTTCCTCGAACCCGGCGGATTCGGCGAGAGCCTGGGCAATGACGTGGAACAACTGCGGAAAACCATCGCTCCGCTGCGGGCCGTACTCGACGCTTGCCGGGCCGCGGGCATGGCGGTCATGCACACCCGCGAGGGACACCTGCCGGACCTGTCCGACTGTCCCCCCAGCAAGCTGCTGCGAGGAAACCCCAGCATGCGCATCGGCGACCCGGGCCCCAAGGGCCGGATACTGGTCCGCGGTGAGGAGGGCCACGACATCATCGAGGAGCTCTACCCGGTGGCGGGTGAGCCGGTGATCGACAAGCCGGGCAAAGGCGCCTTCTACGCCACCGACTTCGGTGAACTGCTCAACGCCCGCGGCATCCGCCGTCTCGTCGTCACCGGCGTCACCACCGAAGTGTGTGTGCACACGACGGTCCGCGAAGCCAACGACCGTGGATACGAGTGCCTGGTCCTGTCCGACTGCGTCGGCAGTTACTTCCCCCAGTTCCAGCAGGCGGGCTTGGAGATGGTGGCCGCTCAGGGCGGCATCTTCGGCTGGACCGCGGAGTCGGCCGCGTTCCTGGCGGCACTGGCCACCGTGGCGCCCGTCGGCCCCGACGCTCCGGAAACCGCCCGCGAACCGGCGCAACAGCCACGCTGACAGGGCCACCAGCGCCCGGCCGCCGCGCCCCGGCCTCCCCGACCGCACCGGGCCCGACCGCACCGCCACCTCGACGGTGCCCACTGTCCATCAGTGTCCCGTTATCAGGCGTACCCCGCGCCGGAATCCACCGCTCCACCCGACGAAGGGTGATCCCACCATGCTGTCACTCCGTCGCACCGCCCCCGCCGAGACC
>NZ_WVUG01000021.1 GCF_017614965.1 Streptomyces griseorubiginosus | reverse complement strand
CCCCCGTACTCACCCCCGCCGCTCCCGCAGACCTTCGTACCCCAAGGAGTCGATCCACCATGGCGAGCGATGCGCCGACCGGTCATGTATCCGATCTCGACTGGCTGATGAGCGGCCTCGTGCAGCGCGTACCGCACACCACCAGTGCGGTTCTCCTGTCCTGCGACGGGCTCGTGAAGTCGGTCCACGGCCTCGACGCGGACAGCGCCGACCACATGGCCGCGCTGGCCTCCGGCCTGTACTCCCTCGGCCGCAGCGCCGGGGTGCGCTTCGGCGACGGCGGCGAAGTCCGTCAGGTCGTCGTGGAGCTCGACGCGACCCTGCTGTTCGTCACTACCGCCGGCTCCGGCACCTGTCTCGCCGTGCTGGCCGGCCGCGAGGCCGACGCGGCGGTCCTCGGCTACGAGATGGCGATGCTGGTCAAGAGCGTCCGCCCGTACCTGGCCACCGCACCCCGGCAGCACGCCGTCGAACCCCCGGCGATGAGGCCTTGAGCGTGGCGACGGCCGGCGACGGGCCCTGGCTCGACGACGCGGCCGGACGGCTGGTGCGCCCCTTCACGGTCAGCAACGGCCGCACCCGGCCGAGCATCGCCCTCGACCTCCTGTCGCACGTGATGGCCACCGGGGCCACGCCCCTCGGCTACCTCGGCCCCGAGCACCAGCAGGCGCTCGACCTGTGCCGCGCGCCCGTGTCGGTCGCCGAGGTCGCCGCCCATCTCAAGCTGCCGGCGGTGGTCACCAAGGTGCTGCTGTCGGACCTCGTCGACTGCGGGGCGCTGACCACCAAGCCCCCCGAGTTCCACCACAACCCGACTGACCGGGCCCTTCTGGAGGCAGTGCTCGATGGACTACGACGACAGCTCTGACCCCTTCCCGACCGCACTGAAAATCCTGGTCGCGGGCGGTTTCGGGGTCGGCAAGACGACCTTCGTGGGCGCGGTCAGCGAGATCGCGCCGTTGAGCACGGAGGAGCTGCTCACCACGGTCAGCGCCGCGACCGACCGTCTCGACGGGATCGAGAACAAGGTCGAGACGACGGTGGCCATGGACTTCGGCCGCATCACCCTCGATCCGGAACACGTGCTCTACCTGTTCGGCACGCCGGGCCAGGAGCGGTTCTGGTTCATGTGGGACGAACTCTCCGAGGGCGCGCTCGGCGCGGTCATCCTCGCCGACACCCGGCGCCTGGAGGAGTGCTTCGCCGCGGTGGACTTCTTCGAGCAGCGCGGCCTGGGCTTCATCGTCGCCATCAACGAGTTCGACGGCTCCTACCGCTACGACCCCGAGGAGGTCCGTGCCGCCATCGACCTGCCGCCGGAGATCCCGGTGGTGCGGTGCGACGCCCGTATCTCCAGCTCGGGGGTCCAGACCTTGCTGACGCTCGTACGGCATCTGATCGCGCACGCCCCGGCCCCCGCGCCGAGCCACGGCGCCCACGTCTCCAGTGACCGCCCATGAGGTACGACCCCGCGCGTCCGGCCGGTCGTCTGCTGCTCACCCCGGAGGACAAGGAGGCCCCCGCCCGCACCCTGCGCCTCGGCCAACTCGGCCTGGGCGAACGCCCGGACCCCGATCTCGACGCCTATGCCGGCCGGCTCGCCGGGCTCACCGGGGCGCCGTACGCCATGGTCAACTTCATCGACCAGCACCGGCAGTTCTTCGCGGGCCTGCATCTGCCGGACGTGGCACCGCCGTTCGTGAGGCTCGACGGCACGACACCCGTCCTGGGCCGTGAACTCGCCCGCGATCACGGCTTCTGCCCCCATGTGGTGGTCCGGCGCAAGGCGCTGGTGCTGGAGGACGTCTGCGACTACCCCCGGTTCGCGGGCAATCCGATGGTTGACGAGTTCGGCATCCGCTCCTATCTCGGCGCCCCGCTCATCGACAGCACAGGGATGACGCTCGGCACGCTGTGCGTGGCCGACGTCGCGCCACGGCCATGGGGCAGACCCGGTCTGGAGACCATCAAGTCCTCGGCGGCGGAGCTCGTGGCCTGGCTGGAACGGCGTGAGGCCGACGGACTGCCGCTGCTGTGAGGCGCGCCGCGATCGCTAGCCGACCGGTCTAGTACTGCCGTATTCTCGCGGTATGGGACGTACCAGTGACGCCAAGCAGAAGATCCTCGGGGCCGCGCGGTCGCTGATCGAGGGACGCGGTTACTCGGCGCTGGGGGTGGCCGAGATCTGCAAGGCGGCCGGGGTGCCGAAGGGCAGTTTCTACTACTTCTTCGAGTCCAAGGAGTCCCTGGCGCTCGCCGTCGTGGACGAGCACTGGGCGGCCCAGCGACGCGACTGGGAGCGTGTGCTGGGCGGCGCGGGGAAGCCCCTGGAGCGGCTGCGGCGGCTGTTCGAGGAGACGGAGGCCGGCCAGCGCGCCGTCCAGGACGGATGCGGCACCGTGTCCGGCTGTCTGTTCGGGAACCTCACCCTGGAGCTGAGCAACCAGACCGAGGCGGTCCGCCTGCGCCTGCAGGAGATCTTCGAGGCGCAGGTCGACCTGGTCGAGTCGGTGATCGCCGAGGCGCGGCGGCGCGGCGACGTGAGCGCCACCGACACCCGCGAGGCCGCGCGGGCGCTGGTGGCCCAGCTGGAGGGCCAGGTGATGTTCGCCAAGCTGTACAACGACACGGCCCGCCTGACCCCCCTCTGGGACAACTGCCGCGCCCTGCTCGGCGCGACGGCCGCCTGAGCGCTCCGCCGGAGGTGCCGGATGCGCCGTCGGTCGTCCGCGGCGCCACCGAACTGCGGCGGACGGCGCCAGGTACCGCTAGTAACCCCGCCACACGTTGTCGAACGCGGCGTCCTCGATCGCCTTGCGCTGGCGTACGGCCTCCAGTTCCATCACCGCGTCGCCGACGGCGGCCAGGACCGTCGTGACCGTCTCGCCGGCGAGGGCCTCCGCGTCCTCGGCGGGTTCGTCCCGGATCCCGGCCGCGGCCGCCAGGGCGGCGAGGATCGGTTCGCCCGCCGCCCAGCGGTCCTCCGCCTCACGCCGGGCCGCCGAGTCGACCAGCTCGGTGCGGGAGGAGCGCAGCGGAATCCGCTGGCCGCGCGGCCGGGCGGTCAGCCCGATCCGTTCGAAGTCCTCGACGTACGCCGAGGACAGTCCGCGGCCCCGGCGCCACAGCCAGTCCTCGACCGACTCGTACGGCTCCTGCCGTACGAGCGTCCCGGCGGCCTCGTCCAGCAGCCGGTCACCGGTGGACGCCTGGGCGCTCGGCAGGATCCGGTCACCGTCCAGGACGAGCGCCTTGGCCTCGATGAGGTCGAACACCTCGGCTCCCGCGAGCGCGAGCGACAGGTCGCCCTGCTCGACGGGCCGGTCCGGTGCCGCCTTGAGGGCGACGATCGCGAGGTCCCGTGCGGTGGTCATGAGCGACTCCACGTCAGTTGGCCGAGTGCGCGGCGAGAGCGTCCGCGTCCTTGCACGATTCTCGCCGCCCCGAGGCTGCTGTGTGTCCTTCTACGACCATGTGGTGCGGGAAGCCGATCCGCAGCACGGCGGCGGCCACGGCCGCGGCGAGGACCACCAGGGCGGCCGGCAGCAGGGCGGGCCGGTAGCCGTGGTGCAGCAGCGGGGCGACGAGCAGCGGGCCGAGGATCTGGCCGACGGAGTATCCGGCGGTCAGCAGGGCCACCGAGCGCGGGAAGCGCAGGTGGGCCCCCGCGGCCAGGGCCAGGGTGCTCACGCCCAGGAAGGTGGCGCCGAACAGCACGGCCGACGCCAGTGCCACCGCCGTACCGCCGACCAGCGCGGGCAGCGCGATGCCGGCGGCCTGGACGACGAGCGCGGCCAGCAGCAGACCGGGCCGGGACCAGCGCCGCCCCAGCCGCGCCCACAGCGCCGAGGACGGTACGGCGGCCAGCCCCACCAGCACCCATGCGCCGCTGCCGACCCATCCGGGGGAGCCCTGTGCGATCGCCGCCACCAGGAAGGTCCCGGCGACGATGTAGCCGACGCCCTCCAGCGTGTAGCTGACGAACAGCGCGCCGAACCAGCGGTGCGTGCGCGGGCCGCCCGCGGCAGCGGCCGTCCGCGCGGCGGGCGCGTCCTCCGGCCGCAGGTTCCAGGAGGCGCCGGCGAGGACCGCCGTGAGGGCGGCGGCCGCCCACCAGGCGGCCCGCCAGTCGGCGACGGTCCGGAGCACCAGGACCAGCAGCCCCGACAGCGCGATACCGGCGCCCACTCCGCCGAAGGCCCAGCCGGGCAGGTGCGCGGGGTGATCGCGCAGGTGGTGGAGGAGGGAGCCGGCCGCGACGACGAAGACCAGGGCGCTCGCCGCCCCGGCTGACAGCCGCAGCGCCTCCCACGCCAGGGTGGTGTGCGTGAGGGGCATCGCGGCGAGCGTCGCGGTCAGCAGGAGCAGCGAGCCCCGCAGGACGGACTGCGAGCGGATCAGCGCCGGGGCCAGGATGCCCGCGAGGGCGCCGATGAGATAGCCGGCGTAGTTGGCGGTCGCCAGATGCGCACCGGCGGCGGCCGAGAGCCCGGCCTGGCCGTGCATCAGGGGCAGGATCGGGGTGTAGACGAAGCGTCCGACGCCCATCCCGGCCGCGAGCGCGGCGGCGGCCCGGACGACATGGCTCCAGGGGGACGCCGTGCTCACTCCGCGTCCCGGGCCGTGCCCGGGTCGTTGGGGTGGGACTCGAGCGGGGTGACGGTGAGAGTCATCCACGGGCGCAGCGGCAGGGTGCCGAGCACCTTCTCGTGCAACTCCTCCTCGTCCGCGGCCCGCCACACGCCGATGCTGCGCAACTCGCCCACGGGACGCCACAGTCGGGCCAGATGACCGGTGGCGGCCAGCTCCTTGGCGCGGACCGCCTCGGCGGCCCGCCGCCGGTCGACCTCGTCCTGACCGGTGCCCTCGGGGACGGTGGTGGTGATCTCGACCAGGAACTCTCGCATGACGTGCTCCGTTCGTCGGTGATGAGCCCAGCATGCGCCCGCCACCTGGGTCGACGCCACGACCGGCTTCCTCGCTGCTGTGAGGCGCGGCCTCCCAGCGCCGCGTAGCATGGCGCGGGTGGAACTGCGTCAGCTGCGGTACTTCGTCGCCGTCGCCGAGGAGCTGAACTTCGGCCGGGCCGCCGACCGCCTGCTCATCGCGGGCCCCTCGCTCTCCCAGCAGATCAAGGCGCTCGAACGGGGCCTGGGAGTACGGCTGTTCGACCGGGACCGGCGCTCGGTCTCCCTCACCCCGGCCGGCGCCGCCCTGCTCCCGCACACCCGCGCCCTACTGGAGCGGGCGGACGACCTCAAGCGCCGGGCGGGCCGGCTCTCCGGCTCGCAGTCGGTGCGGCTCGGGTACGTCAACTGGCTTCCGCCGGACCTGAGTTCACGTACCGCCGCGGTGGCCCGGGTGCACCTCGACGCCTGGGTCGCGCCGTCCCACACCCAGGCCTCCCGGGTCGCCGACGGCAGCCTGGACCTCGCCGTGTGCTGGGTGAGCGCCGGGGACCTCGAGCGGCTCGGGCTGCGCGCCCGGCTGATCGGCGCCGACCGGCTGTACGCCGTCGCCAAGGGCGGTGACAGCGTGAACGCGCCCGACGTTGCGGCGCGGAACACCGATGTCCTCATCGACGAGGACGTCACCTCGTGGGCGTCCTGGAACGTCTACGCGGAGGAGCTGGCGGCTGCCACCGGTGCCGGCGCCGTGCGCATCTCCGACGGGGCGATCACCGGACCCGCCTTCTTCGACCACGTCCGCCGCTGCCGCCGGCCGATCGTCAACTCGCCCAAGGGACAGACCACTCCGCTCCCGCCCGACCTGGTGCGGCGCGAGATCGTCGCGCCGAAGGTGTACTGGACGTGGTCCCTGGTCTGGCGCGAGCACGAGGACCGGGCCGGCGTCCTCGCCACCGTCGACGCCCTGTGCGAGGGCGTCGGTGACCTCGGTATCCACGCCCCGGACGCGTGGCTGCCCGCCGACGATCCGCACGCGCTTGCGGGCTGACCTGCGCTGAGAGGCCGGTCCTCCCATGCGGTAGACAGCCGGTCCTTCCGTCGCCGTACGGTCCGCCCTACCTTCCAAATAGTCGACCGGTCGGCTAGTAACCGGTCATCCACTACCGAGAAGGTCATCATGAGCACTCCGCAGCAGAAGGTCGCGATCGTCACCGGCGCCTCGCAGGGCATCGGCGCCGCCCTCGTCGAGGGCTACCGCAAGCTCGGGTACGCCGTCGTCGCCACCTCGCGCACCATCGCCCCCGCCGACGACGCCGACGTCCTCGCGGTGCGGGGAGACATCGCCGACCCGGCGACCGCCGAGCGGGTCGTCACCGCCGCGCTCGAGCGCTTCGGCCGGATCGACACCGTGGTCAACAACGCGGGCGTCTTCGTCGCCAAGCCCTTCGCCGACTACACGGCCGAGGACTACGCCACCGTGACGGGCATCAACACCGCCGGCTTCTTCCACCTCACCCAGCGGGCCCTGCCGCACCTGCTCGCCCAGGGCGGCGGCCATGTCGTCAGCGTCACCACCAGCCTCGTCGACGCGGCGGACTCCCGGGTCCCCTCCGTCCTCGCCTCGCTGACCAAGGGCGGTCTGCAGTCGGCGACCAAGTCACTCGCCATCGAGTACGCCACCCGCGGCGTCCGCGTCAACGCCGTCTCGCCCGGCACCATCAAGACCCCCATGCACGCGGAGGAGACCCATGACTTCCTCGCCGCCCTGCACCCGGTGGGCCGGATGGGCGAAGTGGGCGACATCGTCGACGCGGTGCTCTTCCTGGAGCAGGCGCCGTTCGTCACCGGCGAGATCCTGCACGTCGACGGCGGCATGAGCGCCGGACACTGACACACTGTCGCATGACTCGCCGAGGAGCCGACATGACCGACAACGATCCGACCGACATCGATCCGACCGACATCGATCCGACCGACAACGAGACGGTCCTGCGTGACGTCCTCGACCGCTGGAAGGCCGCGGTGGACGCCCATCAGTACGAGCGCGTCGCCGACCTTTTCACCGAGGACGCGATCTTCCAGGGGCTGCACCCCTACAGCGTCGGACGGCGGGGAGTCGCCGACTACTACGCCTCCCAGCCGCTCGGCATGACGGCGGAGTACCGCGTCCTGGAGACCAGACGCCTTGCCGGGAACCTCGTCCTGGGCTACCTGGACGTCGAGTTCTCCTTCCGCGACCGGCCCGCGGTGAAGGTCAAACTGGCGGTCCTGGCGACCCGGGTGGGCGAGGAGTGGTACCTCGCCCACTACCAGGTCTCCCGCCTCGACGAGGAGGCGTGAAGCCAGGCTGCGGCGCGGCTTAAGAAAACCTCGATGGACCGGCGGTGGTCCGGTGCGGCAGATTGCAGGTGATTCCACCCCCCTCCCCGGACGCGGGCCCGCTTCGGCGTGCCCGCGTCCGGGTTCCCGAGCACAGGAGCCATGGCGTGAAGGCGCTGGTCAAGCAGAAGGCGGAGCCCGGTCTGTGGCTCGCGGACGTCCCGGAGCCCGCCGTCGGACCCGGTGACGTCCTCATCAAGGTGCTCCGCACCGGCATCTGCGGCACCGACCTGCACATCCGGTCCTGGGACGGCTGGGCGCAGCAGGCGATCCGTACTCCCCTGATCGTGGGCCACGAGTTCGTCGGCGAGGTCGTGGAGACCGGACGCGACATCGCGGACATCAAGCCCGGTGACCGGGTCAGCGGCGAGGGCCACCTGGTCTGCGGCAAGTGCCGCAACTGCCTGGCCGGGCGGCGCCATCTGTGCCGGGCCACGGTCGGGCTCGGCGTCGGCCGCGACGGGGCCTTCGCGGAGTACGTCGCCCTGCCGGCCGCCAACGTGTGGGTCCACCGGGTGCCCGTGGACCTCGATGTCGCGGCGATCTTCGACCCGTTCGGCAACGCCGTGCACACCGCGCTGTCCTTCCCGCTGGTCGGCGAGGACGTGCTGATCACCGGCGCCGGGCCGATCGGCCTCATGGCCGCCGCCGTCGCCCGGCACGCGGGCGCCCGCAACGTCGTCGTCACCGACGTCAGCGAGGAGCGGCTGGAACTGGCCCGCAAGATCGGCGTGAGCCTGGCGCTGAACGTGTCGCGGGCCGCCATCGCCGACGGACAGCGGGAGCTCGGCCTGCGCGAGGGCTTCGACATCGGTCTGGAGATGTCCGGACGGCCCGAGGCGCTGCGGGACATGATCGCCAACATGACGCACGGTGGCCGTATCGCCATGCTCGGCCTGCCCGCCGAGGAGTTCCCCGTCGACTGGGCCCGGATCGTCACCTCGATGATCACCCTCAAGGGCATCTACGGCCGGGAGATGTTCGAGACCTGGTACGCGATGTCGGTGCTGTTGGAGGGCGGCCTCGACCTCGCCCCCGTGATCACCGGCCGGTACGGCCACCGCGACTTCGAGGAAGCCTTCGCCGACGCGGCGAGCGGCCGCGGCGGCAAGGTCATCCTGGACTGGACCGTCTGACCTCCCTCTGGCCTCCCTCTGACCTTCCTCCGACCGCCCCGACCTCCTCAGGGACTGAACCTCTTTAGGGACTGATGATGTTCGACTCCGTGCGCGACGACCTGCGCGCCACCCTCGACGAGATCCGCGCCGCCGGTCTGCACAAGCCCGAGCGGGTGATCGGCACCCCGCAGTCCGCGACCGTGAACGTGACCGCGGGCGGCCGGCCCGGCGAGGTCCTCAACTTCTGCGCCAACAACTACCTGGGCCTCGCCGACCACCCCGAGGTGATCGCCGCCGCCCACGAGGCCCTGGACCGCTGGGGCTACGGCATGGCCTCCGTCCGCTTCATCTGCGGCACGCAGGAGGTCCACAAGGAGCTGGAGGCGCGGCTGTCGGCGTTCCTCGGCCAGGAGGACACGATCCTGTACTCCTCCTGCTTCGACGCCAACGGCGGCGTCTTCGAAACCCTGCTGGACGCCGAGGACGCGGTGATCTCCGACGCCCTCAACCACGCCTCGATCATCGACGGCATCCGCCTGTCCAAGGCCCGCCGCTTCCGTTACGCCAGCCGCGACATGGCCGATCTGGAGCGGCAGTTGAAGGAGGCGGCCGGTGCGCGGCGCAAGCTGATCGTCACCGACGGCGTCTTCTCCATGGACGGCTACGTGGCACCCCTGCGCGAGATCTGCGACCTCGCCGACCGCTACGACGCCATGGTCATGGTCGACGACTCGCACGCCGTCGGCTTCGTCGGCCCCGGCGGTCGCGGCACCCCCGAGCTGCACGGGGTCATGGACCGCGTCGATATCGTCACCGGCACCCTCGGCAAGGCCCTCGGCGGCGCCTCCGGCGGCTACGTGGCCGCCCGCGCCGAGATCGTCGCCCTGCTGCGCCAGCGCTCCCGGCCGTACCTCTTCTCCAACACGCTGGCCCCGGTGATCGCCGCCGCGTCCCTGAAGGTGCTCGACCTGCTGGAGGCGGCGGACGACCTGCGCGTCCACCTCACCGAGAACACCGCGCTCTTCCGCCGCCGTATGACCGAGGAAGGCTTCGAGATCCTCCCGGGTGACCACCCGATCGCGCCCGTGATGATCGGTGACGCGGCGAAGGCGGCCCGGCTGGCGGAGCTGCTGCTGGAGCGGGGCGTGTACGTGATCGGCTTCTCCTACCCGGTGGTGCCGCAGGGCAAGGCCCGCATCCGCGTCCAGTTGTCCGCCGCGCACTCGACGGACGACGTGAACCGCGCCGTGGACGCCTTCGTGGCGGCCCGGGCCGAGCTGGAGGGCTGACCGGCTCGGCCGCCCGGGACATATTGCGATAATCGATCCCATGATCGAAGCGCGGCGGCTCCACATCCTCCGTGCGGTGGCCGACCACCGCACGGTGACGGCGGCTGCCGCCGCGCTGTATCTGACGCCCTCCGCGGTCTCCCAGCAGCTCACCGCCCTGGAGCAGGAGACCGGCCACCGCCTGGTCGAGCGCGGCGCCAAGGGCGTACGGCTCACCCCGGCCGGTGAGATCCTGCTCAGCCACACCAACGCCGTGCTCGCCCAGCTGGAGCGCGCGGAGGCCGAGCTCGCCGCGTACGGCTCGGGCGCCGCCGGTACGGTCACCGTCGCCTCCTTCGCGACCGGCATCGCCCAGGTCGTGGCGCCGGCCGTGGCACGCCTCGCCGTCACCGCGCCCGGCATCCGCCTGCGCGTCCAGGACGCCGAGGGAGACGCCAGCCTCCCGATGGTCCTGGACCGGCAGGTGGACGTCGCCGTCGCCGTGGAGTACCGCGGGGCCCCGCCGGCCGACGACCCCCGCCTCGCGCACGTCCCGCTGTACGCGGAGCCCTTCGATGCGGTGGTGCCGGTCAGCCACCGCCTGGCCGGGGCCGCCGAGATCCCGCTGGCCGACCTGGCCAAGGACCCCTGGATCGGCCCCTACCCCGGCAACCCCTGCCACGACGTGGTCGTCCTCGCCTGCGAGACGGCCGGCTTCCAGCCCCGGCTGGAGCACTCCTCGGACGACTTCCGCGCCGTCGTCGCCCTCGCCGCGGCCGACGCCGGGGTGGCGCTCGTGCCTAGGTCGGCGCTGCAGGGCATGGACCTGGCCGGAGTGGTAGTCCGCCCGTGGACGGGGTCGCGCCGACCCGGCGGGTCTTCGCGGCGGTGCGCCGGGGCGCCGAGGAGCATCCGCTGATCCGGCCGGTGCTGGACGCCCTGGGGGAGGCGGCGGGGCCGGACGCTCCGGGAGAGACGGCGTAGCTGTGAGCCTTCCGTAACACGCGTGTCTCATATTCGGGATAGCGTCCCGGATATGAGAAGCATCGACGAGGTCGCCCCGGACCCGGTGGACGCCCGGCTCGCCGCGCGGCTCGCCGAGCTGCGGGCCGAACGGGGCTGGTCGCTGGGGGATTTGGCGGAGCGCAGCGGGATCAGCAGGTCGACGCTGTCCCGGGCCGAGCGGGCGGAGATCAGCCCGACCGCCGCGCTCCTGAACCGCCTGTGTCATGTCTACGGCCGGACCATGTCCCGGCTGCTCAGCGAGGTCGAGGCGGAGCCCGCGCTGCTGGTGCCCGCCGCCGAGCAGCCGGTGTGGGAGGACCGCGCCTCCGGTTTCGTACGGCGCTCGGTGTCACCGCCGCACGCCGGGCTGCGCGGCGAGCTCGTCGAGGGGCGGCTCGCGGCGGGCGCCGACATCGCCTACGACCGGCCGCCGGTGGCCGGTCTCGAACAGCACATCTGGGTCCTGGAGGGGGCGCTGGAGGTCACGGCGCAGGACGTGGAGCACCGGCTCGGCACCGGGGACTGTCTGCGGCTGCGGGTGTGGGGTCCGACGCGGTTCAGGTGCGCCGGTTCCGAGGAGGTCCGGTACGCGCTGGCGGTGGTGCTGCCGTGAGGGCGGAGCGACTGGACGTGACCGAACTGCACGCGCGCGTGGAGGAGTTGGCCGACCTGCTGGTCGACACCGTCGACGGCGGAGCCTCGGTCGGCTTCCTCGCGCCGCTGGACCGCGCGCAGGCCCTCGCCTGGTGGAAGGAGCGCGTGGCCGACGTGGCGGCCGGGCGGCTCGCGGTGTGGGCGGCGCGGGACGGCGGGCGCACGCTCGGCACCGTCAGCCTGGCCTTCCCGGACAAGCCCAACAGCCGGCACCGCGCCGAACTGGTCAAGCTGATGGTGCACCGGGACGCCCGCGGACAGGGTCTCGGCCGTGCGCTCCTGACCACCGCCGAGTCCGCGGCGGCCGCGGCGGGGATCACCCTGCTGCACCTCGACACCGAGACCGACAGCCTCGCCGAGCGGCTCTACGACACGGCCGGGTGGACCCGCGTCGGCGCGATACCGGACTACGCGGCCGGCCCCGACGGTGTCCTGCGCCCGACGACGATCTACTACAAGCGGCTCGCCGCCCACGGAGGAACCGACGGCTGACCTCCTCACCAGGTGGTTGTCAGTGGCAGCCGCTACCGTGCGGGGCATGCAGGATGCCGAAGACGTACGCCGTATCGCCCTTGCCCTGCCGGACACGGCGGAGAAGGTCGCCTGGAGCATGCCCACGTTCCGGGTAGCGGGGAAGATGTTCGCCACGCTGCCCGAGGACGAGACGTCCATCGCCGTGCGCTGCCCCAAGGAGGAGCGCGACGAGCTGGTGCTGGCGGAGCCGGAGAAGTTCTGGATCGCCGATCACGAGGCGCAGTTCGCCTGGGTGCGGGTCCGCCTCGCCGCGCTGGAGGACGAGGGGGAGCTGCGGGACATCCTCGCCGACTCCTGGCGCCAGGCGGCCCCCACCCGACTGCTGGAGGCCTACCCCGGGCTGGGGCTGCCGGCCGGTGACTGAGACAAAAGCCGTGCGCGATCAACGGCCGGAGTGCGGTATGGTTTCCTAACGCGTCCGGCCAGGGGAAACCCCAGGTCAGACAGACACCGGGACGTGGCGCAGCTTGGTAGCGCACTTGACTGGGGGTCAAGGGGTCGCAGGTTCAAATCCTGTCGTCCCGACGGTGTTCACCAGCGGGTTTGCCGACTATGGCAGACCCGCTGGTTGCGTTTTCCCTAAAAGACTCCTCGGACCGGCTCAGCCGCCCCCCTATCCGCTAACATAGAATAATTAGATAGATAAATGGGCGACTGGGTGGCGAGGAGTGGCCGTGGACTTCGGGCTGACCGACGAGCAGGACCTGTTGCGCGCGACGGCACGGCAGTTCGTCGCCGACGTGTGCCCGGCCGAACGGGCCAAGCGGTGGGACGAGGAGGGGGCCGTACCGCCCGAGCTGTTCCGCGGGATGGCCGACATGGGGTGGTTCGCCCTCCCGTTCAGCGAGGAGGAGGGCGGCGACGGGGGCGGGCCGCTGGAGCTCGTGCTGATCGCCGAGGAACTGGGGCGGGCCAGCTTCGACGTGGCCATGTGCTACATCGGCGTGCTCATCCCCGGGATCACCGTCTTCCGATGGGGCAGCGAGGCGCAGCGCGAGTTCATCCGCGAGCAGGTCATGACCGGCCGCCACCGGCTCGCTGTCGGCCTCAGCGAGCCCGACAGCGGCTCCGACGCGGCCGCCCTGCGCACCACCGCCGAGGACCGGGGTGAGCACTTCCTGGTGCGCGGGCAGAAGGCGTGGTGCACGGGCGCCGGACTGCCCGACACCACCATCGCCACCTACGTGCGCACCGGCCCCCGCGAGCCGAAGCACGGCGGCATCAGCCTGCTGCTCGTCGACCCGGCGACCCAGGGCGTCGAGGTCCGCCGCACCCCCACGCTCGCCCGGCACATCCTCGGCACCAACGAGGTCTTCTTCAACGACGTCCGCGTCCCCAAGGAGAACCTCGTCGGCCCGCGCGACGACGGCTGGAAGGTGATGCTCTCCAACATCGAACTGGAGAAGGTGATCATCACCGGCGGCTATCTGGGGGCCGCCCAGTCCACCCTGGACGAGATGCTGGAGTACGCCCGCACCCGCCACGCCTTCGGCCGCCCCATCGGCACCTTCCAGTCCCTCGCCCACGCCATGGCCGACCTGCAGACCGAGATCGACTCCGCCCGGCTGCTCGCCTACCGGGCGGCCTGGCTGCTCGCCCAGGGCAAGCCGTGCACCCGCGAGGGCTCGATGGCGAAGCTGAAGGGTTCGGAGACCTATGTGGCGGCCGCCCGGCTCGGCATGCAGGTCTGCGCGGGGCACGGCTTCTCCACCGAGAGCGTGATGAGCTTCCGCTACCGCGAGTCGATCGTCGCCACCATCTCCGGGGGGACCAGCCAGATCCAGCGCAACGGGATCGCCCGCAGCATGGGGCTGCGGTCCTACTGACCACCCCCGGCCGCGTCCTGCCCGGCCAGCCACTGCTCGTGCCGGGCGAAATGGCCCCGGTCACGGGTCACCCAGATCCCGGAGGCCCGGGCCAGCACGGCCCGGGCCGGCAGCAGGACCATCTCGCCGCTGATGTACCAGCGTGAGCCCTCGCGCCGCTCCACCCAGGCCCTGACCTCCAGCGGCCGCTGCACCGGCACGGGCTTGACGAAGCTCACGGTCAGTTCCGCCGTCACGCTCAACACCCGGTGCAGCAGCGGGAGATGACCGAGGCAGTCGTCCAGCACGGCCGCCGTCCAGCCGCCGTGCGCCACATCGGGGCCGCCCTCCTGGTCACGCGGGCAGGCCAGTTCGAACCACGCCACACCGTCGTCGTCGAGACGTTCGTGCCGCACGCCCAGCCGGCAGGAACCGGAACCCCGGCACGCCCCGCACAGCGCGACCCCGCCGGGGCTACGGGGCGGCTCCTGGAAGTCCGCACCCGCCCAGGTCCCCGTCGTGTTCCCCATCCGTTCCTCCTGTCACACGTCCGCGAGCAGCGGACGCAGCTTCCCGGCGATGAGCTGGACCTGGCGGGCCACCATCTCCTCGGGCATCCCGGCCAGCGAGGCCCACAGGAACACCCCTTCCACCGGCAACCCTGCCACGTACGCCGTGATCGCCTCGGCGGTCTGCTGCGGGGTGCCGTACAGGAACTGTCCGACGCCGCTCGCGCTCAGCCCGGTCTCCCGCCACTTCTCCGGGTCGATGGGGCGCGGCACGGGCCGGTCCGTCCCCTCCACCATGTACCGGCGGTAGCTGTCCCACTGGTACGCCAGATGTCCGCGCACCACCGGCCAGTCCCCCTCGGGGTCCTCGGTGACGAACGTGGTGAACGAACCCTGCATGCGGGCCACCGAGGCCTCGTACCCGCTCTCGGCGAGGCCCTCCCGGTACGGCGCCAGCAGGGCGGGGTTCAGGGACAGCAGCCCCGTGCCGAGCCGGCCGGCCCGCCGGGCGCCCTGCGGGCCCTGGTAGCCGAGCCAGATGGGCAGCGGGTCCTGGAGGGGACCCGGGGTGACCAGGGACTCGGCCCACAGGCCGCGGATCTCCCGCACCCGCTGGTCGGTCGTGGTGTAGCGCCTGGCGAGGTCGGCGCCGAACAGCCGGTACTCGGGCACTCGGTAGCCGGTGCCCAGGCCGAGGTCCAGCCGGCCGTCGCTGATGATGTCCACGACCGCCGCCTGCTCGGCGATCTCGGGGGCCGCGTGCAGGGGCGCCGGGACGACCGCGGTGCCCAGCCGCACCCGGCGGGTACGGGCCGCGGCCGCCGCCGCCATGGTGAGCGGCTGGGGGAGATACCCGTCCTCGAAGCCGTGGTGTTCGGAGAACCAGACGGAGTCGAGGCCCAGCCGGTCCGCCTCCTCGCACATCTCCAGGGCGAACCCGTAGACCCGGGACCAGCTCTGCCGCCAGGGCGGCGGGTTGCGCAGGTCGAAGTAGATGCCCACCTTCACGCCGGACCGCCTCCTGGGGTGTCGTCCGCGAGTCGGATCGCCGCGTGCGTGACGGCGACCCCGTGCCCGGGCGGCAGCAGCCGTACCGGACGCAATTGCAGGGCCTCGATGCGGGGGAGGTCGTCGACCATCGCCGAGACCCGCAGGACGGTCTCCTCCAGGGCCGCGAGGTCCACCCCGGGCCCGCCCGCCCGGCCGTCCAGCAGCGGGGCCGCGCGCAGCGAGCGGACCATCTCCCGGGCGTCGCGGTCGCTGAGCGGGGTGACGCGGTGCGCCACGTCCGCCATGAGGTCGGCGTAGTCCCCGGTGAGCCCGAAGGAGACCACCGGCCCGAAGACCGGGTCCGCGCCGACGGAGAGGAACGCGTCCGGACCCTGGCCCGGCGGTACATCCCGAACGGCGATCCCGTACGCGGCCAGCAACTCCACGGCGACCGCGTCCGCGACCGGGCCGGCGGCGCAGGGGGCGACGAGTGACCGGGCGCGCTCGGCGTCGACTCCCGCGAGGTCCGGGACGACGCCCGCGGGGGTGCTGCGCCAGGCCTGGTAGGCCGCCGCGTGCCCGAGCGAGGCGGCCGCCGCCTCGGGGAAGGTGTAGGTGGGGACGACGAGTTCGTCCCGGTGGAGCAGGTCGGCGACCCCCGCTCCACCCAGGAAGCTCGTCACCACCGGCTTGTCCGGGGCGGTCGCCGCCGCGTCGAGGATGGCGGCCGCCACCTCGTCCGGCTTGTCCGCGAGCGGCGGCATGAACAGGACGACCGCCGCGTCGACGCCGTCGTCCGCCAGGGCCGCCTCCAGCGCCCGACGGTAGTGCGCGGCGGTGGCCATGGGGGTCAGGTCGATCGGGTTGGCGACCTCGGCGTGGGGCGCGAGAGACGCGCGGAGCGCCTGCCGGGTGCGCTCACCGAGCGGGGGTACGCGCAGACCGTTCGCCGTGCACGCACCGACCGTCAGGGCCGCGGGGCCGCCCGCGTTGGTGATCACCGCGACCCGGTCGCCGGGCGGCGGAGGCTGGTGGGCGAGCAGCAGCGCGACGTCGAACAGCTCCTGGAGACTGCTGGTGCGGATCACCCCGGACTGGGCGAACAGCGAACTCGCCACCGAGTCGGCGGGGCCCGGGTGGACGGCGACGATCGGCTTGCGCGGGGCGACCCGGCGGGCGACGCGGGCAAACCGGCGAGGATCGCCGAACGTCTCCACGTGCAGCAGGATCACCGAGGTCGCCGCGTCCTCCTCCCACCACTGGAGCAGTTCGTCGGTGGAGACGTCCACGGCGTGGCCCACCGACACGAAGCCGGAGAAACCGAGCCGCAGCCGCCGGGCGTGGTCGAGGACCGCGAGCCCCAGCGGCCCGGACTGGCTGGACATCGCCACCCGGCCGGGCGCCGGCAGGGCGGGCGAGAAGGTCGCGGCCAGCCGCGCGGCGGGCGTCGTGTTGAGCACGCCCATGCAGTTGGGGCCCACCAGGCGCATCCCGGAGGCGCGGGCGAAGCGGGCCAGCTCCAGCTCGGCGGAGCGTCCCTCGGTCCCGGTCTCCCCGAAACCGGTCGAGACGACGACCACCGCCCTGACCCCGGCCTCGGCGCATTCCCGTACGACCTCGGGCACGGCCTCCGCGCGTACGGCCACCAGCGCCAGATCCGGCGGCTCGGGAAGGTCCCGCACGCCGGCGTAGGCCCGCACCCCGGCGATCCGCTCCGCCCGCGGGTTGACCGGGAAGACGCCGCCGTCGAAGCCGCCCCGCAGCAGGTTGGCCACGATCTCGTGGCCGATCGTCAGGGGGCGGCGGTTGGCGCCGATCACGGCGACCGAGCGTGGTTCGAGCAGGGGCCGCAGGGAGCGTCGTACGGCTGTGTGTTCGCGGCGTTCGGCTCGTGCGACGGCCTGGGCCTGCGGGTCGACGGCGATCTCGAAGTGGATGATCTGGCCGGGCGGTCCGGCCTCCACCCGGTAGCCGGAGCCGAGGAAGACGTTGATCATCCGGGTGTTGTCGGCGAGGACGTCGGCCTCCAGCACCCGGATGCCGCGGGCGCGCGCGGCGGCCGCGATGTGCTCCAGGAGCAGCCGGCCGAACCCCTCGCTCTGGTGGTCGTCCCGGATGGTGAACGTGACCTCGGCGTGCTCCGGTTCTGCGGGGTCGCGGACATACCGCACCAGGCCGGCGATCTCGTCGCCGGCCAGCGCGACGAGGGCCAGCTCGTTGAGGTAGTCCACGTGGGCGCCGCGCCGGATGACGTCGTCGCGGGCCCGGACCACCGGGCCCAGGGAGCGGTAGGCCAGGGTCGCCCGGGAGAGGCCGCCCACGAAGGCGACCAGACGGTCGGAGTCCTCGGGCCGGATGGGCCTCACGAAGGTCGACCGCCCGGTCCTGACCAGCCCGGGCCGCTCCAGGTCGTCCGGGTACGAGGGGTACGGGGGAGTGCTCACCGGTGTCCCGTCGCCGGCGCCGGTCAGACGGCCGCCTCCTGGGGGGTCGGGTCCGGCAGGCCGAAGAGTTCGTTGAAGGTGCCGCGCGTGACACGGTCGCGGACGTCGTCCGGCACGCCGTCGAACAGGTCGTGCAGCGTGGCCTGGGTGTGGCCGTAGGTGCCCTCCAGGTGGGGGTAGTCGTCGCCCCACATCACGTTGCGGTAGCCGGTCGACTCGACGATCTCCACCGAGCTCTTGTCGTGCTGGAAGGACGCGTACACCTGCTGCCGGATGATCTCGCTGGGCAGCCGGCTCAGCTTCGGCCGGACGAACATGCCGTGCTGGCGGTAGGCCTCGTCCATGCGGTCGCCGATGGCCGGCACCCAGCCCGCGCCGCCCTCCGCGATGAGGATCTTCAGGTCCGGGTGGCGGTCGAGGGCGCCGCCCGCGACCAGGTGGGAGACCACCCGCATGCCCGGGTAGGTCGTCTCCATGTAGTTGACGACCGCGCCGCCGGGCCCGCGGAAGACGACGTTCTGGCCGCCGGTGCCGATGTGGAAGCCGAGCACCATGCCCGCCCGCTCGGCCGCGGTCCACAGCGGTTCCCAGCGGTCGAGGGCGTACTCCTCGCCCTCCCGGGTCGAGCAGGGCAGGAAGACGGCCTTGAAGCCCATCTCGGCCGCCCGCTCCAGCTCGGTGACCGCGTCGCCGATGTCCGCCGTCGAGACGCAGGCGGTGGTGATCACTCGCTTGTTCTTGCTGAGGATCTCGTCGTACGCCCAGTCGTTCCAGGCGCGCACGGTCTCCCGGGCCAGCTCCCGGTCGGTGATCGACACCAGCCAGAACCCCATGGAGGGGAAGGCGAGTTGGGACCAGACGCCCTCCTGGTCGAGGTCCTTCAGCCGGACCTTCAGGTCCCAGGCGCCCGGCGGGCGCATGGCGTCCATGAAGTCGCCGAGCTGGCGGTCGATGCGCTCGCCGTCGATGTAGAGCATCTCGTACTTCTCCCCGCGCTCGCTGCGCGGGGCCCGGGCGCCGAGCCGCGCGGGCAGCCGCTCGGTCCACACGTCGGCGGGTTCCATCACATGGGAGTCCCCGGAGTTGACCCAGATCTTCGTCATGACACTCCTCGACACAATGGATGTAATCAGTTAGCGATTTTAGGTGTATGGGGCGCCGAAGGGAAGGCGGCGCCGACGTTCCGGTTGAATCCGTCGAAATAGTTGACTGATTGCGCTAATAGCTGCAAGATCTGGGCACTGAGCCGCGAGGAGGCGCCATGGCCGGTGACAGGGACACCGCTGACAGGTACTTCGAGCCCCAGGTGGAGACCATGCCCCGCGAGGAACTGCGGGCACGGCAGGAGGAACGGGTCCTGGAGCTCGTCGAGTACGCCTACGCGGGCTCGGCCTTCTACCGCGAGCTGTGGGACGCGCACAGGGTTCACCCGCGGGACGTCAGGTCCCTGGAGGACTTCCGGGCACGCGTCCCGTTCATCACCAAGGACATGGTGCGCGCCTACCGGGCCCGCACCGGCGACCCCTTCGGCGGTCTGCTGTGCGTGCCGCCCGAGGAGCTGACCTCGGTGTCCTCCAGCTCGGGCACCACCGGCGACCCGGAGTTCTTCGCCGAGATCTGGCAGGACGCCCCGCCGCTGGTCACCGCCCAGGTGCGGGACCTGTGGGAACTCGGCCTCCGCCCCGGCGACCGGGTGCTGAGTCCGCCCGGCACCTTCCGCAACCTGATGGACCCCGGCTACCAGGCGCTCGGCGCCGTGGTGATCGAGGTGGACACCTGGATGGGGAAGATGCACGAGGTCGTCGAGGCGCTGCGCACCTACCGGCCGGCCTATCTGCAGATGATGTATCCGCAGATGGTGGAGCTGGAGCACCTGGCGGAGAAGACGGACCTGAAGGAGGCCTTCTCCTCCCTCAAGGGCGCTTCCTGCGCCGGGCAGCCGCTGAGCCGCCGCATGCGCGAGCGCATCCGCCACGACTGGGGCATCGACGTCTACGAGTACACCAGCGCCGCCGACACCGGCACCGCCTGGGAGTGCCGCGAGCACGACGGCTTCCACCTCTGGGAGGACACCGTCTTCGCGGAGTGCGTCGAGGTGACCGAGGACGGCTGGCGTGACGTCCCCGAGGGCGAGCTCGGCGAACTGGTCGCCACCGACCTGGACAACCGGGCCGCCCCGCTGATCCGTTACCGCAGCGAGGACCTGGTCCGGCTGTCCGGCGACACCTGCGGCTGCGGCCGTACCCACGCCCGGATGTGGGTGGCCGGACGACGCGGGGACGAGACGCTGGTGCGGGGGCGGTCCGTGGTGCTGCGGGACGTCTGGCAGGCGGTCGAGGACCAGCCGGAGACCGTCGCCGGGGTCTTCCAGATCGTCCGCGAGAGCCGCGAGGTCGACGAACTGCGGCTGCGCGTCGGCTACGACCCCTCGCTCACCGGCGACGTCGACGCCCTGTCCGGCCGGCTGACCGAGGCCGTGCGCGAACGCACCGGGGTCAAACCGGTGCTCGACCTGCGCCCCGAGGAGGACCTGTTGAAGACCATGACCAGCGTCGCCAAGTTCCCCCGGGTGGTGAAGAGCTGATGGCCCGCGCCGACACCCTGGCCCGGGCGAGGGAGCTCGACCGGCCCGAACTCGCCTACGTGGTGCGCTTCTCGGCCGCCGGGGGCACCCGGGAGACCGGGCTGACCCGGGCCGAACTCGCCCGGGACACCGACTGGGCCACCGCCCGCCTGCGCGATCACGGCCTCGCCCCCGGACAGCGCGCCCTGCTGACCGCGTCCGGCTTCGAGGGCTTCTGGGGCCACGCCGTGATCGGCGCCCTGCGCGCCCTGAAGGTGACGTACGGCATCGCCGAGGCGATGGGCTGGGACCACCGCCGTACCTCCGTCTTCCACCGCGAGCTGCGCCCGCACGCCGTGATCGGACTGTCCGCCGAGACCCTGGAGGGCCTCGCCGGGGGCGCCGACATCGGCGAGATGTTCCGGGCGACACCGGTGGTGCTGGCCCGGCCGGCCGCCGTGCCCGTGCTGCGGGCGGTGGGCGTGTCCGCCTGTCTGCTCACGCCCGTCGGACCCGCCCTCGCCCTGGAGTGCCCCGAGCGCGGCGGCGCGCATGTCAACGGCGCCGAATGGCGGGTGGGCGACCGCGACGGGCAGCTGTTCGTGGCCGCGGGGGAGCAGCGCACATCGCACCTGCCCGAGACCCCGCTCGGCATCGCGGGCAGGGTCGTCCCCGGCCGGTGCGGCTGCGGCAGCGAGGACCCGCGCGTGCTGCTCGCCGAGGCCAACAAGCCGTCCTGATCGAGGAGTTGAGGATGTCCGAAGAAGTGGTCGACGGCCGAGTCGTGGTCGTCACCGGAGCCGGAAACGGCATCGGCCGGGCCCATGCCCTGGCCTTCGCCGCGCACGGGGCCAGGGTCGTGGTCAACGACCTCGGCGGCGGGCGCGACGGCGCCGGAGCCTCGGCCGGTCCCGCGCAGGCCGTGGTGGACGAGATCGTCGCGGCGGGCGGTGAGGCCGTCGCCAACACCGACGACATCTCCACCTGGGACGGCGCCGGCCACCTCGTCCGGCACGCCGTGGACACCTACGGCGGCCTGGACGTCCTGGTCAACAACGCCGGCATCCTGCGCGACCGGATGATCGTGTCGATGACCGAGCAGGACTGGGACAGCGTGCTCGCCGTCCATCTCAAGGGCAGCTTCGCCACCCTGCACCACGCGGCCGCGTACTGGCGCGAGAGGGCCAAGGCCGGTCACGCCAACGACGCCCGGGTCATCAACACGACCTCGCCGTCCGGCGTCTTCGGCAACCCCGGACAGTCCAACTACGGCTCGGCCAAGGCCGGCATCGCGAGCCTCACGATCATCGCCGCCGCCGAACTCGCCCGTTACGGCGTCACGGTGAACGCCATCGCGCCGACCGCGCTCACCCGGCTGACCGAGGACATCGAGATGATGCGGCAGGCCGCCGAGAGCCAGGACCTCACCCCGGAGGCCATCTCGCCGCTCGTGGTGTGGCTGGGCTCGGCGGCCTCCCGCGAGGTCACCGGCCGGGTCTTCGGCGTCGTCGGCAACCGCATCACCGTGCTGGAGGGCTGGGTCAACGGCCCCGCCGTGAGCGCCGAGACCCGCTGGACACCCGAGGACCTGTCCTCGGTCGTCCCGAACCTGGTCGCCAAGGCCGC
The DNA here is from genome assembly GCF_017614965.1 of Streptomyces griseorubiginosus. GTDB lineage: Bacteria > Actinomycetota > Actinomycetes > Streptomycetales > Streptomycetaceae > Streptomyces > Streptomyces griseorubiginosus_B. The sequence continues at coordinate 31,527 of NZ_WVUG01000021.1, read as the reverse complement.
CCCCAACGCCGACGCGCTCGGCAACCGGAACGGGGCGTGAGATGACGACGACGCAGACCCCGGTCGCCGAGGACCTCTTCACCTGGCCCGCCGGCCCCGACGACCCGCCCCGGCTCATCGGCTCCGAGTGCGCGGACTGCGGCCTGGTCAGCTTCCCGGCCGCCCCGGACTGTGTGCGGTGCGCGAGCACGGACTCGAAGCGCCGGCTGCTCGCCGGCCGCGGCACGCTGTGGACGTACACCACCCAGAACTTCCGTCCGCCGTCCCCGCCGTACGACGGCCCCGACAGCTTCGAGCCCTACGCGGTCGGTTACGTCGAACTCCCCGGCGAGCTGCTGGTGGAGGCACGCCTGACCGAACCCGACCCCGGCAAGCTGCGCATCGGGCAGCCCATGCGGCTCACGCTCGTGCCCTACACCGTCCAGGACGACGGCACCGAGGTCGTCACGTTCGCGTTCGCCCCGGCCGAGGAGGAGACACCGTGACCGAGGCCGTCATCATCGGAGTCGGACTCCACCCCTTCGGCCGCTTCCCCGGCAAGCCGGCACTCGACATGGGCGCGGACGCGGTACGGCTCGCGCTCGCCGACGCCGGCGTGAACTGGCCGCAGATCCAGGGCGGTTACATCGGCAGCTACGAGGTCGCCAACCCGGACGCCATCGTGGGCCGCCTCGGCCTGACCGGCGTCCCGCTGCGCGGAGTGTTCAACGGGTGCGCCACGGCCGGTACGGCCCTCGCGCTGGCCGCCCGCGCCATCGAGACCGGCGAGCACGACCTGACCGTCGCGATCGGCCTGGACAAGCACCCGCGCGGCGCCTTCGCGGCCGATCCCTCCGTGGCGGGCATCCCCTCCTGGTACGGGCAGACCGGGCTCTTCCTCACCACGCACTTCTTCGGCATGAAGATCAACCGCTATATGCACGAGCACGGCATCTCCCACGAGACGCTGGCCCGCGTGGCCTCGAAGAACTTCCGCAACGCGGCCGCGAACGACAAGGCCTGGCGCCGGACTCCCCTCACCCCGGAGGAGGTTCTCGCCTCACCGGTCCTCAACTACCCCCTGCGCCAGTTCATGTACTGCGGCCCCAACGAGGGCGCCGCGGCGCTCGTGCTGTGCCGCGCCGACCAGGCCCACCGGTACACCGGGAAACCGGTAAGGGTCCGTTCCACCGCCCTGCGCAGCCGCCGGCTCGGCGCCTTCGAGGTGCAGAGCCCGTCGTTCCCGGTCGGTGAGCCGGTCGACAGCCCGACCGTGGACGCCTCCCGGGCGGCCTACGAGCTGGCGGGCATCGGCCCGGAGGACGTCGACGTCGCCCAACTGCAGGACACCGACGCCGGGTCGGAGATCATCCACATGGCCGAGAACGGGCTGTGCAAGGACGGCGAACAGGAACGTCTCGTCGCCGAGGGCGCGACCGAGATCGGCGGCCGGATCCCCGTCAACACCGACGGCGGCCTGCTCGGCAACGGGGAACCGATCGGCGCCTCCGGACTGCGCCAGATCCACGAGATCGTCCTCCAACTGCGCGGCACCGCCGGGACCCGGCAGATCCCCGGCACCCCCCGCGTCGGCTACACCCACCTGTACGGCGCGCCGGGCGCGTCGGCAGTGACGATCCTGTCGACCTGACAGCGGAGCGAACGCGATGACATCCGACGACCCGCAGGACTTCGCCGCCGAGGCGCGCCGCTTCCTCGACACGCACGCGCGGAAGGCCCCCGACCGCGCCACCGTCGCCTGGGGCGAGGGCGACGACTCGATGGCCTACTTCAGCAGCCTCCCGCCCGAGGAGGAGGCGGAGCACGTGCGGCGGGCCCGCGCCTGGCAGCGCGTCCGCCACGAGAACGGCTTCGGCTGGATCACCGGCCCGCCCGAGTACGGCGGCCGGGGCCTGACCCCCGTCCACGAACTGCTCTACGCGTCCGTCGAGTCCGAGTACGACGTCCCGGACACCGGCGTGCTCGGCGTGGTCGGACTCGGCATGATCGGGCCGACGATCCTCGCCCACGCCCAACCGCACATCAAGGAACGCTGGCTGCCCGCGATGTACCGGGGCGACGCCATCGCCTGCCAGCTGTTCAGCGAGCCCGGCGCCGGGTCCGACCTGGCGAGCGTGGCGACCCGGGCCGTCCGCGAGGGCGAGGAGTGGGTGCTGAACGGGCAGAAGGTGTGGACCTCGGTCGCCCACCACAGCCAGATCGGCCTCGCGCTGACCCGGACCAACCCCGACGCCCCCAAGCACCGCGGCATCACGGCCTTCCTCGTCCCCATGGACGCCCCGGGCGTCGAGGTGCGGCCCCTGCGGCAGATGACCGGCGGCACCGACTTCAACGAGGTCTTCCTCACCGACGTCCGCATCCCCGACGACCACCGTCTCGGCGAGGTCGACGGCGGCTGGACGGTCGCCCTGACCACCCTGATGAACGAGCGCGACACCGTCGGCAGCGAGGGCGCGGGACCGGTGGCCGCCGCCCTGTCCCCGGACCACCTCTCGGCGCTCATGCGCGCGACCTGGACCTGGGACGACCGCGCCCTGCGCGCACGCCTCGCCGAACTGCTCGTCGACGCCATGGCCACCCGCTACCTCAACACCCGCGCCCAGCGCACCCTGCGAGCGGGTACCGCACCCGGCCCCGAGAGGTCCGTCGCCAAGCTGATGTACGGTCAGAACCTCACCCGCGCCGCCCACTTCGTGTCCGAGTGCCTCGGCCCGCGCATCATCGCCGACACCGGCCGCTGGGGGACGTACTCCTGGGCCGAACTCCTGCTGGCCACCCCGGCGTTGCGCATCCTCGGCGGCACCGAGGAGATCATGAAGAACATCCTCGCGGAACGTGTCCTCGGCCTGCCGAAGGAGGCACGCGCATGATCACCGACGACAGCGGGCTGAAGGAACTCCGGTCCTCCGTGAGGGAGTTCATGGAGGCCAAGTCACCGGAAGAGGCCGTGCGCAAGCTCATGGAAAGCGAGCCGCGCTTCGACCCCGAGGTGTGGGCCCAGGCGTCCGACCAGCTACGGCTGCCGGGGCTGGCCATCCCCGAGGAGTACGGCGGCGACGGGTTCGGCCTCGTCGAACTCGGCGTGGTCCTGGAGGAGATGGGCCGCGCCCTGTTCTGCGCGCCCTTCTTCTCCACCGTGCTGCTGGCCGCCCAGGCGCTGCTCGCCTCCGGCGACCGGGACGCCTGCGCACGCCACCTGCCGGGCATCGCCGCCGGCCGCACCACGGCCACCCTCGCCGTCGCCGAGGACGACGGCTCCTGGGACCCCGCCCTGATCACCGTGCGCGCCCGGTCCGACGGGGACGGCGGATGGCGGCTGACCGGCCGCAAGTGCTTCGTGATCGACGGCACCACGGCGGACCTGGTCCTGGTCGTCGCCCGCACGGTCGCCGGTCCGTCCCTGTTCGCGGTCGACCGGTCGGCGACGGGTCTGTCCGCGGAGCCGCTCCCCACCCTGGACGCCACCAGGGCCATGGCCCGGCTGACGTTCGACGCCGTGCCCGCGGTGCTCGTGGGCACGGACGGTGCGGGCGGGCGCGTCATGGCCCGGGTCCTGGACATGGCGTCGGTGGGGCTGGCCGCGGAGCAGGCGGGCGGGGCGCGGCGGTGCCTGGAGATGAGCGCGGAGTACGCCCGTACCCGGCACCAGTTCGGCCGGCCGATCGGCTCCTTCCAGGCGGTCAAGCACAAGTGCGCGGACATGCTGGTCCAGGTCGAACTGGCCGAGGCCGCGTCACGGGAGGCCGCGCTGCTGGCCGCCGAGGGCTCCGCCGACTTCCCCGTGGCCTCGGCGGTCGCCCACGCGATCTGCTCCAAGGCGTACATGGTCGCCGCCATGGAGAACATCCAGGTCCACGGCGGCATCGGCTTCACCTGGGAACACCCGGCGCATCTGTACTTCCGCCGGGCGAAGTCCTCCCAACTGCTCTTCGGCGGACCGGCGATCTACCACGAACGCCTCCTGGACCGGCTCGGCATCTGACGACCGAGCCGTCGAGAGGGCCCCGGGGCTTCGGACGTCCCCGGGGCCTTCTCGACGCCCCGTCGCATAGCCTTCGTTCCCATGACGCGCGTCTGGCTCCCGCCGATCCTGTTCCTGCTCTGCGGCACAGGCCTCGCGGTCGGGTTGTTCCTCGACCAGAACCCTGGTACCGCCGTGGTCCTCCTCCTGGTGTTCGTCCTGCTCGCGGGGGTGAACTCGCCCCTCGTCTTCCCCCGGTCGATCGGCGCGGCGGAGGCGAAACGCCGCAGCGCGGCCGACGGCCGCCCGGTCGTCTACTGGCGGCCGGGCTGTGCGTACTGCCTCCGGCTGCGCATGCGGCTCGGCCGCAGGGCCCGCCGGGCGCACTGGGTCGACATCTGGCGCGACCCCGAGGGCGCGGCGGCGGTGCGGGCGGTCAACGACGGCAACGAGACCGTGCCGACGGTCGTGGTGTCCGGCCGACCCCACGTCAATCCCGCCCCCGCGTGGGTGCACGAACAACTCTCCCGTCCCGCGTGACCGACGGGGCCCGGCTGCCCGGCGGCCGCAGGCCCGGCTCAGCCGCGTGCCGGGTGCTGCGTGCCGCCTGCCGCCTGCCGGGTGACGGGGTGCCCGGTTGGCCGGTTGGCCGGGTGCCCGTGAGGCCGCAGGTCCAGTTCAGCCGCGTGACCGCGTGACCGCGTGACCGCGTGACCGGCGGGGCCAGCTGCCCGGTGGCTGCAGGTCCGGTTCAGCCGTGTGCCGGGTGCTGCGTGCCGCCTGTCGGGTGCCCGGGTGGCCGGTTGGCCGGGTGCCCGGGTGGCCGCAGTTCAAGTTCAGCCGCGTGACCGCGTGACGCGTGACCGCGTGACGCGTGACCGCGTGATCGCGTGATCGCGTGGCGGCGTGCACGCGAGGCCGTGTGGCCGGGTGCCCGGATGGCCGCAGGTTGAGTTCAGCCGGGTGGCCGGGTGGCCGGGTGGCCGCGAGGCCGCGAGGCCGCGAGGCTGCAGGTCCGGTTCAGCCGCGTGCCGCGTGCCCGGTGCCGCGTGGCGGCCAGGCCGGGTGCCGGGTGCCGCGTGCCGGGTGACGGGGTGCTCGAGTGGCCAGGTGCCTGTGAGGTCGCCGGTCTGATTCAGCCGCGTGCCGCGTGGCCACCCGGCCGGGTGCCGGGTGCCGCGTGCCGGGTGACGGGGTGCTCGAGTGGCCAGGTGTCTATGAGGTCGCCGGTCTGATTCAGCCGCGTGCCGCGTGGCCACCCGGCCGGGTGCCGGGTGCCGGGTGCCGGGTGCCGGGTGCCGCGTGCCGGGTGACCGGGTGCTCGGGTGCTCGGGTGGCCAGGTGTTTGTGAGGTCGCCGGTCCAGTTCAGCCGCGTGTTGGGTGGCCGCGAGGTCCCCGGTCCGGTTCGGCCGGGGGTGGCCCGCATGGCCGCTGGCCTCCGGTCAGCCGCGGGCCGCTTCGCCCAGTAGGGCCTTCGCGATGATGATCTGCTGGATCTGGCTGGTGCCCTCGTAGATGCGGAACAGGCGCGCGTCTCGGTAGAAGCGCTCCACGGCGACACCACGCATGTAGCCCGCGCCGCCGTGGATCTGTACCGCCCGGTCGGCGACCCGCCAGACCATCTCGCTGGCGAAGTACTTCGCGCAGGACGGGCCGATCTTGGTGTCGGTCCCCGCGTCGAAGGCGGTGGCCGCCTCCAGGACCGTGGCCCGGCCGGCGTAGTAGTCGGTCTGCGAGTCGGCGATGAGGCCCTGGACCAGCTGGAAGGAGCCGATGAGCTGTCCGGACTGCCTGCGGGTGCTCGCGTACGCGACCGACTCGTCGACCAGCCGCGCCGCCATGCCGACCATCAGCGCCGAGATGTGGACCCGTCCGTGCGCGATGCAGCCCATGGCCGTGGAGAAGCCCCGGTTGAGCCCCGCCTCACCACCGACCAGCGCGGAGGCCGGGACGCGTACGTCGTCGAAGTACACGTCCGCCGTCCAGGCCCCGAACTGGCCCATCTTGTGGTCCCGGGCGGCCACCGTCAGACCCGGCGTGCCGGCGGGGACGAGGAAGGTGGAGATGCCCCGGGTGCGCGGCGCGTCGGGGTCGGTGCGGGCGAAGACCATGAAGACGTCGGCGAGCGGGGCGTTGGTGATGTACCGCTTGGCGCCGTTGATCACCCAGGTGTCTCCGTCGAGATGGGCGCGCGTCGTCAGCGTCGACGGGTCGGACCCGGCCTCGGGTTCGGTGAGCGCGAACGACGCGAGCACGTCGCCGGAGGCGATCCGCGGCAGCCACTCGGCCTTCTGCCCCTCCGTGCCGCCGACCATCAGGACGTGCCCGGCGATACCGTTGTTCGTCCCGAACATGGAGCGCAACGACGGTGTGGTGTAGCCCAGTTCGAACATCAGCCGGGCCTCTTCGTGCATCGACAGACCCAGCCCGCCGTACTCCTCGGGCAGCGCGAAGCCGAACAGTCCCATCTTCTTCGCCGCCTCGCGGATGTCCGCGGGCATCTCGTCCTTCTCGTCGATCTCCGCCTCGAGCGGCACGACGCGTTCCCGGACGAAACGCCGGACCTCGGACAGCACCGCGCTGAAGTCAGCCGCGTCCATGTCGACTCCCTTACCTAGTGATCCGTTTGTGTCTCGTCCGCTTTCGGCTTCGGCCGGTAGCAGGCGGCCAGCAGGGCCGCCGCGCTCGCCGTGCCGAGTCCGGCGGCGAGCAACGCCCCTCCCGCGCCCGCCCGTTCGCGGTGCAGCAGCCCGTCGAGGGAGTACCGGCCGTGACCGAGTGCCGCCAGGGCGACGGCCGCGCCGCCCACCACGCCGACGTACTCCCAGCCGCCCTTGAAGACGAAGAAGCCCTTGCCGCGGTGGTCGGTCCGGGCGGCCACGGCCATCAGTCCGACGGCCGCCGCCGCGGGCAGGGGCCCCGCCGCGCCGAGGGCGATGCCCGCGCCCGCCGCCATCTCGGTCCCGGCCGCCATCCGGGCGTGCACGGCGGCCGGCCGCAGGCCGAGCGCCTCGAACCAGCCCGTCGTGCCCTCCAGCCCGCCCGGCCCCGCGACCTTGTTCCAGCCGTGGGCGAAGAGCATGGGGCCGAGGGTGGCCCGGAGGACGAGCGCGGCGGCGTCGTGGCCTTTCACTGGCCGGCTCCGGTGGCCCGGCCCGCGGGTGCGACACCGTACAACTGCGGTACGGCGTCCACCAGTTCGTCGTACGTGAGGGCCTGTCCCGACCGGCTGGGGTGGACCGCGGCGACGGTCCAGCCCGTCAGCCGGTTCAGCCGGTTGCCCTCGATGCGCAGGACCTGGCCGGTCAGCCAGGCCGCGCTGTCGGAGGCGAGGTAGACCACGACCCCGGAGGCGTTGGCGGGATCGCGCGGGTCGAAGCCGTCGGTGGCCGCGAGGGACGCGCCGACGTCGAGCCCGTCCGTCATCCGGGTGGCCGCGATGGGCGAGATGGCGTTCGCGGTGACGCCGTACTTGCGCATCTCCAGGGCCGTGAGGACGGTCAGCCCGGCGATCCCGGCCTTCGCGGCACCGTAGTTGGACTGCCCCTGGTTGCCGAACAGCCCCGTCCCGGACGTGGTGTTGATGACCCGGCCGGTGACGCGCTCACCCCGCTTGGACGCCTCGCGCCAGTACGCGCACGCGTGCCGGGTGAGGGCGAAGGTGCCCTTGAGATGCACCGCGATCACCGAGTCGAACTCGGCCTCGGTCATCGAGAACAGCATCCGGTCGCGCACGATGCCCGCGTTGTTGACGACGACGTCCAGCCGGCCGAACTCCGCGACCGTGTCCGCCACCATCGCCTCCGTGGCCGCCCAGTCGGTGACCGAGGCGTGGTTGGCCACCGCCCGGCCGCCCAGCTTGGTGATCTCCGCGACCACGTCGTCGGCGGGGGAGTCCCCGGTCCGCTCGCCGTGCACGCCCGAGCCGAGGTCGTTGACCACCACGGTCGCCCCGGCCTCGGCGAGCGCCAGACAGTGCGCCCGGCCCAGCCCCCGGCCACCGCCGGTCACGATGGCGACCTTGTCGTCGAGGATGCCCACGCCGTACCTCCAGAAGAAGAGCTGATGTGTCAGTCGAGTTCGCGCAGTACGTCGTCGGTGTGCTCGCCGAGCGTCGGCGCGCCGGTGCGCGGCTTCTCGTCCACGCCCCAGAAGCGCACCGGGCTCGCCACCGTGCGCAGGGGCGGCGCGTCGCCCATGCCGGGCTGCTCGACGAACGCCCCCACCGCCTCCGCCTGCGGGTCGGCGGACACCTCGGCGAGGGTCTGCACGGGCGCCCACCACACGCCCTCGGCGTCGAACCGGGCCGCCCACTCCGCCAGCGGCCGCTTGGCGAACTCCGCGTCGAACACGGCGATCAGCTCCCGTACGTGGCCCCGCCGGGCCTTTCCGGTGGCGAACCGTTCGTCCTCCGACAGGTCCTCGCGGCCGAGCGCCTTGACCACGCCGGGCCAGTGCCGGCCGCCCTCCAGACCGACCAGCCAGAACCAGCGGTCGTCGGCGGCCCGGTAGCAGTTGTAGAGCGGCGACTCGTGCTCGGTGCGGGGGCGGGTGCGTCCGCGCTTGCCGAAGAAGTTCTGCAGGGCGAGGTCGTTGCCGTTCGCGTACGTCCCGGACCGCAGCAGCGACACGTCCACCACGCCGCCCTCGCCGGTGCGTTCGCGGCGCAGCAGCGCGGCCAGTACACCGGCGACCAGGTTGGCGGCGGCCGTACGGTCGCCGAGTCCGGGGCGGATGCCGGGCGGCGGCTCGCCGGCCGGGTTGAGCATGGCGGCGATGCCCGGCCGGGCCCAGAAGGCGGAGACGTCGTAACCGGCCCGGTCGCGCTCGGCGCCCGCCCAGCCGTAGCCCGTCAGCGTGCCGACGACCAGTCGCGGATGGCGCTCCCGCAACTCCTCCGGGTCCAGCCCCAGCCGCTCCAGGGCGCCGGGCCGGAGGTTGGTGACGAAGACGTCGGCGCGGTCCAGCAGCCGCTCCAGGACCTGCCTGCCGTCCTCGGAGCGCAGGTCGAGGACGATGCCGCGCTTGCCGCGGTTGTCGGTCTCGAACGGGGGCGCGCTGTCGATGTCCTGGCCGACGTGCCTCAGCGTGTAGCGGTTGGGGTCGCCGGTGGGGGCCTCCACCTTGATCACGTCGGCGCCCCAGTCGGCCAGCATGGTTGCGGCGGCCGGTGCGGCCACCCACATGCCGAGTTCGACGACGGAAATGCCTTCCAGTGGCCGCACGGCCCACCTCCAGGTGTGTCGGTAGGCCTCACACGCCGCGGAACGCGCCGGGCCGGCGCTCGCGGAAGGCCTTGAGTCCCTCGATGCGGTCCTCGGTGCAGAACAGCACCGAGACGGTCTCCCGCTCGTAGGCGATCGCCGTCTCGAGGCTCATGGCGAGCCCCTGGTCGATCAGCCGCTTGCCCGCGGCGAGCGCGAGCGGTGCCCCGGCCGTCAGACCGCCGGCCAGCTTCTCGGCGGTGGCGAGCGCTCCGCCGGGTTCGGCCAGCTCGTTGACCAGGCCCAGCTGCCAGGCGCGCTCCGCGTCGATCGGTTCCCCGGTGAGGATCATCTGCTTGGCGACCGCCGTCGGCAGCAGCCGCGGGAGCCGCTGCGTGCCGCCCGCGCCCGGCAGCACGCCCAGCTTCATCTCGGGCAGCCCCAGACGCGTCCCGCGCTCGGCCACCCGCAGGTCACAGGCGAGCGCCAGCTCAAGACCGCCGCCGAAGGCGAACCCGTGGACGGCCGCCACCGACGGCTTGGGGAAGTCCTCCAGCAGCGCGAACGCCTCCGTCAACCGCCCCACGAAGGCCCGGAACTGCCCGGGGGAGGTGAAGGACTCGATCTCGCCGAGGTCGGCACCGGCCGAGAAGGCGCGGCCCGCTCCGGTCACGACGAGGGCGCGTACGTCGTCGTTGTGGCGTATCCCCTCGAGTGCGCGGGTGAGCCGGTCCACCGTCTCGGAGCCGACGGCGTTGAGCCGTTCCGGCCGGTCCAGCGTCAACACGGCGATGCGGTCCCGTAGTTCGACACGCAGCACGGCGCTCACCTCAGACCATCGTCAGGCCGCCGCTGACCGAGAGCGTCTGCCCGGTCATGTAGGCGGCGTCGTCGGACGCGAGGAAGGCCACCACGCCGGCGATCTCGGCGGGCTGGGCGACGCGGCGCAGCGGGATGGCCCGCACGGTCGCGTCGTACATCTTCCGGCTGTACTCGGCGACCTGCCCGAGCAGCGCGGTGTCGGTCGGCCCGGGGCAGACGCTGTTGACGGTGATGCCGTGCCGGGCGACCTCGCGGGCCAGGGCCTTGCCGAAGGCGATGACACCGCCCTTGGTCGCGGAGTACACGACCTCCCCGGAGGAACCGACCCGGCCGGCGTCCGAGGCGATGTGGACGATCCGGCCGCCGCCGCGCTCGATCATCGAATCGAGCACCGCCCGGGTCATGGTGATCGTCCCGCGCAGGTTGACCGCGATGATCCGGTCCCAGGTCTCCTCGTCGCTGTCCACGAACCGCCCGATGACGTCCACGGCCGCGTTGTTCACCAGCACGTCCACCGGGCCGAGTTCGGCCGCCACCCGCTCCACGGCCGCGTGCACGGCCGAGCGGTCGGAGATGTCCGCGCCGACTCCGGCCGCGCGCACCCCGTACCGCTCCGCGAGCCGCGCCGCCACCTTGCCCGCGGCCTCGGGGTCCAGGTCGCAGACGGCGACCGCGGCTCCCCGGTCGGCGAGCCGGTCGGCGATCGCCTCGCCGATACCGCGCCCCGCTCCGGTGACGAGCGCCACCTTGTCCCGTACGCTCACGCGCCCTCCCTGTCCCGGCTCCGAAAACAGCGCTATCGTATAACTACTTCAGCTAAATAAGCGAGATGCAGAGTATGTGGGACGCAGGAGTGGAGTCGAGATGCGCCGTACGATCTTCGCCGAGGAGCACGACCTGTTCCGTGAGACCGCCCGCTCCTACTACCTGCGGGAATGCGTCCCGTACAGCGCGGAGTGGGAGCGTGAGGGGCAGGTGAGCCGGGCCGCGTGGGAGGCGGCGGGCAAGGCCGGACTGATCGGCTGGGAGTTCCCGGAGGAGTACGGCGGGCAGGGCGTCCGCGACTTCCGCTACAACGCCATCATGGCGGAGGAGATGGCCGCCACCGGCGCCGTCGGCATCGGGCTCGGCCTGCAGAACGACGTCGTACCGCCCTACCTCATGAACCTCACCACCCCGGAGCAGAAGGCCCGCTGGCTGCCCGGAGTGATCGCCGGCGAGACCATCTGCGCGCTCGCCCTGTCCGAGCCCGCCGCCGGATCCGACCTCAAGGGCATCCGCACCACCGCCCGCCGGGACGGCGACGCGTGGGTGATCGACGGCTCCAAGACCTTCATCACCAACGGCATCCTCGCCGACCTCGTCATCGTCGCATGCAAGACCGACCCGGCGGCCGGGCACAAGGGCATCAGCCTGATCGTCGTCGAGCGCGGCGCCGAGGGCTTCGAGCGCGGCCGCAAGCTCGACAAGGTCGGGATGAAGGCCCAGGACACCGCCGAACTCTTCTTCCACGAGGTGCGTGTCCCCGCCGAGAACCTGATCGGTGAGGAGGGGCGCGGTTTCTACCACATGATGGGCAACCTCCCCACCGAGCGGCTCGCCATCGCCGTCGCCGCGCTCGCCTCCGCGCAGCGGGCCTTCGACGTGACCCTGGAGTACGCCAGGACCCGCACCGCCTTCGGCCGGCCGATCGGCGAGTTCCAGGCCAACCGGTTCGCCCTCGCGGACATCAAGGCGAAGCTCGCCGCCGCCCGGGTCTATGTGGACGGCTGCATCATGGCCCTGGTCCAGGGCGAGTTGACGGCCGAAGAGGCCGCCGCGGCCAAGTACTGGACCACGGAGACCGGCTGGGCGGTCATCGACCGCTGCATGCAGCTCTTCGGCGGCTACGGCTACGTCAACGAGTACGAGATCGCCCGCATCTGGCGCGACAGCCGGGTGCAGCGGGTGTTCGGCGGCACCTCGGAGATCATGCAGGAGATCGTCGGCCGCTCGCTGGGTCTGTGACACCGGCACTGTCATTGACTGACACCGATAAATAGGTTAGCTATTTAAGCGAAGTGTACGGACAGGAGGCAACTGTGTTCACCGTCGACGTAGCACTGCACCGACAGCGGGCCGAGCAGGTTCTGCCGCGCCCACGCCTCGTCATCGGCGGCAAGGAGCTGTCCGACACCAGCGGCGGGCTCTTCGAGCACGTCAACCCGGCGACCGGTCTCGTCCAGGCCGAGATCCCGCTCGCGGGCCCCGGCGAGGTGGACCAGGCCGTCGCCGCGGCCCGGACCGCGTTCGAGGTCTGGGGCGGCATGCGGCCGGCCGACCGGCGCCGTCTGCTCACCCGCTTCGCCCAGCTGATCCGCGACCACATTCCCGACTTCGCGGCGATCTGCCCGCTGGAGAACGGCGTCTGCGTCGGCGGCTGGGCCGAGAACGTCGGAACGCACATCGCCGAGTGGACCGAGTACTACGCGGGCTGGGCCGACAAGATCGAGGGCATGGTCGGCGCGGCCTACAGCCCCCACGAGAACGTCGAGTACACCCTGGCCGAGCCGTACGGCGTGATCGGCCACATCATCACCTGGAACTCCCCCGCGCTGTCCCTGGCGATGAAGATCCCGCCCTCGCTCGCCGCCGGCAACACCGTGGTGATCAAACCGGCCGAGTCCACCCCGTTCTCCGCGCTGCTCTTCGCCGACCTGGCCCGCGAGGCCGGCATCCCCGACGGCGTGATCAACGTCGTCACCGGCCTCGGCGACGCCGGATCGGCCCTGGTCACGCACCCCGGCGTGGACAAGATCTCCTTCACCGGCGGTCCCGCCACCGCGCGCCGCATCATGGCCGACGCCGCGCTCAGCCTCAAGCCCGTCCTGTTCGAACTCGGCGGCAAGTCCGCCAACCTGCTCTTCGCCGACACCGACCTCGACACCGTCGTGCCGTACTGCGCGGCCTTCGCCATGAGCAACACCGGCCAGGGCTGCGCACTGCCCACCCGCCTCCTGGTCGAGCGGCCGATCTACGACGAGGTGGTCGCCCGGGTCACCGGGGTCGTCGCCCACCTCCCCGTGGGCGACCCGCTCGACCCGACGACCTACATCGGGCCCCTGATCAACAAGGCCGCCCGCGACCGCGTCCAGGGCGTGATCGACAAGGCGATGGAGGACGGTGCGGGACGGCTGGTGTACGGCGGTGAACGCGTCGACGCCGACGGCTGGTTCGTCTCCCCGACGGTCTTCGCCGACGTCGACAACAACAGCGACCTCGCCCAGCGGGAGATCTTCGGCCCGGTCCTCGCCCTCACCCCGTTCGACACCGAGGACGAGGCGGTCGCCCTCGCCAACGACACCGAGTACGGCCTGTCCGCCTACGTCCAGTCCCGCGACATCGCCCGCGTGAACCGCCTGGTGCCGCGCCTGAAGGCCGGCACGGTGTACGTCAACCCCGGCCCGAACCCGATCACCTCGCCGGCCACGCCCTTCGGGGGCGTCGGCCTCAGCGGGTTCGGACGGGAGGGCGGCAGGGCCGGACTGGAGGAGTTCATCCACGTCAAGGGCGTCGGCGTCGGCCGCGTCTGACGAGATCCCACAGGAGCGAACCACCGTGAATCCCGCCCGCCGCCTGACGTTCGGCGACCTCATCCGCGAGCACCGCAGGTCCTACCCCGACGGCGTCGCCCTCGTCGACGGCGACATCCGGCTGACCTGGCCGCAGCTCGACGAGCGCACCAACCGCCTCGCCAACGCCCTCACCGAGGCGGGCGTCGGCCCCGGCGACCGCATCCTGTGGCTGGGCCAGAACTCCTTCCGCATCTGGGAGCTGCTCGGTGCCGCCGCGAAGACCGGTGCCATGGTCTGCCCCGGCTACTGGCGCTGGGCCGCCCCCGAAATGGCCTTCGCCGTCGAGGACTTCGACCCCCGGGTCATCGTCTGGCAGGACGAGGAGATCGGCGACACCGTCGGCAAGGCGCGGGCCGAACTCGGCAGCGACCACCGGGCGCTGTGGCTGCGGCACGACACCGATGGCCCCGACTCCTACGAGTCCTTCCTGGCCGCCGGTTCGCCCGACGACCCGGAAGTCGACGTCGACCCCGACACGGCGCTGCTCGTGATCTACACCGCGGCGATCTCCGGACGCCAGTCCGGCTCGATGCTCTCGCACCGCAACCTCCTCGCCATGGGCGCGGGCGCCGCCTGGATGGGGGACATCGGCACGGAGACCGCCTTCCTCGGCGCCGGGCCCATGTTCCACATCGGCAACTACCAGTTCTGGGGCGTCCCGGCCTTCGTGCACGGCGGCAAGAACGTCATCGTGCGCCGGGTCGTCGCCGAGGAGCTGCTGCCGCTGCTCGCGGCAGAGAAGTGCACCCACGCCTATCTGATGCCGCCGACCATCGCGCAGCTCGTCGCGCTGAACCGTGAGGCCGGGCACGACCTCTCGCATCTGCGGGCGAGCGTCGCCGCACCGCTGTGGCAGGACACCGTGCCCACCGACACCAGCCGCTTCACCCGCAACGGCGGCGGCGAGGGCCGCGGTTACGGACAGACCGAGGTGACCGGCTTCGCCGTGACGGGCGCCTACGGCGGCACGGGCACCGGCAACGCGGGACGCCCCGGCCCCGGCACCGCCGTACGGATCCTCGACAGCACCGGCGCTGAGTGTGCGACCGGGGTGGCCGGTGAGATCTGCGTCCGCGGGGACCTCGTGCACCTCGGCTACTGGAACCGGCCCGAGATCAACGAGGAGCGATTCCGCTTCGGCTGGTGGCACACCACCGACCTCGGCCGCCGCGAGGCCGACGGCACGATCAGCTTCCTCGGCACGACCACCCGCATGCTCAAGTCGGCCGCCGAGAACATCTTCCCCGCCGAGGTGGAGAACTGCATCGAGTCCCATCCGGCGGTGAAGGAGGCCGCCGTGATCGGCGTGCCCAACGAGCGCTGGGCGCAGGACGTCAAGGCCGTCGTGGTGCTGCACGCCGACGCCGGACCGGTCACCGCCGAGGACCTGGTCGAGCACTGCCGGGCGCGGATCGCCTCGTACAAGAAGCCCAAGACGGTGGAGTTCGTCGACGCGCTGCCCCGCACGAAGGACTTCGCGAAGGACTACGAGGCGCTCGACGAGCGCTTCGGCGGCGGCGGTTACCCGGGCGGCGACACGCTCGGCGCGGGACGGTGAACCCCGCGGACCGCCGCCTGCCGGTCGTCGTCGGCGTGTACGCCACCGAACAGGCGCTGTCCCTCCCGGACCGGGACGCCATGGACCTCGCGCTCGAAGCGGTGAGCGGCGCGCTCATGGACGCCGGGCTGGCGCCGTCGGACGTCGACGGCGCCCAGGTCGACTGGCCCGGCCCCGGCGGGGTGCCCGGCGAGGGCAGCTCCTGGGCGCGCGTGCTGGGCCGGGACCTGCGCTGGACCAGCGACTCGATGCTCGACAACGCGGGCTCACGCGGCCTGCTGAAGGCGGCGGCGGCCGTGCGGGCGGGGTTCGCAGACACCGTCGTGGTCGGCGGCTGCAGGCTGGTCTCGCGGGGGACCGGCCCCGTCGGGGCCGGGGTGGCGCTGGAGTTCGCGGACGTCTGGGGCAGCTATGTCGTCGCCCAGTTCGCCCTGGTCGCCGCCCGGCACATGCACGAGTACGGCACGACCTCCCGCCAGCTCGCGGAGGTCGCCGCAACCATCCGCAACAACGGCACCACCAACCCGGAGGCGATGATGTACGGGCGCGGCCCGTACACCGCCGACGACGTGCTCGCCTCCCGCATGGTGGCCACGCCCTTCCATCTGCTGGACTGCTGCATCGTCGGCGAGGGCGGCGCGGCGCTCGTCGTCACCACCGCCGAGCGGGCCCGGGACCTGCCGCACCCGCCCGTCGCCGTCCTCGGCGGCGGGATGCAGTACCACCAGGCCGCGTACGCCAACCCGGCGCTGTACCGGGAGGTCGGCGGGCTCGGGCGTCCGGCCGCCGAGCGCGCATACGCGATGGCCGGCATCGGCCCGCACGACGTGGACGTGTTCTCCCTCTACGACCCCAACTCCTTCGAGGTCATCCGCCAGTTGGAGATCCTCGGTCTGTGCGGCGAGGGCGAGGGCGGCCCGCTGGCCGCGAGCGGAGCCATCGCCGTCGGCGGCAAGCACCCGGTCAACCCGGACGGCGGCTGCCTGGCGTACGCCTGGAACGGCACCCAGCAGATGACCCTCAAAGTCGTCGAAGCGGTACGGCAGTTGCGCGGCACGGCCGTGCACCAGGTGGCGGGCGCGGAGCTGGCGGTCGTCGGCAACGCCGGTTCGGGGGCGCAGCACTACGAGATGAGCGTGCTGGGGAGGATGCGATGAGCCGGCCCGTACCCGTCCCGACGCAGTTGTCCCGGCCGTTCTGGGAGGCGGCCCGGCGCGGCGAGCTGGTCGTCCCGCACTGCCCGACCTGCGGTCTGCGCTTCTTCGTCCCCGAACCCGCCTGCCCCGGCTGCATGGCCCGCGACTGGCGGTACGCGCCCAGCGCGGGCCGGGGCACCGTCTACTCGGTGACCGTCGTGCACCGGGCCCCTGGCCCCGGCTTCGACACCCCGTTCGCGCTGGCGGTGATCGACCTCGACGACGGGGCGACCCTGCTGGCGCACGTGGACGCGGGCGACCCCGGGGACGTCGTCATCGGACTGCGCGTCCACGTGGACTTCCGCGCACTCACCGACGAGATCACGTTGCCGTACTTCGTACCGGAGAACCGGCCGTCCCCGTCGATCACAGAATGACTGCCGCCTCGTCATAATTTAAACACTGATTGCTCTCAGTGTATTTAGTTAGTGGTTTCCGGCGATAGCATCACCCGCATCGCGCGGGCACCGCTGGGGTGACCCGCCTCTGTGAGCATCGCCGAGGACCTGAAGTGGCAGTGCATGCGCGAGCGTCGAAGAGACAGGGCGGCAGGCGGGAACCCGGAGCCGGACGGCAGCCGGCGCTGCGCACGGTCCTGCTCGTCCTGGCCCTGGTGCCCATCGTGACCCTGGTGGCGCTGTGGGCGGTCGACTCCGCGCAGCTCTACACCGACTGGCGGCGCCAGCAGGACCGCAACGACGTGTCCACCCAGGCGGCCCGGCCGGTCCTGGGCGCCTTCTTCTCCCTGCAGGAGGAACGCCGGCTCAGCGAGGCGGCCCTGGCCGACCCCGCCGCGTTCCAGCAGCAGTTGCGCGCGCAGCGGGCCCGTACCGACGCGGCCGTCAAGGCCGTCGAGGCGCTGCCGGGCAGCGGGTGGAACGCGCCGGCCGACATCCGCGGCGACGTCGTCGACCTGAGCAGGGCCCTGCGGAACCTGGCCGAGTACCGCGCGGGCGTGGACGGACGGACCTCCTCGCCGCAGCAGACGTTCGACCGCTACACGGGTCTGATCTCCCTGCACCTGAAGGTGTTCAACACCCTCAGCACCGTCGGCCTGCCCGGCATCGACCACCTCGTCCGCCCGGTCATCGACGAGGACTGGGGCATGGAGATGATCTCGCGCGAGGACGCGCTGCTCACCCGCGCCTCGGTCACCGGCAGGCTCTCGGGAACCGACCGGGGACAGCTCGCCGCCTTGATCGGCGCCCAGCAGTTCATCTTCGACGACAAGGTCGTGCCGCTGCTCTCGCACGACGAGGCGCGGCAGTTCCGCGAGCTCATGGCGGGCAGCGGGTGGAAGAAGAAGACCGCCGTCGAACAGGCCGTGCTCGCGGGCTCTGCCTCCGGAAAGGACTCGGACCGGTTCTCCAAGGGCCTCGGCCGGACCTGGCGCGACAGCGTCCAGCAGGTCACCGCCGGGCTTCAGCAGCGCAACGCCGCTTACGCCAAGACCCTGACGGCCGCCACGGACAAGCAGTTGCGGGCGATGGAGACCCGGCTGATCGTCACCAGTGTCAGCAACGCCGTCGCCGTGTTCGTGGTCGCCCTGATCACCGTCCTGTTCACCCGCGTGCTGCGCCGCCGGATCTCCGCCCTGCGCACCGCGGCCCTGGACCTGCAGAGCCGGCTGCCGGACGTGGTGGACCGGATGCGCCGGGGCGAGGTCGTCGACCCGGACGCCGAACTCCCGGCGATCCGGCACAGCGGCGACGAGCTCGGGCAGCTGGGCCAGGCCCTCAACCTCGCCCGGCACACCGCCCTCGACACCACGGTGGCCCAGGTGGGCCAGCTCCACGGATTCGAGAAGCTGCTGCAGCGCATCGCCCGCCGTACCCAGCTGCTCATCGGCCTGCAGATGAAGAAGCTCAGCGAACTGGAACGCAAGCACGAGGACCCCGAGGTGCTGGAGGACCTGTTCGACCTCGACCACCTCACCGCGAGGCTGCGCCGCTACGAGGAGAACCTGGTCATCCTCGGCGGCGGCCAGCCCCAACGGCGCTGGCGCAAGCCGGTGCTGGTGCTGGACGTGCTGCGCTCCGCCCAGAGCGAGGTGCAGGACTACCGGCGGATCCAGATCGAGGTGCAGGGCCGGGTCTGGCTGTCCGAGCGTGCCGTCGGTCTCGTCATCCACGTCCTTGCCGAACTCATGGAGAACGCGGTGGGTTTCTCCCGGCCGCCGACCCCGGTGGAGGTGTACGCCGCCCAGGTGGGGCGCGGTCTCGCGGTGGAGATCGAGGACCGCGGGGTGGGCATGGACGAGGCTCAGTACGAGGCGGTCAACCGGATGATGGCCGACCCGCCCCGCATGGACGTGATGTCGCGGGCCGACGACGTCAGGCTCGGGCTCTACGTCGTCGCCCGGCTGGCGCAGGGCCTCGGTATCCAGGTGGACCTGCGGCCCTCGGCGTTCGGCGGGACCCGGGTGGTCGTCCTGATCCCCGACGAACTGGTCGTGGTGGACGCCTCCGGGCCGGCGGAGGAGACCGTGGGCTCCTGGCCGCCGGCGCCCGTCCCGGTGGCGTCGCCCTTCGAGGCCGTACCGGATCCGGCGCAGGGCCCGGACCCGGGCGCGCACCGGCCGGTCGCGGACGGCGTACCGTCCGGCCCGGCCGCCCCGCGGGACAGGCCGCGTGCCCATCCCGTGGGGCGGCAGCCGGGCGCACCGGGCCTGGGCGGCGCACCGGGCATGAGTGGCGCACCGGGTACGGGCGGTGGGCCAGGCACGGGCGGCGGATCGGGCACGGGCGGCCCACCACGGAGGCGTCTGCCCTCCCAGCCGTTCGGCCCGCCTCCCGGCCACGCGGCACCGGACGCGTCCGGCGCGCAGGCCGGTGCCGCCGCCCCCGGCGTGGTGCAACCGCTGCCCAAACGCGTCCGCCAGGCCAGCCTCGTCGACGAGTTGCGCGACCCGGGCGCCGCCCCGCGGGAGCGCCCCGGCGAGCGGGAGGCCGCTCCCCGTCCCACGCCGGCCCGTTCCGGCGCCACCGTCGGCGCATTCCAACGCCAGTCCCGCATGGCCAGGAGTACGACTCCCACGGTCCCCGGCCCCGCAGACACCTTGCCGACCCGCAGAAGTTCCCCGACGGAAGACTGACCATGACACTGCGTACGACCGCCACTCATCAGGATCTCGACTGGCTGCTGGACGGCCTCGTCGAACAGGTCCCGGGCACCCGGCACGCCATCGTGCTGTCCGACGACGGTCTGGTGGTGAGCCAGTCCAGCACCATCGCCCGGGGCGACGCGGAGCGACTCGCCGCCGTGGCGACCGGCCAGCAGAGCCTGGCCCGCGGGGTCGGGACGCTCTTCGACGGCGGGCCGGTGCACCAGGTGATCGTCGAGCTGGCCGACCTGTGGCTGTTCGTCTCCGCCGCGGGCCGGGGCACACATCTGGCCGTCGTCGCCTCCCAGGAGGTGGACGCCGAGCTGATGGCCGTGGCCATGCACACCCTCATGCAGCAGGTGGGCCGGCGTCTCGGCGCCGAGGCACGCGTCGTCATGCCCGGCGTCGAGGGCGGTGTACGTGAGTGAGCCACTGGACGGACGGCATGGAGGCGGACGACGCGGACACCCAGTCCGTCCGGCCCTACACGATCACCCAGGGCCGCACCGCGCCCGCCCGTGACGACCTCACCCTGATCACCCTCGTGACCACCGTCGACCCGGAGGTTCCCGGCCGGTCCTCGCGCGGTCTGCAACCCGAGCACCGCGCCATCCTGCGGCAGTGCCGAGCGCCGGCCGCGGTGGCCGAGATCGCCTCCGCGCTGGACCTGCCGATCTCGGTGGCGAAGATTCTGATCGACGACCTGGTGGCCCTCGGCAGGGTCACCACCCGTCCGCCGCTCGCAGTCGCGGCAGGAAGCACCATGGACATGAACCTACTTCGGGCGGTGAGGGATGGCCTCCGCAGACTTTGACCTCGCCCCGCGCACCCCGGTCACGGCTCCCGCGGCCGTCAAGATCCTCGTGGCCGGCGGCTTCGGCGTCGGCAAGACGACCCTGGTCGGCGCGGTGAGTGAGGTGGCGCCGCTGCGCACCGAGGAGTACCTCACCGTGGCCAGTGTCGGCGTCGACGACGTCGAGGGCGTCGAGCGCAAGTCGACGACCACCGTCGCCATGGACTTCGGCCGCATCATGGTCAGTCCCCGGCTGGTGGTCTACCTCTTCGGCACGCCCGGCCAGGAGCGCTTCTGGTTCATGTGGAACGACCTGGTGCACGGCGCCCTGGGCGCGGTCGTCCTGGCCGACACCCGCAGACTGGAGACCAGCTTCGCCTCCATCGACTTCTTCGAGAGCCGCCGCATCCCCTTCGTCGTCGGTGTCAACTGTTTCCACGGGCGTCGGGACCGCGGTGAGCGGGAGGTACGCGAGGCGCTCGACCTCGATCCCGACGTCCCGCTGATGATGGGTGACATGCGCGAACGGTCGGTCGGCCGCGATCTGTTGGTGACGCTGGCCGATCACCTCATCCGGACGAACTCGATTACCTAGCTTAAATAGTTATCTAGTTCTAGGATGGGGTCCACCGGGTTGAGGCGCGCCGCGCGCCTGCCGGCCGGACGGAGGTGGTCCCCGCGATGAGTGAGAACGGGAGACGCGGCGGGATCGGCGGCGCCCAGGTCCGGGTCCCCAAGATGGCGGAACTGGTCGCGGCACGGCTGCGCCGCATGATCGTGCGCGGTGAGCTCGTGGAGGGGGACGCGCTGCCGTCCGAGACGGCGCTGATGGAGGAGTTCGCCGTCTCCCGGCCCACCCTGCGCGAGGCGTTCCGGGTGCTGGAGTCGGAGTCGCTGATCGACGTGCGCCGGGGCGCCCGGGGCGGGGCGCGGGTCCAGGTCCCGGAGGGCACGGTGGCCGCCCGCTACGCCGGTCTGGTGCTGGAGTACCGGGGCACGACGCTGAAGGACGTGTACGACGCCCGTACGGTGATCGAGGCGCCGTGCGCTGGCCTGCTGGCCGAGCGGCGCACCGAGGAGGACCTGCGCAGACTGCGGGCCGCCGTCGCCGAGGCTGAGCGGCTCATGGACGACCCCTCGGCCTTCATCCGCGCCCACATGGAGTTCCACGCCCTGGTCGTGGAACTCGCGGGCAACGAGACGCTCGGCGTCCTCAACGGCATGGTCCGCCACATCATCGACCAGGCGAACTGGTCCCACGTCGACCTCGACGCCGGCAGCCCGGAGAACATCCGGGCCAACCGCCGGGGCTTCCGCGCCCACGGCGCGCTCGTGGACCTGGTGGCCGCGCGCCGCGCCGAGGCCGCCGAGGACCTGTGGCGCGTGCATCTGCAGGAGGCGGAGGACTATCTGCTGCAGAGCAGGTCCATGACCACCGTCCTGGACCTGCTCGGCTGACGGTCAGCTCTCACGCAGCTCCGCCACGATCGGCTCCCACACCTCGGCACGGGTCTCGTAGGCGGTGTAGAAGGACACCCGGTCGACCAGCGCCCCGTACCGGCGCCGGATCTCGCCCGCCACCCGGTCCGGCTCCGCCACCACCGCGAAGGTGCCCAGGACCTCGTCGTCGACGAGCCGGGTCATCGCCTCCCACTTGTCCTCGCGCCGGGACGTCGACAACGCGTGCAGTTCGTCGCCGAGTTCGCCCCAGCCGTGCAGCTCCAGGACCCCGCGGTAGGCGGGCGTGCTGCCGTAGAAGGCGACCTGGGCGCGGGTGCCGTCGATCGCGCGGGCCATCTCCTCCTCCGTCCCGCCGGTCGCGGTCAGCAGCAGATGGGAGACGGAGAAGTCGGCGCGTGTGCGGCCCGAGGACGCCAGTCCGGACTCGACGGTCGGCAGGGTGACCTCGCGCAGATACCGCTCGGTGGTGAAGCCGTGGGCGAGCAGACCGTCGGCCACCTCGCCCGCCACCCGCGTCATCGCCTCCCCGACGGCGGCCACGAACACCTTGGGCGCGCCGCCGGTGGCGGGCGGCGGGGAGAAGAACGGGGACATCAGCGTGTGCGAGTAGAAGTCGCCGCGGAAGTCCAGCCGTTCGCCCTCGTTCCAGGCGGCCCAGATGGCGCGCAGCGCGCTGACGTACTCCCGCATCCGGGCGGCGGGTCTGCTCCACGGCATCGCGAAGCGCCGCTCGATGTGCGGCTTGATCTGGCTGCCCAGGCCGAGCGAGAAACGCCCGCCGGAGTACGTCTGCAAGTCGTGTGCGGTGTACGCCAGTTGCATGGGGGAGCGGGCGAAGGCCACCGCGATGGCGGTGCCGACCTCCAGCCGGTCGGTGTGCTCGGCGGCCAGCATCAGGGGCAGGAACGGGTCGTGTTTGGACTCCGAGGCCCACAGCCCGTCGTATCCCGCCTTCTCGTGGTGGCGGGCCTCCTCCACGACCTCCGTGGTGCTCCACACGTTGAGCTTGCCGTCGACCTTCATGCCGCTCCTTCGCCCGCTTCCATGCCGATGCGCCGTACGAGCAGTTCGCGATGGTACGCGGGATCGCCGAACAGCAGCTGTGACGTCTTGGCCCGCTTCAGATAGAGGTGGGCCGGGTGTTCCCAGGTGAAGCCGATACCGCCGTGGACCTGGATGTTGTCCGCCGTGGCCCGCGCACACGCGTCGGAGCAGAACGCCTTGGCCAGGCTCGCCACGGCGGGCAGGTCCGGGGCGTCGTTCTCGGCGGCGAGCAGGGCGTAGTGCGCGGCGGCGCGCGCCGACTCGACCTCCAGCAGGACGTCGGCCAGCAGATGCTTGACGGCCTGGAAGGAGCCGATCGCCCGCCCGAACTGCTGGCGGACCTTGGCGTACTCCACGGCCATGTCGAGCGCGCGGGACGCCACCCCGACCTGCTCGGCGGCAAGCTGGACGGCGGCCCGGTCCAGGACCTGGGCGACCAGGTCCCAGCCGTCGCCGTGCGTCCGCAGCCGGGTCGCCGGTACCTCGAGGTACTCCAGGCGGGCCTGCCGGCGGGTCGGGTCCAGGGTGGGCAGCGGCGTACGCGTCAGACCGGGCGCGTCACCGTCCACCACGAAGACACCGATCCCGTCGACGGCGCGTGCCACGGTGAGCACGACATCGGCGGCCGCCCCGTCGAGCACGAACGTCTTGTGCCCGGTCAGCAGCCAACTGCCGCCGGACTCACGGGCGGTGAGCCCGACCCCCGCCGCGTCCCAGCGCGCCGAGTCCTCGGTCAGGGCCAGTGTCGCGACGAGCTCTCCTGCCGCAAGACCCGGCAGCAGACGCTTGCGGGCCTCCTCGTCGGCGCAGCGCAGCAGCGTGGTCGTCGCCAGGACGGCCGAGGACAGGAAGGGCGCGCACAGCAGGGCGCGGCCCGTCTCCTCCATGACCACGCCCACCTCGACCGGCCCGCACCCGGCCCCGCCGTACTCCTCGGGCACGGCGAGCCCCTGCAGACCCAGCTCCGTGCCCATCCGGCGCCACAGCGCCCGGTCGAAGCCCTCGGGGGTCTCCATCAGACGCCGTACCTCGGTCTGAGGCGAGGTGTCCGCGAGGAACGCCCGCACCGTGCGGCCGAGTTCCTCAAGCTCCTCGCTGAACGCGAAGTCCATCCCGTGCTCCTCTGCGGTTCAGCGGCGGCCGCGTGCGGCGATGATCCGCTCGACGGCGGCGATGTGGTCCGGCGCGTGCATGGTTTCCCGCTCGGCGAGCAGGGCCGGCTCCATCACCGTGTCGAGGGCCTGCTCCAGATGCCGGTTGACGGCTCGCTTGGTCTCGCGCAGCGCCTGCGCGGGCAGGGCAGCCAGCCGTCCGGCCAGGTCCATGGCCTCGTCCATGAGCTTGTCCCTGGGCACGGCGCGGTTGGCGATGCCCAGCCGGACCGCGTCCTCGGCGCTCACCCGGTCGCCCAGGAAGAGCAGCTCCTTCGCCCGGGTCAGGCCCACGAGCAGCGGCAGCACGTACGCGCCGCCGTCGCCCGCGACGAGTCCGACCTGGACGTGGGGGTCGGCGACATAGGTGTCGTCGGCGATCAGCACGAGGTCGCTGAGCAGGGCGAGGCTGCAACCGAGGCCCACGGCGGGGCCGTTGACCGCCGCTATGACGGGCAGGGGGCAGCGGACCAGGCCGGTGATGATCCCGCGCGCCTCGTCGACCTGCCGTTGCCGGAATGCGGCGTCGCGCTGGACGCGGGTCATGGTGTCGAGGTTGCCGCCGGCGCTGAACGCCCGGCCGCGCCCCGTCAGGACGATCACCCGTGCCTCCGGATCGGCGGCCAGCTCGTCCCACACCGACGCGAGGCCGGTGTGCAGCTCGTCGCTCATCGCGTTCAGCTGCTCGGGCCGGTTCAGCTCGACCAGCCGGATGGGCCCGACGGCCGTCACCACGAGATCCGTCATTGTCGCCGCCCTCGTCCAGGGATCCGTCATTAGAGTTGAATGCTATAACTAATTAAGCTTTCTGGAAACCGGGTCGCGGAGTGACGGAGGACGCGCATGCCGCAGCAGGAGTACGAGACCGTACGGGCCGAGCTGGCCGACCGGATCCTCACGGTCACCCTCGACCGGCCGGAGAAGCTCAACGCCTTCAGCCCGCGCATGATGCAGGACCTGCTGGACGTCCTGGACGCCGCCGACGCGGACGACGAAGTGCGGGTGATCGTGGTGACCGGCGCCGGACGCGGTTTCTGCGCGGGCGCCGACGTCAGTTCCGGGGGTTCGTCGTTCGACCACCGCAAGGCGGGCGCCTGGCACCGGGACACCGGCGGCCGGGTCGCGCTGCGGATCTTCGCCAGCACCAAGCCGGTCATCGCGGCGATCAACGGCCCCGCGGCGGGCGTGGGGGCCAGCATGACCCTGCCCATGGACATCCGGCTGGCGTCGACCACGGCGAAGTTCGGTTTCGTCTTCGCCCGTCGCGGCATCGTGCCGGAGTCCGCCGCGAGCTGGTTCCTGCCCCGGGCGGTCGGCATGCAGCGGGCCATGGAGTGGGTGGCCACCGGCCGCGTCTTCGGCCCCGAGGAGGCGCTGGCGGCGGGGCTGGTCCGCTCCGTCCACGCGCCTCAGGAACTGCTCCCGGCGGCGTACGCGCTGGCCCGGGAGATCGCCGAGAACACCTCGGCGGTCTCCGTCGCCCTGTCCCGCCAGATGATGTGGCGCATGCTCGGCGAGCCCCATCCCATGGCCGCGCACCGGCTCGACTCGCGGATCATGAGCCAGATCGGCGGCGGGCCGGACCCCGTCGAGGGTGTCGAGTCGTTCCTCGCCAAGCGGCCGCCCGCCTTCCCCGGCCTGGTGAGCAAGGACATGCCGGCCGTGTACCCCTGGTGGCGGGAGGAGGAGTTCCGGCCGTTCGGGGAGTAGCCGGCCGGCCACACCCTTTACATACCGACGAGATGTGGCCGAAACATTGTCGTGGTCTGCGTGAGGTGTTAGCGTCCGGTCGGCGGACATTCAGTTGAATGCGCTAAACCATTCACCGCCTGGACGGTAACCATGAGCGATGGTTTCCTGCATGAATCGCTGCGCGGGGTCGACTGGGGGGTCGCCACCGCGGACACCGTCGCGGCCCCGCCGCCGCCCGCTTGGGAGCGCGGCGGACACTTCGGGCAGTGGACCGACGACATGCGGCAGCTGCTCGGCGTCACCGCCGACACCCACCGCATGGTCGCGGGCTGGCCGCTGCTCCAGCCCGACGGCCCGGGCAGCTGGGACCGGCGGGCACTGGACCGCTGCGAGCGCGCGCTCGACGCCCTGCTCGCCCAAGGGAAGCGGCCCGCCCTCACCCTCGTCGACCGCACGCTGCCCCCGTGGCTGGACGGCGCCGGAGGCTGGCTCGCCCGCGACACCGCCGAGCACTTCGCCGCGTACGCCGCCGAGCTGGGCCGCCGCCTCGGCGACCGGGTGGAACGCTGGATCACCTCCACCGACCTGGCCGGGCCCACCCTCGCCGACCATGTGGCCGGAATGTACTCACCGGGCCGTGGCGCGGGCCGCGCAGGGCTCCCCGCGGTCCACCACATCCTCCTCGCCAACGGACTCGCCACCCGGGCCCTGCGCGCCGCGGGTGCCGCCGGCCGGATCGGGACCACGGTCACCCTCGTGGGCGGCTACCCGGCCACCGACGACCCCTACGACCGGCTTGCCCTGGAGCGTCTGGAGAGCTGGACCAACCGCATCTTCCTCGACCCGCTGCTGCTCGGCGAGCACATGGTGACCGAGGACGACCTCGCGCCCGTGGCGGCCACCGGCTGCGTACGCCCCGGCGACCTGGACGTCATCACCACCGCCCAGGATCTGCTGGCCGTCTCCTGGCACACGCCGTTCCGCGTCACCGCGCCCGAGAACCTGCCCCGGGTGCTGCCGAGCGCGAAGTGCCGCAGCGCCCTCAACGAGGTCAACCGGCTGCTCGTCGGCCTCGGCTTCGCGATCGTCCCCTTCGACGAGGTGGAGACCACCGCCTACGGCTGGCCCATCATCCCCGAGGGGCTCGCCGACGCCGTCGCGGGCCTGTGCGACCTGTACGGGGACCTGCTGCCCCCGCTGTCCGTCGTCGACAACGGCATGGGTGACCTGGATCTGGTCGACGGCACGGGCAACCGCGACGACACCCGGCGCCGGGCCCTGCTGCGCGCCCGGCTCTCCTGGCTGGCGGGGCTCGTCGACGCCGGAGTGGAGGTGTGCGGCTACGAGTACTGGTCGGTCCTGGACAACCTGGAGGCCAAGTTCCGCTACACCCGCCTGTACGCGATGGCCGTCCCCGACCACGAGCTCGCGCCCCGGCCCGCGATGCCGTCCGACTGGGTGCGCACCGGAGCCTTCGCCGGTCCGCCCGCCGACGGCCCGCGGACCGGCCTGACCCTGGTGGCCCCCGCTCAGGGCGTCGGCGCCTCGTAGTCCCGGCCGCGGATCAGCCGTACCGGGCAGTAGACCAGCACGTCCTCGTCCCGCTGGTTGCGCACGGTGACCCGGCTGGTCACCACGCCCCGGCCGGGCTTGCTGGAGGGGCGCGAGCCGGTGGTCTCCACGACGGCGTACAGCGTGTCGCCGACGTACACCGGCGCGTGCACGGTCAGTTCCATGTGCAGGAAGGCGAGCCCCGTGCCGTGCAGGACGTTCGTCTGCAGGACGAGGCCCTCGGCGAGGCAGTACGTCAGACCGCCGGGAACCAGCCGGCCCGTGTAACCGCCCTCCGCCGCGTGCGTGGCGTCCCAGAACAGCGGCTCGGTGAAGCCGCCCCAGGTGACGAAGTTGACCAGGTCGGTCTCGGTGACGGTCCGCCGGGCGGTCCGGAAGACCTGCCCGACCGGCATCTCCTCGTAGGTCAGCCCCTTCACCAGGGGCGGGATGCCGGTGGTCGTGTCCTGCGCGGTCATGGAATCGGTCATGGAATCGGTTCCTTTCGGTGGCGTCGTCACAGGTCGAGCGGGTGCTTCTCGGCCACGGCCGCGAAGTCCGGGGCGCGCTTGTCGCGATGGGCCGCCAGGCCCTCGACGACCTCGTGGCCCGCGAAGCCGAAGAACTCCAGGCCGAGCGAGGCCTCGAAGGCGGGCTGGGCGCTGCGGTACCAGTGGTTGAGGGACCGCTTCGTCCAGCTGATCGCGCTCGCGGGACCGGCGGCCAGGACCTCCGCCACCCGCAGCGCCTCGGCGTGCACCTCCTCGTCGGCCACGCACTTCGACACCAGCCCGATCCGCTCGGCCTCCTCGCCCGTGAGGGCCTCGCAGGTCAGCAGGTAGTACTTGGCCTTGGCCATGCCGCACAGCAGGGGCCAGCAGATGGCCGCGTGGTCCCCGGCCGCGACCCCGAGGCGGGTGTGCCCGTCGACGATCTTCGCCGTGCGGGCCGCGATCGAGACGTCCGCCAGCATGCCGATGACCAGCCCGGCCCCCACGGCCGGCCCGTGGATCGCGGAGACCACCGGCTTGGAGCAGTTCATGACCCCGTACACCATGTCCCGCGCCTCGCGCATCACCCGGGCGCGCACCGCGTGGTCCTCGGTCAGGGCCTGGATCGAGTCGAAGGTCCCGCCCGCCGAGAACGCCCGGCCCGCCCCCTGGACCAGCACCGCCCGGACCTGCTCGTCCCGGTCGATCACCGGCCAGATGTCGGCCAGTTCGCCGTGCATCCGCGGGTCCACCGCGTTGAGGTTCGGGGCGTCGAGCACGACGCGCAGCACGCCGGGCGCGGGCCGCTCGAAGGTCAGGCTCGTGAACGGGGCATAGGGATCGGTCACGTCGCGCTCCTGGCGTAATCAGTGCGGATACTATAATTATCTAACTGTATCGAGCGGAGAGCGGCAAGCGATCGGCAGACGCTTCGCAGCGAGGACGGGAAGCCCGGCATGGATCTCACCTTCAGCCAGGAACAGGACGAACTGCGCACGGTCGTACGGTCCTTCCTGGCCAAGTACTCCGACGAGGCGGCCGTGCGCCGGCTGTCCGCCGACCCGCGCGGCCACGACGCCGTCGTCTGGCGGCGGATGGCCGGCGAGCTGGGCCTGCAGGGGCTCGCCGTACCGGAGGAGTACGGCGGCTCGGGCTTCGGCTATGTCGAACTCGGCGTCGTCTTCGAGGAGGCGGGCCGCGCGCTGCTGTGCGAGCCGTACTTCGCCACCGTTGCCCTGGCCGCCGAGACCCTGCTGCGCTGCGCCGACGACCAGGCACGGGCCGACCTGCTGCCGGGCATCGCCTCCGGCGCGACGATCGCCACCCTGGCGCTCACCGAGGACAGCGGCCGCTGGGACGAGCCCGGCATCCACCTCACCGCCCGCCACACCGCTGGCGGCTGGCGGCTGACCGGCGCCAAGACCTTCGTCCCCGACGGCCTGCTCGCCGACCTGCTCCTGGTCGCCGCCCGCACCCCTGGGGGCATCAGCCTTTTCGCGGTCGGCGCCGACGCGGCCGGCCTCACCCGCACCTTTCTCCCCACCCTCGACCAGACCCGCAAACAGGCCCGTCTGGAGTTCGCCGACACCCCTGCCCGTCTGATCGGTGCCGAGGGCACGGCCTGGCCCGTTCTCGAACGCACCCTCGCCACGGCCTCGGTGCTGCTCGCCGCCGAACAGGTCGGGGGAGCGGCCGCCGCGCTCGACGCCGCCGTGGACTACGCGCGCATCCGGGTGCAGTACGGGCGGCCCATCGGATCCTTCCAGGGGATCAAGCACAAGTGCGCCGACATGCTGATGGAGCTCGAGTCCGCCCGCTCGGCCGCGTACGCCGGGCTGTGGGCGCTGGACGCCGGGGACGACACGGAGACCGCGCTCGCCGCCGCCCTGGCGCAGGCCTTCTGCTCGGAGGCGTTCACCAAGGTGGCCGGCGACAGCATCCAGGTCCACGGGGGCATCGGCTTCACCTGGGAGCACCCCGCGCACCTGTACTTCAAGCGGGCCAAGAGCTCCGAGGTGCTGCTCGGCACACCGTCGTACCACCGTCAGCTGCTGGCCGCCCGGCTCGGCATCTGAGATCTCCAGGAGAAGGGAGAAGCGGACATGGAGCTGGACTTCGGACCCGCGGTGCGTGACTTCCGCGAGGAACTGCGGGACTGGCTGGCGGACCATCTGGTGGGGGAGTTCGCCGAGCACCGGGGCGTCGGCGGCCCCACCGACGGCGCGGCCTGGGAGGTCCGCCTGGCCTGGGACCGCGAGCTGTCCGCCGGGGGGTGGCTGGGCGTGGGCTGGCCGCGGGAGTACGGCGGCAGAGGTCTCGGACTCCTCGAGGAGATCGTCTTCGAGTACGAGTACGCCCGCGCCAACGCCCCCTACCGGGCCACCGGCAACGCCCTCGACCTGCTCGGCCCCATGCTGCTCAAGGTGGGCGGCGAGGAGCAGAAGAAGCGGTTCCTGCCGCCGATCCTCGCCGTCGAGGAACTGTGGGGGCAGGGCTTCAGCGAACCCGGCGCCGGCTCCGACCTGGCCTCGGTGCGCACCCGCGCCGAGCGCGACGGCGAGGCGTGGGTGGTGAGCGGCCAGAAGGTGTGGACGTCCTTCGGCATGCACGCCGACTGGCTCTACGTCCTCGCCCGCACCGATCCGGACTCCGTCCGGCACATGGGGCTGACCATGCTGCTCCTGCCCACCGACCAGCCCGGTGTGGAGATCCGCCCCATCCGCAACCTCGCGGGCCAGGACGAGTTCGCGGAGGTGTTCCTCTCCGACGCGCGCACCGACGCCGGCATGGTCGTCGGAGAGGTCGGCCAGGGCTGGCGCACGGCGATGGCCACGCTCGGCATCGAACGCGGCACCACGCTCCTGCCCCAGCAGCTCACCTTCGAGCGGGAGGCCGAGTCGCTGATCGAGCTGGCCCGGGAACGCGGCGCGCTCGACGACCCGATGCTGCGCCGCCGCATCGTCGACGCCTGGATCTCCGTGCGCGTCATGCGCACCACCAACCTGCGCACCCTCGCCGAACTCACCGCGGGCCGTACCCCGGGCGCCCAGGCCACCACGGCCAAGCTGTACGCCTCGACCCGGCACCAGCGACTCGGCCACCTCGTACAGGAGTTGGCGGGCCCGGCCGGACAGATCGTCGGCGCCGACTACGGCCTGGACACCCGGCAGCGTTCCTTCCTGCTGTCCCTGGCGGAGACGATCTACGGCGGGTCCAGCGAGATCCAGCGCAACATCATCGGCGAGCAGATCCTGGGCCTGCCGAAGGAGCCGCGGCCATGACGCCGATCGAGGACCGTCTCGACCGCGTCGAGTCCCACCTCGCCATCCAGCAACTGCCCGTGCGGTACGCGCTCGCCGTGGACGCCCGCGACCTCGACGCCTGGACCGGCTGCTTCCGGCCCGACGTGGACATGGGGCGCCACGGCCACGGGCGGGAGGCGCTGCGGGCGTACATCGAGCCCCTCGTCCGGGGCTTTCGCCGGTCCGTCCACCAGGTGTGCGGGCACCGGATCGAGTTCACCGGCCGCGACACGGCCACCGGCTCCGTGTACTGCCGTGCCGAGCACGAGGTGGGTCAGCGGTGGATCGTCATGGCCATCCGCTACCTCGACGACTACGCGCGCGTGGACGGCGAGTGGTTCTTCTCCCGGCGCCGCGAGCAGCACTGGTACGCGGCCGACGTGACCGAGCGCCCCCAGCGGGTGGGATTCGCCGGCTGGGAGGGCGCCGGGGAACCGGCGCTGCCGGACGCCTTCCCCTCCTGGGGACCCTTCTGGAGGGAGTCGTGATGCGGCGGCTGGCGGGGAAGACCGCCCTGGTCACCGGCGGGGGACAGGGCGTGGGCCGGGGCATCGCGCTCGCGCTGGCGGCCGAGGGGGCGGCC
>NZ_WVUG01000219.1 GCF_017614965.1 Streptomyces griseorubiginosus | reverse complement strand
GTGCTGGGCGGGGCCGTCACCGAGGGGCTGTCCTGGCAGTGGATCTTCTGGCTGAACGTGCCGATCGGCCTGGCGATGCTGCCCTTCGCCGCCACCAAGCTCCGCGAGAGTCACGGCACCCGGCCCCAACTCGACCTGGTGGGGCTGGTGCTGGCGGCCGTCGGGCTGACCGGGCTGGCCTGGGCGCCGGTCCGGGCGCCGCAGGCGGGGTGGGGGAGCGCCGAGGTGCTGGGCGCGCTGGCCGCGGGAGTCGTGTTCGTCGCGGCCTTCCTCCTGTGGGAGCGCAAGGGTGCCCGTTATCCGATGCTGCCGCTCGCGCACTTCCGCAACCGCGGCTTCGCCACCGCCAACGCGGCCGGCTTCCTGGTCTTCGGCTCGCTCCTGGGCGCCCTCTTCATGATCACGCAGCTCTTCCAGACCGGACTCGGCTACTCCCCGCTCCAGGCGGGCGTGCACATCCTGGTCTGGAACGCGATGCCGCTGCTGGTCGCCCCGGTCGCGGGCGCCCTCGCGGACCGCTTCGGCACCCGGCCCTTCATGCTGATCGGACTGCTGCTGCAGGCAATCGGCCTCGCCCTGCTCGCCTGGCAGGTCGAACCCGGCGTCAGCTACGGGCAGTTGGTCCTGCCGCTGATCATCGCCGGCATCGGTATCTCCATGGTCTTCCCGAGCGTCGCCAACGCCGTGACGTCCTCCGTCCCGCTCGGCGAGGCGGGCGTCGCGGCCGGCGTCAACAACGCCCTGCGGGAACTGGGCGGAGTCTTCGGCGTCGCCGTCGCCGCCCTGGTCTTCACGCGGTACGGCGGCTACGGCTCCCCGGCGTCCTTCCTGGACGGCTGCGCGCCTGCCCTGTGGGTGTCGGCGGGGGCCGCGGGAGCGGGCGCGCTGGTGGCGGCGTTCGCGCCGTCCCGCACGCGCGCGTGAGCCCGGTCCGTGCCGTCGAGCAGCCCGCGCATGCGCTCGGCGGCACGGACCGCGGCCGCGCCGCAGCAGTTGTTGAACAGCACGTGCAGCCGGCCGACCCGCTCGGCGAGCCCCCGCAGGCGGGGCAGCCACTCGGCGAGTTCGGCCTCCCCGTAGTCGTACCGGAAGCGGTCCTCCTTGCTTCCCGAGCCCCAGGCGGGGCTGCGGCCGTGGAAGCGGACGACGGACAGGTCCGGTGAAGTGACCGGTGTGACGGGCGGGATGGACGAGGGAAGCGTCTGCGTCATGTCGACGGCCACGGCGGCCATGCCGTACCGCGCCAGCAGGGCGCGCGTCGCGTCCGCCCACTCCTCGCGCCACCAGGCGGGATGCCGGAACTCCACGGACAGGGGCCATCCCGCGGTCCGTTCGGCGCATTCCCTCAGGAACCGCCCGGCCCGCCGTCCGGGCCGGAACCACGGCGGGAACTGGAACAGCACAGCGCCGAGCCGTCCCGCCGCCCGCAGGGGCTCGATGCCCTCGGTGAACCGCGCCCACACCGCGTCGAGCACCTTCGGGTCCCGGGGGTCGGCGGGCAGCCCGTCCGGCATCACGGAGGCGCGGGTCGGGTGACCGGTCAGCAGCGAGAACGCCTTCACGTCGAAGACGAAGCCCTCGGGCGTGCGGTCCGCCCACAGCTGGGAGTTGCGGGCGCTGGGCAGGGCGTAGTACGCCGAGTCGACCTCGACCACCGGGAACCGGTCCGCGTAGTACCGCAATCGCCCCTCGGCGTCCCGGCTTCCCGCCGGATACCAGCCGCTGCCGACCAGCGCGCGGTCCGTCCACGAACACGTGCCCACCAGGATCTCGCCCATGCGGGGCCGGTTACCCGCGCGGGGGTTGTGGAAGCACACCCCTGCTGTTTATAGTCGTAATGACTATTAAAGATGACCGCCAAGGGGGTGGTGAACATGGCGTTCGACAAGGCGAGTTACGACAAGTACGCCTACGAACCCTTCGCCGTCACCGTCGACCTCGCCGTTCTCACCATCCGGGACGGCGCGCTGCAGGTGCTGCTGGTCGAGCGCGGGCAGGAGCCGTACGCCGGGCACTGGGCGTTGCCCGGCGGCTTCGTCGAGCCGGACGAGTCGGCGGAGACGGCCGCCGGACGTGAACTCGCCGAGGAGACGGGCCTGTCGGACGTCACCGGACTCCATCTGGAGCAGCTGCGCACCTACAGCGAGCCCGACCGGGACCCCCGGATGCGGGTCGTGTCCGTCGCCTTCACCGCCCTGCTGCCCGACGCGCCCGAACCGCACGCCGGGAGCGACGCGGCCCGGGCGAGCTGGCTGCCGTACCACGCGGACCGGCCGCTCGCCTTCGACCACGACCGGATCCTGGCCGACGCCCATGAACGCGTCGGCGCCAAGCTCGAGTACAGCTGCCTCGCCACCGCCTTCTGCCCGCCGGAGTTCACCCTCGGCGAGCTGCAGCAGGTCTACGAGACGGTCTGGGGCACGCCCCTCGACCGGCCCAACTTCCGCCGCAAGGTGCTCGCCACACCCGGGTTCGTCGAACCGGTGCCGGGCGGCGCCCGACTGACCGGAGGGCGCGGCAAACCCGCCGCCCTCTACCGCGCGGGTCAGGCCACCGCCCTGCACCCGCCCCTCCTCCGACCGTCCCGGGAAGGACGCCCCGCATGACCGAAACCATCGTCGACAAGCGCGCCGCCACCGGGACGTTGATCGGCCTCGCCCTCGGGGACGCGCTCGGCTTCCCGACCGAGTTCAACGACGTGCCCTCGATCCTCGCCAAGTGCGGGCCGTGGCGCGAGATGCGACTGCCGACGCCGGCGATCGTCTCCGACGACACGCAGATGACGCTGGCCGTCGCGCACGGCATGCGCACGGCGATGGACCGCGGGGTGCTCGCCCCCAAGCG
Organism: Streptomyces griseorubiginosus; assembly: GCF_017614965.1. GTDB lineage: Bacteria > Actinomycetota > Actinomycetes > Streptomycetales > Streptomycetaceae > Streptomyces > Streptomyces griseorubiginosus_B. The sequence continues at coordinate 12,087 of NZ_WVUG01000219.1, read as the reverse complement.
GCTGGAGCGGCCGCTGCGCGAGGAGTTCGTGAACTGGTACCAGTCGCCGGACAACAACCGGGCACCCGGGAACACCTGTCTGCGGGCGTGCAACCTGCTCAAGGACGAGAACCGGCCCTGGCAGGACGCCAGTCAGATCGGCTCCAAGGGGTGCGGCGCCAACATGCGCGTGGCGCCCGTAGGGCTCGCACCGGGACTGAGCGACGAACAGCGCGCCGGGGCGGCCCAGTTGCAGGCCGGGCTCACCCACGGCCATCCCACGGCGCTCGCCGCGTCCGACCTGACGGCGAGGGCGGTACGACTGCTCGCGCAGGGCACCGAACCGGCGGCCCTCGTCGGCCTGCTGCGGACCTACGCCCGCGACAACCGCAGCCGCTACCACCACCCCTGGCTCGGCGACCTGTGGACCCGGGCCGACGACTCCACGGCCGAGGAGTTCATCGCCCGCGGCTGGGACGAGTGCCTGGAGGTACTCGACCGTCTCGACGAGGCCGTGCGCACCGCCGACCCGGAGACCGACCCGTGCCTGGCCACCGGCGCGGGCTGGATCGCCGAAGAGGCGCTGGCGACCGGCCTGTCGTGCTTCCTGCTCTTCCCCGGCGAACCGGTCACCGCCATCCGCCGCGCCGCCTGCACCTCCGGCGACTCGGACTCCATCGCCTGCCTGACAGGCGCGTTCGCGGGCGCGTACCTGGGCGCGGACGCCTGGCCGACCGACTGGGCGGACCGCATCGAGTACCGGGGCGACCTGATGACACTCGGCGCCCTCTGGGACGCTTGACCCGTGACCGACACCCTGCCCCTCGACCTGACCCCGGTGATCGCCGAACAGCCCGACCCGGTCCTCTTCGCGACCGTCTCCGGCGCGCACCTCTACGGCTTCCCGTCCCGTGACTCGGACGTCGACCTGCGGGGCGTGCACCTGCTGCCGGCCGCCGACCTCGTCGGGCTGCGCGAGCCGGAGGAGACCCGGTCGCGGATGTGGGACCGGGACGGCGTCGAGATGGACCTCGTCACCCACGACGTACGCAAGTTCGTCCGGTTGATGCTGCGCCGCAACGGCTATGTGCTGGAGCAGCTGCTCTCACCCCTTGTCGTCCACACCACGGACGCGCACCGGGAGCTGACCGCACTCGCGCCCGGTGTGCTCACCGCGCACCACGCCCACCACTACCGCGGATTCGCCACCACCCAGTGGCGGCTCTTCGAGAAGACCGGCGAGCTCAAGCCGCTGCTCTACACCTTCCGGGTGCTGTTCACCGGCATCCGTCTGATGCGCTCCGGTGAAGTGCAGGCACATCTGCCCACGCTGCTCGGGGAGGTGGCCGAGGCGCCCGCGTACCTGCCGGAGCTCATCGCCGCGAAGGTGGAGCGGGAGCACGGGGACGCCGATGTCGACCACGCGCGCGTGGAGGCCGACGTCGAGCGGTTGCACGGGGTGCTCGACCGGGCGCAGGAGGCGTCAGAGCTGCCCGACGCCCCGCGGGGGTACGACGCCCTGCACGACTTCGTCGTACGGGTCCGGCTGGAGGGCTGAGGCGCGGCGGACGCGGAGAAGGAAGTCCTCCACGCGGCGCTCGTCCGGGGTTTCGGGCAGGGGGGTGCGCGCGGACGCCTCGTCCGCCTCCGCCGCCAGGCGGTTCATCCAGGACTCGACCTCGGGCCAGGTGAGTTCGCCGCGTTTCACGGCGAGCAGGGGCTCGCGCCGGTCGCCCACGTCGATGGTGAGGGTGCCGGTGCGGAGCAGGTCGCGGGAGGTCATCAGCAGGCGCAGCAGGTGCATCGCGTGCTTCCAGCGCGGGGCGCCGTGGACGCGGACGTCCGCCTCCAGCTTCCTGCGCTGGCCGAGCGCGTAGCGGGTGAAGGTCTCGTGGGCCCGGCGGGAGAGGAACGCCCCGCGCAGGGAGAGGAGTTCGCGGCCCGTGGGGTCCACGTGCTCCACCAGGGGGGAGTGCAGGCACTCCAGGATGTTCGGGTTCGCGCGCAGGGCGAGTTCGCAGAAGCGTTCCAGTTCCCAGCTGAACTGTTCGTCCGCCGGGCCCTCGACATGCGTCGGCGGCTTCTCGAAACGCCAGAACAGGGGAGTGGGGGCGACGTACACGCCCCGGCGGTCGGTGTCACTGCCCTCCGTCGCCAGACCGAAGGCGCGCGACCCCATGACGCAGGAGTAGATCGTGTGGTCGCGCACCAGGGCCTCGGGCTGCATGTCCGCGAGCGTACGCGGCGCCTCACGCCAGGTGGATCGAATTTCCCTCCACCTTGATCTGCTCCGGCGGCAGCGGCTTCGGCGCCGGTCCGCCCGCCACCGTACCGTCGGCGATGCGGTACTTGCTGCCGTGGCACGGGCAGTCGATGGTGCCGTCGGCGACCGTGCTCACCGTGCAGCCCTGATGCGTGCAGATCGCCGAGAAGGCCTTGAACTCGCCCTTCGCCGGCTGGGTGACGACGACCTTCTCGTCCTTGAAGATCTTGCCCCCGCCGACCGGGATCTCGGAGGTCTTCGCGAGCTCCTGCCCGGCCGAGGCCTTCACGGACGAGGAGCCCGAACCGCCCCCGCTGTCGCCGTACTTGCTGCAGCCCGCGGCCAGCGGCACCGCACCTGTGGCGAGGAGAACCGTGCGTCGCGTCGAGCGGTGGGTCATGTCGTCACTCCGAACGTACGGAAGAACCAGAGGGCGGACGTCAGCCAGACGAGGGTGAGAACGGTGAAGACCAGCCCGCCGACGAACGGCAGCAGCCAGCCCGGCAGCCGCTCCGAGCGGAGCAGCAGCATCTTGGCACTGAAGGCACCGAAGAAGAAGCAACCCAGGACGGAGTGCCACATGACGCGCGTGCTGTACGTCTGGTAGCCCAGCGCGTACAGACAGTGCACCGCCACCGGGACCGCCACCAGGAACGCGATCCGCCCCGACCAGCGGTGCAGCGTCGGCGCCCAGCGCGGTCCCCGGAGCTTGCCGTAGACCATGAACGCGGACACCAGCTGGACGAGCGCGAAGAAGAAGGCGGTCGTGGCCAGCCACGACTTCACCGCCCGCGTGCTGCTGAACCCGGCGAGGTTGAAGGCGGTGCCGGCCGGGTGGTGGGTCTTTCCGTAGACCCCGAGGCCTACGGCCACCGCGGCGGCGACCAGGGCCGGGACCAGATAGCGGGCCGGGCTCGGCGCCCGATGGGCCGGCCCCGGAGGTGGAAAGCTCTGCGTGGCGGCGTTCGGATCGACGGTCATGGTCGGCTCCCCGGGCAGAAGGATCGCAGAAGGATCAAGGAGTTACGGGACGTGCCGTGAGCTGCTCTCCGTCGACCGTCACCGCGCCCGTTACCGGGTCGATGGCGGGCGCGGCCGTGCGCTTGCCGTCACGGGTGAGCAGACCGACCTGGCGGCCGTTCGGCAGCACGATCCAGCCGCCGACGATCCGGGCGCCGCGCACCTGGCTGTTGGCCCGGTACAGCCCGGACGGCTTCTTGGCCCTGGCCAGGGTGAAGGTGTAGTGGCCGCCACCGAGGTCGGCGGTACCGCTCAGCCGCGCGCTTCCCTTCAGGGTGCCGTTCAACCGCGCACCGTTCTCGCCGGTCAGCGCCATGCTGCCGTCGTCGCGGACATCGCCCTTCAGCCAGGACTCGATGTTGTGGCCGTCGCAGAAGTACGCGATCGCCTTGCCGCCGCGCAGTGATAGGGCGACGGCGGAGGAGTCGTCGTCGGTGCGGCCGGTGTAGACGCCGGTGGCCGCCGCCGTGTGCGTGGGGGTCGGGCTGGGACTCGGCGGTGCGCTGGTCCTCGTGGGCGCGGGAGACGCGGCCGACGGCTCCTCCTTGTACGTCGACGAGGCGCTCTTGGTGCCGGTGGTCGAGTTGAGCGTGAGCATGAACAGACCGAACAGCAGTCCCGCGAGCAAGGTCAGCAGCGGTCCTGGACGCTTCATGAAGGCCTCCCCCGAGGCGAGTTTCCTGTCATGAGAGCGGACCGGCGGCCACGGCGTAAAGAGGCGCACGGGGTGTTCCGCCCCCAAGTATCGGAATAGAGACATTCGGGTGACATTGTCGGAGATCGTCGGGCCGTCTCAGCGGGCGGGCGCCGACGGCCGCCGCCGCGCGGGCTGACTAGGCTGGACGGTCGTAGAGCCGATACGTGAGCGAGGAGCAGCGCCGTGGCGGTACGAGCGGTCCGGGGAGCCGTCCAACTGGAACGGGACGAGGCCGGACACATGGACGAGCAGGTCGGAGCCCTGCTCACCGCCGTCCTGGAGCGGAACGGCCTGACCGCCGACGACCTGATCAGCATCTGGTTCACGGCCACGCCCGACCTGCACAGCGACTTCCCGGCGGCCGCCGCCCGCAAGCTCGGCATCGTCGACGTCCCCCTGATCTGCGCGCAGGAGCTCGACATAGCGGGCGCCATGCCCCGGGTCGTGCGGATACTCGCGCACATCGAGACCGACCGGCCTCGCTCCGAGATCAACCACGTCTACCTCGGCGCCGCGGCCGCCCTGCGCAAGGACATCGCCCAGTGAGAACCGCACTCGTCATCGGCACCGGCCTCATCGGTACGTCCGCGGCCCTCGCCCTGTCCCAGCGGGGCGTCGTCGTCCACCTCACCGACCACGACCCGGAGCAGGCCCGCACCGCGGCCGCCCTGGGCGCCGGCACGGACGAGGCCCCCGAGGGGCCCGTCGACCTCGCGATCGTCGCCGCCCCGCCGGCCCACGTCGCCGCCGTGCTCGCCGACGCCATGCGCCGGGGCGTGGCCCGCGGCTACATCGACGTGGCCAGCGTCAAGGGCGGCCCGCGCCGCGAGCTGGAGGCGCTGGGCCTGGACCTGTCGTCGTACATCGGCACGCACCCCATGTCCGGCCGTGAGAAGTCCGGCCCGCTGGCCGCCACCGGCGACCTCTTCGAGGGCCGCCCCTGGGTTCTGACGCCGACCCGGGACACCGACACCGAGGTGCTGAACCTCGCACTCGAGCTTGTCTCGCACTGCCGTGCCGTGCCGGTGGTGATGGACGCCGACGCCCACGACCGCGCCGTCGCGCTCGTCTCCCACATGCCCCACCTGGTCTCCAGCATGGTCGCCGCGCGCCTGGAGAACGCCGAGGAGGCGGCCGTACGGCTGTGCGGGCAGGGCATCAGGGACGTGACCCGGATCGCCGCCTCCGACCCCCGGATGTGGATCGACATCCTCTCCGCGAACCCCGGGCCGGTCGCCGACCTGCTCTCGGACGTCGCCGCCGACCTGGAGGAGACCGTCGAGGCGCTGCGCTCCCTGCAGTCCTCGGACGAGGCCAAGCGGCGCGAGGGCACGGCCGGCATCGAGGACGTGCTGCGCCGCGGCAACGCGGGCCAGGTCCGCGTCCCCGGCAAGCACGGCTCCGCGCCGCGGGTCTACGAGGCCGTGACCGTCCTGATCAGCGACGAGCCGGGCCAGCTGGCCCGTATCTTCGCCGACGCCGGCCGGGCCGGGGTCAACATCGAGGACGTGCGCATCGAGCACGCGACCGGGCAGCAGGCGGGTCTGATCCAGCTGATGGTGGAGCCGCAGGCGGCGCCGGTGCTCAGTGCCGCGCTGCGGGAGCGGGGCTGGTCCATCCGGCAGTGATCCTCCCGATCATCCGCCTGTAAGAGGGGACCCGGGAGGCCGGTAACCTTGTGCGGGGCGCGTTCGCGCCCGCACACCACCCACCGCACCGCACCAGGAAGGTGTCCCCTCGTGGAAAACGGCGCCGCCAAGCCCGTGATCGTCGCCATCGACGGTCCCTCCGGCACGGGCAAGTCGAGCACGTCGAAGGCCGTCGCCGCGCAGCTCGGCCTGAGCTACCTGGACACCGGCGCCCAGTACCGGGCGATCACCTGGTGGATGGTGACCAACGGGATCGACCTCGAGGACCCCTCCGCGATCGCCGCCGTGGCCGGCAAGCCCGAGATCGTCTCCGGTACGGACCCGGCGGACCCGACGATCAGCGTCGACGGCACCGATGTGGCCGGGCCGATCCGCACCCAGGAGGTCACCGCCAGGGTCAGCGCGGTCAGCGCGGTGCCCGAGGTGCGCGCCCGGATCACCGAACTGCAGCGCTCGCTGGCCGCCTCCGCCGAGACCGGCATAGTGGTCGAGGGCCGGGACATCGGTACGACCGTGCTGCCCGACGCCGATCTGAAGATCTTCCTCACCGCCTCCGCGGAGGCCCGCGCGGCCCGCCGCAGCGGTGAGCTGAAGGGCGCCGACGTCAACGCCACCCGCGAGGCCCTGATCAAGCGGGACGCGGCCGACTCCTCCCGCAAGACCTCGCCGCTCGCCAAGGCGGACGACGCGGTCGAGGTGGACACCACCGAGCTCACCCTCGCGCAGGTCATCGAGTGCGTCGTCACCCTCGTCGAGGAGAAGCGGGCCGGGAAGTGACCGCTGCTTCCGTTGCCTCCGAGCGGGGCGCCGAGGTCGGTCGCCGGATCGGCGTCGGCCTGATGTACGGGCTGTGGAAGCCGCGGGTGCTCGGCGCCTGGAGGGTGCCCGCGAGCGGCCCGGCGATCCTCGCCGTGAACCACTCCCACAACATCGACGGCCCCATGGTCATGGGAGTGGCGCCCCGGCCGACGCACTTCCTGATCAAGAAGGAGGCGTTCGTCGGCCCCCTCGACCCGTTCCTGACGGCCATCGGCCAGCTGAAGGTGGACCGCTCGGTCGCCGACCGCGGGGCCATAACGCGCGCTCTCGACGTCCTCGCGGCCGGGGGAGTCCTGGGCATCTTCCCGGAGGGCACCCGCGGAGAGGGCGACTTCGCCTCCCTGCGCGCCGGGCTCGCCTACTTCGCCGTCCGCAGCGGCGCCCCGATCGTCCCGGTCGCCGTCCTGGGAAGTTCCGAGAAGCCCGGGCGGTTGATAAAGGGGCTGCCTCCGCTGCGCAGCCGCGTCGACGTCGTCTTCGGCGACCCCTTCGAGGCGGGCGACGGCACCGGACGGCGCACCCGAGCGGCCCTGGACGCGGCGACCGAACGCATCCAGAAACAGCTCGGCACCCACCTGGAAAACGCACGGCGCCTGACCGGGCGCTAGGCGACACTGAGTAGTGGATCAAACCGGGCGACACCGGGCGGTCCACCGATCACCACGATGAACGAGGTACGGACTTCATGAACGACGACATCCACTCCGAGGGCTCTTTCGAGGAGCACGACCACGGAGAGCTTGGCGATGCCGAGTACGCGGAGTTCATGGAGCTCGCCGCGGAAGAGGGCTTCGACCTCGAGGACGTCGAGGGGGCCATCGAGGCCGCGGGGCACGGGCCGCTGCCGGTGCTGGCGGTCGTCGGGCGGCCGAACGTCGGCAAGTCGACCCTCGTCAACCGCATCATCGGCCGCCGTGAGGCGGTCGTCGAGGACAAGCCCGGTGTCACCCGCGACCGGGTGACCTACGAGGCCGAGTGGGCGGGCCGCCGCTTCAAGGTCGTCGACACCGGCGGCTGGGAGCAGGACGTCCTCGGCATCGACGCCTCCGTGGCCGCCCAGGCCGAGTACGCGATCGAGGCCGCCGACGCGGTGGTGTTCGTCGTCGACGCCAAGGTCGGCGCGACCGACACCGACGAGGCGGTCGTACGACTGCTGCGCAAGGCCGGCAAGCCGGTCGTGCTGGCGGCCAACAAGGTCGACGGCCCGAGCGGCGAGGCCGACGCCGCCTACCTCTGGTCCCTCGGCCTCGGCGAGCCGCACCCGGTCTCCGCGCTGCACGGCCGCGGCACCGGCGACATGCTCGACGCCGTCCTGGAGGCCCTCCCGGACGCGCCCGCGCAGACCTTCGGCGGCACCGGCATCGGCGGCCCCCGCCGGATCGCCCTCATCGGCCGCCCGAACGTCGGCAAGTCCTCCCTGCTGAACAAGGTGGCGGGCGAGGAGCGCGTCGTCGTCAACGAAATCGCGGGCACCACCCGCGACCCGGTCGACGAGCTGATCGAACTCGGCGGTGTCACCTGGAAGTTCGTCGACACGGCCGGTATCCGCAAGCGCGTCCACCTCCAGCAGGGCGCCGACTACTATGCCTCGCTGCGCACCGCGGCCGCCGTCGAGAAGGCCGAGGTGGCGGTCATCCTGATCGACGCCTCCGAGTCCATCTCGGTGCAGGACCAGCGGATCGTCACCATGGCCGTCGAGGCGGGCCGCGCCATGGTCATCGCCTACAACAAGTGGGACACCCTCGACGAGGAGCGCCGCTACTACCTGGAGCGGGAGATCGAGACCGAGTTCGGCCAGGTGGCATGGGCGCCCCGGGTCAACGTCTCGGCGCGCACCGGGCGGCACATGGAGAAGCTGGTCCCGGCGATCGAGACCGCCCTCGCCGGCTGGGAGACCCGCATCCCCACCGGCCGTCTGAACGCCTTCCTCGGCGAGCTGGTCGCCGCCCATCCGCACCCGATCCGGGGCGGCAAGCAGCCGCGCATCCTCTTCGGCACCCAGGCCGGCACCAAGCCGCCGCGGTTCGTCTTCTTCGCCTCCGGCTTCATCGAGGCGGGCTACCGGCGCTTCATCGAGCGCCGGCTGCGGGAGGAGTTCGGCTTCGAGGGGACGCCGATCCATATCTCCGTGCGGGTGCGCGAGAAGCGCGGCAAGAAGAAGTAGGCGCGAACGACACGCGAACGACAAGGAGGGCGGCCCCCGTCGGGACCGCCCTCCTTCTCATGTCCGCTCAGCCGCCTCTGCGCGAACCCGGCGGCAGGGCCGCCGGCACGTGCTGCATCGCCGAGGCCTGCGGCCCGATGTGCCCGACCCGCTGCCACTGCGACTGCTGACGCGCCACGGACGCCCCCGCGCTGTAGGCGCCGTAGGAGCTGCTGAACGACCCCGGGCGGTGCCCGCCGTACGACCCCGTGCTGTGCGGGATGCTCCCGAAGGCGGTGAAGCCCAGGTTTTCCTCGCCGCTGCGGTCACCCGGCAGCGTGCGGAAGGACTTGACGTACTCGGCGTAGAGGGCGTCGTAGATCGGCGTGGCCGATGGGCCGCCCAGGAAGTCCGGGGCCGACCTCGACGAAGGGATCGACTGGAACGACTGGCGGCGCGGAACGTCGTTTGCGTGCACGTATGTCCAAACGACCTCGGGTCACTTGGGATGCGGGTGCGCGCGACGGCGGCCCTCAGGTGCCGGCGAGGGGCATGGCCGCGGCGACCAGCTTGCCGCCCGCCGCGGCCTTGTCGAGCGCGTCCCGCAGCAGATCCTCACGCGGCTGGCGGCCGATCGAGCCCACCGGCGCGGCGAACATCAGGACCTGCTGGTGCTTGTTGGCCGCGGCCCGCCAGCCCTCCGTCACCTGCAGCGGCTGGTGCGCCTGCCACCACGCCACCGGCTGACCGCCTGCCGCGTTCGGCTGCAGCACCGCGTGCAACTGCCCGACGGCCAGCAGCACCGACCAGCCGTGCAGCACCGGCGGCACCTCGGTGATCTCCGTCAGCGGCATGAACCCCTGCTCGATGAGCAGCGGCAGGAAGTCGTCGCCGAGACCCGTGGCACCCGGCCGCACGATCGGTCCCGTGGGCTCGACCACCAGCGCCGGGTGCAACTCCCCGGCGATCAGCACGAGTCCGCTGGTCACCCCGAGCACGGCCTGCTGCGGTACGACCTTGTCCGGGTCCAGGTCCACCGTGTCGCCGGAGATGGACCGCACGGCCCCCTGGAGCTGCTCCTCGGTCACCTGCACGACCTGCGAGGGCAGGCAGCCGGCGTGGGCGAAGGCGAGGACGGCGGTCTCGTCGCCGATGAACAGGACGGTGCTGGTGCGCTCCTGCTCGGAGTCGCCCGGGGTGCGGCAGGAGGTGCAGTCGTAGCTGCCGGGGGCGTTCTCTCCGGCGAGCAGCCGGTCGGCCTCTTCGTCGCCGATCTCGGCGCGTACCTCGTCGCTGACGTCGAGCATGCGCGGCACGGTGGCTCCCCTCGGGAAGTGTGAACCGGGCGGGTCCCGGACTCATGAAGAAGACAACGGAGGACCTGTGGCGAGAGTCACGCTCCTGGGCGAACGGAATCAATCCATCCAACGCGGATGGTCACGACGGGTTCGGAATCGGTCACTCACGGTCAAGTGCTTGCCAGGTCAAGGGAGTTGGTTGCGTGAAGTGAGTCACAGTCAGATCGCCCGGGTGGTCGAAATATCAGGAAATCAGGGAGCGAATCAGCTCTCCGGGGCATCTCGCTACCTCCGGTAACACCCAACTGACCTGGCACGACGGCTCGTTGGTTGTCGTCCCGCCCCGCCGCTCCCTAGATTCCTCGGCCGTGTGCAACGAGCACCGCTCGGGAAACGTCCGTCCACCGCACCCGGCCCGCACCACCGGCCGGCGCGGTCGCGGCGGACGGGGCGGAGCGTGGCGACCGGCCCAAGTGCCGCGAGCGCGCCCCGCCTTGGGGGACCCCGGGTGTTTCGAGAGGGAATTACATGTCCGAGTGTGCCGATACCACCCGCGACAACGTTCGTAAGACGCGTACGACGGCGGTCCTCGCCGGGGCCGCACTGCTCGCCCCCCTCGGACTGCTGGCCGCCACCGGCAACGCGGTCGCGGCGGACGGCGGAGTGTGGGACCGCATCGCCCAGTGCGAGAGCGGCGGCAACTGGCACATCAACACCGGCAACGGCTACTACGGCGGGCTCCAGTTCTCCGCCGGCACCTGGCGCGCGTACGGCGGCTCGGCCTACGCCTCCACCGCCGACAAGGCCTCCAGGCAAGCGCAGATCGCCGTCGCCACCAAGGTCCAGCACGCCCAGGGCTGGGGCGCCTGGCCGGTCTGTTCGGCCCGGGCCGGTGCGTACGGCAGCGCGCCCGCCTCGTCGGGCGCCGCGTCCACGAAGGCGGCCCCCGAGGACGTCGTCTCCAAGAAGGCGTCGAAGAACGTCTCGAAGAAGGCTGCGAAGCAGCCGTCGAAGGCGTCGGCCCGCTCGACCGAGCACACCAGCCGCGGCTCCTCCCGCGGCGACTACACGGTCCGTGAGGGCGACACGCTCAGCGTGATCGCCGCACGGCACGGGACCACCTGGCAGCGCCTGTACGCCGCCAACAAGGCCGTCATCGGCGACGATCCGAACCTGATCGTGCCTGGGCAGCAGCTCGAACTCTGAGGCACACCCCCTCACCGGGTACCGCGGGGCCTCGTCCGTCGATCACACAACGGACGAGGCCCTTCGGCATCCACCGGTCACCGGGGCAGCCCTGTCATCGTCGCGCCTGCTCGTCCGCCTCGCCGCCGAACACGACCGTCCCGCGCCGCAGTTCGTACACCAGGACCGGGGTCCGGTGGCGAAGCCCGGGCGGCAGCCGCTGCTCGGCGACGATCACACACGCTTCCAGACCGGCGAGCAGCTCGTACGTCCGGGCCGCCACCGGCGGTGACATGCCCTGCGCCGGCTCGTCGACGAGGACCACGCGCGCGCGTGCCAGCAGCGCCCGGGAGAGGGCGAGCATGCGCTGCTCGCCGCCGGAGAGCGTGCCGGCCCGGTGCTGGAGCAGGGGCTTGAGCTGCGGATAGGCGTCGAGGGCGAAGTCGTACCGCTGGGAGGCGAGTTCGAGGTTCTCGTGGACGGTGAGGGAGCCGAACACGGCCTGGCGCTCCGGGACCAGGCACAGTCCGCGCCGGGCACGCTCGTACGCCGGCAGCCGGGTCACGTCGGTCCCGTCCCAGATCACCGTCCCCGCGGACAGGGGCACGGTTCCGGCCAGGGCGCGCAGGGCGGTCGTACGGCCGGAGCCGTTGCGGCCGAGGAGGACCGTGAGGCCGGGGGAGGGGGCGGCGAGGGTGACGCCGTGCAGGGCCTCCAGGGGGCCGTAGCGCACGCGGGCGTCGCGGAGCGAGATGCCGTTCACGGGACGACCTCGTCCAGTACGTGGTCCGGGGGGCCGGAGGCGACGATGTGACCGGCCGTCATGACATGCACGACGTCGGCGAGGTCGGCGACCAGGTCGAGATCGTGCTCCACGACGAGGAGGGCGGTGCCGTCGGCCGCGAGGGCCTTCAGTACGCGGGTCATGGCGGCGACCTCGGTGCTGTCCAGGCCGGCCGCGGGTTCGTCCAGGAGCAGGACGCGGGGGTTGCCCGCGAAGGCCCGGGCCAGTTCCACGCGGCGGAGGGTGCCGG
>NZ_WVUG01000218.1 GCF_017614965.1 Streptomyces griseorubiginosus | reverse complement strand
GACCCGATCCGGCCCCCGTACGAGGAGTCCCATGCCCGCCCCTCATGTCTTCCTCAGCCGCAGCGAACCCCTGGACTGCACCTGCAGTTGCTGGCCGGCCCGCCGCGCCATGGAGGAACTGCTCTACCAGGAGGGCTGCGAACCCATCGTGGTGGACCGGGAGTCCCTGGTGCCGGGACAGGACTGGATGGAGGCCATATCCGACGGCATGGGCAGCGCGCACGGCATGCTCCTGATCGTCTCCAGCCACGCCCTGCGATCCGAGCACGTGCAGAACGAACTGGCCATGGCGGAACTGCGCAACCGGCACGACGGCTTCCCGGTGATCCTGCTGATGCTGCCGGAGGTGACCCTCGAAGCCCTGGAGAAGAGCGGCCTGGGATCCCTCAATCCGAACAGGCGCCAGCTGGTGGAGTGGCCGGGCGGCGACGACCTCGATTCCGTACGCCGTGTCATACGCCCCCAATTGGAGCTGATGCGCGCCGAGTTGAGCGGGGCCAAGGTGCACCACCGGGTCGTGCACCATCTGCGTGAGGTGGACGCGGAGAGCCTGAGCCGGGCCGGCGCGCTGCTGGGGGTCCCGGTCGAGATGCTGTCCCTGCTGATGCGTCACCGGCTCGCCTCGGGCCTGCTGACGGAACGGCCGAGCGAGCCCGAGGCCGACCCACTGCGCGCCGCGCTCACCGAACTGCTGCCCCTGTCCGGTCCGGACGCCTCACGCGAACTGATCCAGCTGAGCGTGACCCACGCCCGGGTGCCCGCGGTGGAGGCGGACCGTATCCGCGGGGTGGCCGGCAACGGCTCCCCGCGGGTCGCGGTGCTGCCCGCGCGGTCCACGGAGACGGCACGCCGGTACGTCCACCGGGCCAGCGAACAGCCGCTGCCCTGGGACCACCTGGTCGTCACGCTCAGCGCGGGCGCCGGGGTGCTGGGGGACCTGGTGGAGCACATCGGGGAGGAACTCCTCAGGGAGTTCGACATCGAGGACGAGGAGATGCTGCGCGAGCACGAGCAGGACTTCGGCCCGCTGGTCGTGATCGTCCCGCACGCCCCGGACCCGGACCTGGTCAGAGCGCTCGACGCGGCGTACCCGGTGGGCCTGCTCTTCCTCTTCGTGGTGGACGGCGAACTCCTCGGCGCGACCGGCGCGCACACCCGGCTGGACGGCCTGCCCGCCTGGCGGGAGGAGGAGATGAACCGCACGGTGCGGCGGTTCGTACGCAAGTACGGCACGTCCCTGAGCAACTGACCGCCCCGGCACGGGACCGGGGCGGCTGCTGTTCGGGCATCGGATCAGGTCGGAGGCATCTCCAGGTCGAAGTCGATGCGCTTGCGGTCGGTCATCATCCGGACGGTGGGGTGGTCGGGGCCGAACTCCCGCTCGGCGGCCTGGGTCGCCCTGCCGAGCTCCACCGGGCCCTCGTCGTCGCCCATCAGGGTGCGGTCGAGGGCGACGTTGTAGTCCGCGCAGAGCACGCGGGGGTGGTGGTTGCGATAGAGGGCACGGTAGGCCTCGCGGGCTTCCTGGTCCTCGGCCAGCGCCTCCTCGTGCCGGCCCAGCGCGGACAGCACGCCGGCCCGGTTGGCCCGGCAGGCCACGGTGGCGGGGTGGGTGGCGCCGAGTCGCTCGACGAGGAGCGGGAGCGTCTCGTCGGCGAGTTCCATGGCACGCTCGGTCTCCTCCCGACTCCTGAGGATGGCGACCAGGTTGGACGCGGCCGCCAGGGTGAAGGGGTGCGCCCGGCCGAGGCGCTCACGGTAACGCTCGAAGTTCTGCTTCCCGAGGTCGACGGCCTCCGAACCGCGGACCGGGTCCAGATAGGACAGGGCGAGCAGGTCGCAGGCGAGGTTGGCGGTGCACGACATGGTGTCGGGGTGCCCCTCGCCGTACCGCTGCCGGTAGACGTTCAGGGTGGAGCGCGTCAGGGCCTCCGCCTCGGCGTAGTTGCCCATGCGGCGCTGGGTCACTGCCAGGGACGCGTCCGTGCGCAGCACGTCGTCCACCTTCTCGTCGTTGAGGAGTTTGACGAGCCGCTTGCGGATCTCGTAGAGCAGGTCGAGGGAGCCCTGGTAGTCACCGGTCTCCCTGCGGTCCAGTGCCACGTTGGTCGCGAACGGGGTCCAGGTGAGCTTGTGCGACAGCCCGAGCGCCTGCCGGGACCGCTGATAGGTCTCGGTCGCGCGCTCCAGGGCCTGGGAGGGGTTGCCGGACAGAACGAGCGAGACACCGAGACCGTTCGCGGCGCGGAGCGTGTCCTCGTGGTCGGGGCCGAAGTGCGGGCTGTTGAGGTAGAGCTCGTACGTCCGGCTGTCCTCGTCGTACGCTTCCCGGTAGCGGCCGAGGCTGCGCAGGTCGGCGCCGTAGTTGCGGGCCGTCACGAGCGTGTAGCCGTCGTCCTCACCGAGCTGTTCACGCTGGCGCTCGAGTGTGTCGGCGTCCAGGTCATGGGCCTCCTCGAAACGGCCGAGGGAGCGCAAGGGGTTGGCCACCTGTGCGGCCAGTCGCAGCTTGAGGTGGTGGTCCTCGCCGAGTGAGACCTTCCAGATGTCGAGCGCCTTCTGTCCCAGCGCCGCGGCGGCGCGGTGGTCCCCGATCCGCCACTGGTTGCGGACCTGGCGGATGACCCACTCGCAGACCCGCGCGTCGGTGTTGAGCATGGCCTCGGAGGGCTCCAGATGGGGCAGCAGCTCCGCGAACCGCTGCTGGACCGTCGGATGGTCCTCCGGGAAGGCCGCCGAGGGCAGTGCTCCCGCCAACACCAGTTGTGCCTGACGCCGGGTCCGCTCCTCTCGTTCGGGATCGTCCCGCAGCCACTCGCGCACCGCGGCCTGGACGAGTCGGTGGATCTGGATGGAACCGCTCTGCTGGTCGACGGTGGCCAGCGCGTACCGCCCGAGGTCACGGATCAGGTAACCCATCACCATGGCGTCGAGCACGGAATCGTCCCCGGTCTCCTGGGCGAGCCGGTTGCGCATGGCGTCGCTGTAGAGGAGCGAGTGCGCGATCGGCTCCGGAGACAGGAAGGCACAGAGTTCGAGGAGCCGTACCGCTGCGGGGCGTTCGCTGCCGAGGCGGTCGACGGTCAGCCGCCAAACCGCGAAGAGGGACTCCCGTTGGCTGTCGCCGGTGCTCGCGGCCCCGCTCAGCACCGAGCTGGCCTGGCTCTTGACGCGGTCGAGGTAGGTGTCGAGCGGCATGGCCGTCTGACGCAGCCAGGCGGCGGCGATCTCCATGGCCATCGGGAAGTCGCCGAGCGTGTCGGCGATCCGGTCGGCGTCCTCCGCCGACAGTCCGTCCACCCTTCGGCGCAACAGGGCGATGCTTTCGGACCTGTTGAAGGAGTCGACCTCCATGGAGGCTTCGTACTCCTGGTGCGGGGACCGCCGGGCGGTGAGGATGACGTGTCCCGGCCCCTCTGCGGGAAGGTACCGCTCCACCGTCGTGTCTCCCTCTTCCATGTTCCAGCTCTCGCCGTCCGTGGCTGGGTTTTCCGTGACGTTGTCGAAAACCATCAGCCAGCGACCATAATCGCCACTTTTAAGCGCATTCATCGTCGCCTGGGCACGTTCGTCCACCGTGTCGCCAGGAACGCCCAGCTCAAGACCGAGTTCCGCGAGCAGCTGCGGAATCCGATTGGGCTGTTCAGCCGGAATCCAGTGCACGAGGTCGTACTGAGAACCGTAACGGTGGACGTACTCCTGCGCGATCTGAGTCTTGCCGATTCCGCCCAGTCCGTAGAGAAAGACCTTGCCCACCGGTGTGTCCGGACGCAGTGACTCGGCGTTCAGCTCGGTGCGCAGCCGGTCCAGCTGTACGTCGCGTCCGATGAAGGTGTTGTTGCGGCGCGGAACGTTGAAGATCCGAGGCACCAGGCCCGGATAGGCGATGCCCTCGGCAACCGGGGCCGACGTGGGCCCCTCCACTTCGAGGATGGCGAAGACCTTGCTGAGAGCCTGCCCCTCGGGTGCGTCGACCAGGGTGAATCCGGGCAGCCCGCGCAGCGCCGGCTCCGGTTGGTGCTCCCGGGTACGCAGCCCGATGATCCTGGGCCCTTCGGGGGCCGCCACCAGGGCGCGCACCTCGTCGGCGACCGGTGTGGCGGAGAAGTCGGGCGAGAGCAGCGCGATGACCACGTCGGCCCCGTCCGTCGGGCCACTGGACAACGGCAGCGACGGGCTGCTTCCGCGCAGCGTCACGGCGATCCCGGCAGCCTGCAGCTGGGCCGCGAGCCACTCCGCCCAGGCGCCGTCGCGCAGCGCGAAGTCGACCCGCACCCGGGGCACGAGACGCCCTCCGGGTACCGGCACCCGCTGGAAGCGGGCGAGCAGTTGCCGGCGCACCGGCTCCTTGACCGGCTGCAGTGCCGTGACCTGCCCGTCAGTGATCACCGAGGTGAGACGCTCGTAGGCGCCGAGGAGCGAGGCGGGCTGGCGGGGTGTGTCGGCGACGGTGGCCAGGACCTCTTCGTAGGCGAAGAACGGCTTGTACGGGATCTCCACCGCTCCCCAGTAGGCATCGGGGTCGGCCGCCCGCGGCGTGTCCTTGAGGAACTCCTGGAAGCGCCGGCGCGCATGGCCCCGGCTCACCGCGAGCTTCTCCTGCTCGGCGTCCTCCACCCGCATGGGCACGGGGAGGATCCGCACGCGCGGGGCGGCGCGCCGGACGTCCGCGGCCACGCTGGCGCCGCCGTCCACCGACTGGGTGTTGAGTGTGAAGCAGTTGATGAGGACGTCCGGCATGAGCACCGTGGTGATGCCCGAGGTGTCACTCCAGCCCGTACGGCTGTCGATCAGGGCGTAGTCGTAGTTGCGCCGCATGTCCTCGCGCAGGGCGCGCAGGAAGGCAGCGCCGTCGCGCTGCTCGTAGAAGCCCTTCCAGTCGTAGGTGTTGATCATCTCGGAGTACTCGGGGGTCTTGCGTCCCGGCGAGATGAAGTCGACGTAGCCGCCGCTGTCGAAGCTCAGGGCCAGGGTGGAGGCGAAGCGCTCCACCCTGGCCTGCTGGCTGTAGTCGCCGCCGGCCGGCCGGGGCCTGGCCATGTCGAAGCCGCGGATGAGGTCGATGACGCCCGGGGTGGAGTCGAGCTCCGGATCGCCGAGGAAGGGCGCGAAGTAGCGGTGCAGACCCGGCGCCTCCAGGTCCCAGTCCATGGCGAGCACCCGCTTGCCGTTGCTGGCCAGGATCCACGCCACGTTCGCCAGGGCCATGGTGCGGCCCGTCCCACCCTTGAACGAGTAGAACGTGACGATGGTGCCGGACTCGCGGGTGCCGGCGTCACCCGAGTCGAACGTCATGACGAGTACCTTCCGAGCAGGGGAAACGTATGCGGGCCGTCGGCCGGCGTCGCCTGCGGCGGGACGGCTTCCACTGATGACTTGAGCGCCTCGTTCTGCAGGCGGACGAGCACCTTGCGCAGGGAGGACGTGAAGCTCTCCGCGTCCGGCAGCCCCCAGCGCTCGTACTCGCTGTGCCGTCCGCGCATCAGGGGCAGCGCGCGGTCCAGGAGTTCGTCGAGGGTGACCGCCCGTTCGGCCGACTCGGTGTCGTCCCGTGACCTCGGTTCGAGCGCCGTGGTCGCCTCGGGATTCCGCTCGTCGACGGCGGCCAGGAGCCGGTGCTTCTCCCCGAGCATGGCCGCCCAGGCGTCCACAAGCAGCACGACGAGCTGTTCGGGGTCGTGCTCCCGGCTGATCCGATCGACGGTCTCCGCGTCCAGCGGAAGCACGGTCGCGGTGAGGTCCAGCGCGGTGGCGGTGTTCTTGACCAGGGAGACCAGCGCCTCGTGTTCCCCCGGGGCATAGGGAGACCACTGCAGGGCCGTCTTTCCGTAGTACTGGCGCGAGTGCCGCTCCTCGGGTGCTTCCTGCTCGCCCGTGGACGCCATGACGAAACTGACGGACTGGACGCCGGCCGGGGCGGGCGCGCCGACGGGCGCGTGCGTGCCGGCCGCGTCGAATCCGTGCACCTCGGGAAGCTGCTCCGCGGCCGCGACGATCCGGTCGGCGACCGCCTTCAACACCTCGTCGTACGCCGACCGGTAACGCGCCTTCAGCCGCAACAGATGCAGCAGTCCGTCCCGCTGGTACGCCTCCGACCGGACGCGCAGGGGCGGATACGGCGCGACGGCGTCCAGTGGGTACGCGGGATCGGGTTCCCACATGACCGGGATGACCGCGTCGACGCTGCGGCCGGTCCTGGACCGGTGCACGTTGAGGCGCCGCTGGAAGTAGGACCATTCGGCCAGGCAGTACGTCTGACTGAAGTACCTCGGTGAGTGCAGCGCGACCAGGACCGTGGAGCGGCCGAGCAGATCCACCGACACGTCCGCCGACTGCGGCTCCCCGCGTACACCCACAGCCTCCGGGGGGCGCCCGGTGCGCTCACCGACGACCCGGCAGAGGTCATGGAAGAACGACGCGACCCACTCCTCGTCGACCGTGCGGACGTGGCTCAGATAGAAGTGGCTCACGATGGCTCCCGGGGCGCGTCACCAGGGGTGGCACCGTGTCGATGTTTGTTCCGGACGTGATGAAAATCGGGTGGTGGGCCCAGGCGGACGCGACAGAGGGCTCCGTACCGTCCCGCCATCCGTCGGGCGTGCGCCGTCCCCGGCCGCGCCGCCGCGTCCCCGCCGTGCCACCGCACCCTCATGTCAGTCTGCCCCCGGTGTCGTGCCGTCGGACGTCTTCGCACCGCATCGGGCGCGGCATGCAAGACCCGCACCGCCCTGCACGGCGGCGGACGCGGCGGGTCTGCGCAGTTGGTACGGGGTCCCCCAGGAAGCCACACGAACGGATGACGCTCCTTGAGGCTGGACGGATGACCGTGGGTGTACGGGAAAACCGCAGCGCGCCGCCTCTTCCACCATGATCGCCACGAAGCGGGCGCCGACGGACGTCAGTGCGGGATGGAGTTGGAGCATCCCCAGAGCGGCGGCGACCTGTCGGCCGTAGTGGTGCAGCCGTGCGTCTGCGCGGCGGGCCTGTTCGCCGGTCAGTTCCTGCCGACGGCGCCGCCAGAAGTCGATCATGGAGAGATGGGCGTGCGTTCCCGTGAGCACGGAGGCGACGGGGCGAGCGTCCTGCCGCCAGCCGACCCTGTGCAGGGTGCGGTCCTCCGGATCGGCGAGATCGACCAGGTCGGCGAGGCCCGCATGAACGATGTGGGTGGTCTCGTGCACGACGGTCTCCGCCAGTCGCACCGGGTCGGCGGTGCAGGAGACCGCGATCGCCCCGTACGCCTCGCGCGCCGAGGAGCTCACGCCGCGCCCTGTCCACGAGGGCCGCAGCGGCACCAGTGCCGTCCACAATTCGGCGCAGGCGACGGCCCGTTCGGGGACGAGGCGGTTCAGCACGCGCCAGGCCGACGTCAGCGAAGCCTGCCAGACACGCAGTTGCTGGGCCGTCTGTCTGCCGTCCACCGGATGACCGTGCGCGTCCCGGTAGGGGTCGCCGTCCTCCAGAACCACCGTCAGCGGCGGGGCGCCCGGCGCCCGGGCCGTCAGGCGCCGCGGGGCATGCCACTCGTCATGGTGGGCCATGCGCTCCCGCTCCCCCAGGACGACGAGCGACCGGCCACCCCACTCGAGGACGTCGCCCCGTAGGTGGACCTCTCCCACGCCCGGCGGCAGCCGGACGTCCCCCAGGGTGGGCAGCCACAGCAGCGATTCGGGCGCCGGAAGGACGAGATGCGGACGCAGTCCGGCACGTAACGCGGCAGCGGCGGCCAGGCCCCCCAGCCGGGCGAGGTCGGAGCCGAGGGCCGGGCGGGGGCCGTCCGACGCCCGCAGGCAACGGCCCAGCCAGACGCCGACATGGGGATGGAGCAGTACGTCCTCGAAGGCCCGGACGTCCGCCCTGCGAGCCCGGACGCACAGGTCCCAGGCGGCCGACGCGTGCGACGCCCAGAACCCCGGCGCACCCTCGCGGGCCACGTCGGCGACGCTCTTCAGCATCAGCAGGCGCCGGGAGACCTGTCCGTCCCGCAGCACCCGCAGCGCGGCTGAGGACGGTCGGCAGGCCGCCAGGCTCGCGAAGTCCTCCGCGGTCATCCGCAGCGTCGCCGGGCCCGTCATGACGCGGTCCCGAGCAGATCGGCGGCGTCGGCCACGACACGGTCCCGGATCCGGGTGGTGAGCACGCGCAGATCCGCGCAGTACACACTGGGGTTGGCGAAGCCGGTGCGCGGGTGGAAGCGGTGGGCCCGCACTCCGCCTCCGCACAGGCGGACCACCTCACAGTCACGGCACACGTCGGCGAGCGCCGACAGTCCGCCGCGCCGGGCGTCGGCCACGACCGGATGCCGTGCGACGGCGTCGAAGTCGTGCGCGAAGATGTCGAGTCCGGTCGCCGCCGCGCCGTCCCGCGTGGCCTTCAGGGAATCGGACAGCTCGATGGTCCCGTCGCTCTCGACGACGAGGAAGTCCGTCTCCGCGAGCCCGACGCTCTCCGACCGGACGTCACCGCCGAGCGCAAGGTCCATGAGGTCCTCGAACAGGCGGATCCGGGTCTCCTGGCGCGGAGCCGTGTACCACCGTTCGAACACAGCGAGGAGCCAGTTCGCATACGGTGTTCGGTCCGGATCGTGACCTGGCGGGGGGTGCTCCCAAGTGGCGTGCGGTAACAGGAAGTTGACTGCGGGCGGTGCATGGCCGAGAAGCGACTCGAAGACCTCGAGGGGCGGGCTGGAAATATCGATCGTGCACAACAGGCCCGCGAACAGCGCCTTGTTCTCGGGCCTGCGCAAGAGTTCCAACCCCCTCCGGACAGCGTCGTAGCTGCTCCGTCCGTTCCTCGCCCGCCTATGACGATCGTTGGCCTCACGCCCGCCATCAAGAGACACGCCTACCGACACCCCGTGTCGGCGGAACAGTTCCATCCACTGAGGGTTCAGAAGAGTCGCATTGCTCTGCACGGAGATATCACAGTCAGCCGTGCCCCGCAGCTCCTGCCGCAGAACTGATAAGAGGTGTTCGATTCGAGCCGGACCGGCGATCAACGGCTCGCCCCCGTGCAGAGTCACCCGAACCCGGCGCAGGGCGTGCCGACGGGCGTGTTCGGCTATGCGCGCCGCCAGCCGGTCGGCGGTCGCGGTCGCCATCGCAGACGGTTTGCGCTGCCAGGTCCGGTCGCGCAGCTCGTACACATAGCAGTGGTCGCACGCCAGGTTGCACGGCTGGGCGACCTTGACCACCCACTCGACGAACGGGTTCGCATCACGCACGTGCCACCTCCTGCCATGCGGTTCCCCGGCTTTTCACCCGTCCGTCAGATCGACGAGTCAAACATGGCCACGTCAATCGCATGACGCTCCACAACGTCCCGCCGCACCCTCCTCATGGCCCTGACCAGAGCGTTGTCGGGCAGTTCGTCCAGTTCGACGGCCGTGACACCGCTCAGATTCAGCACGTCGTCGAACTCCAGGTCACTCGACGGCGTCTCCATGGACCCCCCGTGCTCGCTCGAACCGCGGAGGTCCGGGCGTGGCCCGGGCTCGCGGATGTGGACCTGCGTCAGGCCGCAACTCAGCGCTCCGTATGCCGAGTTGCGGACGGAGTGGTGCTGTTCGGTTCTCGTCTCAGGGAAGCACATAGATCAACGAAGGGCCAGCGTGCGTAGAACTCCCGGTCTCCGTGTGCGGCTCGATCTGGTCAGCACTGCCAAGCCCTCCTGTGCGAGGCGGTGTTGGCACCCGTGCGGCCCCAAGTCACCATGAGTCTTCCCCTCTTCATGGCGAGGTGACGCATGGCGGCCACGACGACTCCCGGACAGAACGTTCCGGGGCCGGGCGCGAGGATAGGAGACGACGATCTGCCCCCGTTGTTCCGCTCCAACGACCGGTGGGCACTGAACCGTCAGAGCGAATCGTTCCGCGCGACCAGGACCGAGCTGGCACTGCTGCTCGTGGCGACCGGCTGCGCCACCCTGGCCGACCGCTTCAACAGCCACGTCCTCACCGCCCTCTCCGCCCTGCTGTACGGCCTCACGGTGATCGCCGGCGTCGTCATCCGCCGGCGCCGGGCACGGGCCCACTGGCAGGCGCACCGCGACGCCGCCGAGACGGTGAAGTCGCTGGCCTGGCAGTACATGGTCCACGGCGGACCGTTCCACTCCGCCGTCCCCGACCCCGAGGGACTGTTCCACCAGCAACTGGAGGAACGGCTGCGCCCCCTGCGCCGGGTCGGCTGGCAGGAACCCTCCCACGACCCCGGCAGGCCCTGGGTCCCGCCGAGCGGCCAGCAGCCGCACGATCCGCGCCATCCGCAGATCACCCGCGCCATGCGGGCGGTACGCGCCCAGCCGTTCGCGGCCCGCAAGGACATCTACCTGCGCGACCGCGTCCTCGACCAGCTCGGCTGGTACGGCGGCCGGGCGGGCCAGGCGCACCGGTCCGCCACCGCCTGGTCCACGCTGACCGCGTCGCTGACCCTGCTGGCCCTCGCGGCCGCGGTGGCCAGAAGCACGGGCATAGCGGCGAACTGGGACCTGAGCGGCCTGCTGGCCGCAGCCGCGGCGGCCGGTGTCGCCTGGCTGGAGTCCCGTCGGCACCATCCGCTGTCGTACGCCCACGAGTTGGTGCGCGAGGGGCTGGAGACCCAGCGGGCCGCGCTGACCATGAGCGTGCCCGAGGAACAGTGGCCGCAGGCCGTGGCCGAGACCGAGCACCTGATGTCCCCCCAGCACACCGACTGGCTCGCCCGCTTCGGCGGATGAGCCGGTCGACCGTCGGGTCAGGCCGCCTCGGGGTGTTCGTCGAGTTCCGGGTCGGGCATGCGCGGGGGCGTGGAGATCACCGTCGCGGCCGCGCAGGACGCCAGCAGGTCGCGCATGGACACCCCGGACACCGTGCGCGGCAGCGTCTCCGCCCGTTCCGGGAGCGATCGTTCCGTGGCCGACATGGACGCCTCCTGAGGAGCGGGGGGCGGGCGTAGTTAGGTAGACCTAACCACGAGCTGGATACCATGTGACCACGCACAAGACGCCTAATGCAATATCTTGCCGACGTCTTGTCGGAACGTTCACGCGAAACGACCGGTGTTCAGGCGGACAGCACGCTCAGATCGACGGTCCCCCACCGTTCGCCCAGCCCGGCGACCGTGACGTGCCGCACCTCGTCCGCCGTGTCGCCGACGGCGCGGTGGATGACGACGTTCAGCCGGTCGTCGGTCAGCTCCTCCACCTTGCCCTCGCCCCACTCCACGACGATCACCGAGTCGGACAGCGAGACGTCGAGATCGAGGTCCTCCATCTCGTCGAGTCCGCCTCCCAGCCGGTAGGCGTCGACGTGCACGAGGGGCGGCCCGTCACCCAGGGACGGGTGCACACGGGCGATCACGAAGGTCGGGGAGGTCACGGCCCCGCGCACGCCGAGGCCCTCGCCCAGCCCGCGGGTGAGCGTCGTCTTGCCGGCGCCGAGTTCCCCGTTGAGCATCACGAGGTCACCGGCGCGCAGCAGCTTGGCCAGCCGGCGCCCGAGGTCCCGCATCTGCTCGGCGGACGTGACGGTGATCTCCACGGACGGCACGGAGGACTCGGAGGACACGGACGGCACGGAGGACTCGGTCTCAGCCGGGTTGTGCGGTGCTGCTGGTGCTTCCATAGCCTCCCACGTTAGCCCCTGCGGGTACGGCTCCAGCGCGGGTGAGGAGGTCGGCGAGCCGGTCGGTGACCACCTCCGGGTGTTCCAGCATCACCAGGTGCCCGGCGTCCGGTACGAGCACCAGTTCGGCCTCCGGCAGCAGATCGGCGATCGCCTCGCTGTGCTCGCTGGGCGTGACCATGTCCTGCACCCCGGCCAGCACCAGCACCGGCATGTCCGTGAAGAGGGCCAGGGCCTCGGTCTTGTCGTGGTTGTCGAACGCCGGGTAGTACTCGGCGACCACGTCGATCGGCGTGCCTTCGATCATCCGTTCGGCGAACCGTACGACGGCCGGGTCGACGTCCTTCGAGGCGAACGAGTACCGCTTGATGATCCCGGCGAACAGATCGGCGGTGGCCCGCCGCCCCTTCTCCACCAGCGCCGCCTGCTGCCCGAGCGCCTTCAGCACTCCGGGGAGGATCCGCCGCACCGCGTTGACGCCGGCGACCGGCAGCCCGAAGTTGACCTCGCCGAGCCGCCCCGACGACGTACCGACGAAGGCGGCGGCGACGACCCGGTCCCGGATCAGCTCGGGGAACTGGTCGGCGAAGGCCATCACGGTCATCCCGCCCATGGAGTGCCCGACCAGCACGATCGGCCCCTCGGGCACGGTCGCGTCGATGACGGCCTTCAGGTCCCGCCCCAGCTGCTCGATGTCGACCGGCACGCCGTCCTGCACCTGCCGCACCCCGCGCCCGGACCGCCCATGGCTGCGCTGGTCCCAGTGCACGGTCCGTACGACGCCCCTGAGGGCCGCGCGCTGGAAGTGCCAGGAGTCCTGGCTGAGGCAGTAGCCGTGGCAGAAGACGACGGTGACGGGCGCGGGTGCCTTGCGGCCGAACAGCCGCCGCCGGCGCGGGCCGAGCGCGGGCACGGCGTCGGGGTCGACGTCGTCGACCTCGTAGTACAGCTCGGTGCCGTCGTCCGCGTACGCCTTGCCGGGTGTGCCGCGCAGCGAGCCGTACGGGCCGGTCGCGTCGAGGGCGAGCCGGGCCTTTCTGCGCATGCCGCGTCCGACGGTGAGCCGCTCTATGGCGACGCCCGCCGCGGCGCCCGCGGCGACCACGCCTATCGCGGCGCCCGCGATGCCGGTCGCCCTGCGCCAGTTGGCGGCCGCCCCCGTGGCGGAGGCTACGGCTGCGACGGCCTCCGCACTGCTCTCGCTCACGTACCGCTCCTCTTCGCCGGACTGATCTTCGCTGGGTCGGGTGGTGCTGGTGTTACGAAAGGAACTGCTGGTGTTACTACCGGGCCTGCTGTTGTTACTGCACGGACTGCTGGTGTTGCTGACCTTGGCGGGGCGCACTCCGTGCGATTACCCCGGTTGTTGCTCATTCACGTAGACGCGAGGAACACGCGTTCCGATGCGCGTGACGATCTCGTACGCGATGGTGCCCGCGGCCTGCGCCCAGTCCTCGGCGGTGGGCTCGCCGCGGTCGCCGGGTCCGAACAGCACCGCCTCCGTGCCGACCGGGGGTTCGTCGCCCCCGAGGTCGACGACGAACTGGTCCATCGCCACCCGCCCCGCGACCGTCCGCCACTTGCCGTCGACCAGGACGGGCCCGGTGCCGGAGGCGTGCCGCGGGATGCCGTCGGCGTACCCGACCGGCACGAGTCCGAGGGTCGTGGCGCCCGGGGTGACGTAGTGATGCCCGTAACTGACGCCGTGACCCCCCGGAACGCGCTTCACGAGGGCGATGTTCGCCGCGAGCGTCATCACGGGCCGCAGTCCGAAGTCGGCGGGCGTGCCGACCTCGGGGCTCGGCGAGATGCCGTACAGGGCGATACCGGTCCGTACCAGGTCGAAGTGGGACTCGGGGAGCGTGAGGGTGGCCGGCGAGTTGGCGATGTGCCGCACCTCCGGGCGGACGCCCTGCTGCTCGGCGTACGCGAGCATCTCGCGGAAGAGGGTCAGCTGGGCGGCGATGGAGGGATGTCCGGGTTCGTCGGCGCAGGCGAAGTGGGACCACAGCCCGGTGATCCGCAGGAGTCCGTCGGCCTCGGCGCACAGGGCGCCCGCGACCAGCTCGGCCCAGTCCTCCCCCGGCTGGCAGCCGTTCCTGCCGAGCCCGGTGTCGGCCTTGAGCTGCACGCGCGCGGGGACACCCGCCTCCCGTGCCGCCGCGGTGACCTCTCCCAGGGCCCACATGCCGCTCAGCGACACGTCGATGCCGGCCTCGATCGCCTCGCGCCAGGGCCCGCCCGGCGTCCACAGCCAGCACATGAGCCGGCCGTCGAGCCCCGCCTTCCGCAGCGCGAGGGCCTCCTCGGGCGTGGCGGTGCCGAGCCAGGCGGCTCCCGCCTCGACGGCCGCGCGGGCGCATGGCACCGCGCCGTGGCCGTACGCGTCCGACTTGACCACGGCCATGAGCTGCGCTCCCCGCGCGCGGGCACGCAAAGCCCGCACATTGGCGCGCAGGGCGGCCAGATCGATCTCGGCGCGGGCCCGCAGGGGCGCGGTCGGGGCAGTGGCTGTCTCAGTCATGGCGCCCCCAGTGTCTCAGAGGGGTCCGACAACCCCTGCGGACGGCTACGCTCCGAGCCGCCGTCCCCACACGTACACGTGGTCTCCGGTCTTCAGCACACCCCAGAGCCTCCGCGCGTCCGCGAGCCGCAGATTCACGCATCCCCATGATCCGACGGTCGTGTAGATGCTCCCGTAGACGGCGTGGAAGGCCTGCCCGCCGCTGAAGAACTGGGCATAGGGCATGGGTGAGTTGTAGAGGGTGGACCAGTGGTTCTTGTGCCTCCAGTAGATCTTGAACCAGCCGGTACGGGTCCGGTGCCCCGCCCGCCCGCTCCGCATCGGCACGGGCCCGTAGACGACCTTCTTCCCCTTCTGCACCCAGGTCAGCTGCCGGTCGAGATCGACACAGGCGACGCGGTAGCTGCGCACGGGACACTTCCCGGCGGCGTTGGGGTTCTTCCGCGCACCGATGAGCTGCATGGTGGCCCAGGTGACGGGCCCGGCGAACCCGATGGCGGGCTTGATCCCGTACGTGACCTGGAACGCCCGGATGGCCCGGCAGTCGGCGGCCGACTGCTTGCCGTCCACCTTCAGCTTCAGCCACCGTTCGACGCCCCGCTGGTAGGGCCCGGTCCGCTTGCTGCAGGCGACCTTCTGGACGGCGTCGGCGAGCGGCACGTACTCGACGAGGTCGTACGTCCCCGGGGCGGCGTCCCGCGGCTCGACGGCGTCCTCCTCGGCGCTCGGCGTGTACACCCTGGGCGCGAGCACCTGGTCGGGCGTGTCGATCTGCCAGGGCTGGGCGGGACCCGGCGGAACACCGGGAACGAGCTCGACCTCCGGCCCGGGAGCGGGGACCGGCGGAGCG
>NZ_WVUG01000217.1 GCF_017614965.1 Streptomyces griseorubiginosus | reverse complement strand
GCTCACGGCCAGTGCGCACAAGTGGGGCGGGCCGGCCGGGGTCGGGCTGCTCGTCGTGCGGAAGGGAGTGCGGTTCGCCGTGCAAGGGCCCGCGGACGAGCGCGAGTCGGGGCGGGCGGCCGGGTTCGAGAACATCCCGGCGATCGTGGCGGCGGCCGCCTCGCTGCGGGCCGTGCGGGCCGAGGCGGAGCAAGAGGCGGTACGGCTGCGGGAGCTGACGGCGCGGATCCGGGCGCGGGTGCCGGAGCTGGTGCCGGACGTGGAGGTCGTGGGCGATCCGGAGCGGCGGCTGCCCGGGATCGTCACCTTCTCGTGTCTCTATGTCGATGGGGAGACTCTGCTGCACGAGCTGGACCGCGCCGGATTCTCCGTTTCCTCCGGTTCGTCCTGTACGAGCAGCACGCTGACGCCCAGCCATGTGCTGAAGGCGATGGGGGTGCTGAGTGAGGGGAATGTGCGGGTCTCGTTGCCGGCGGGGACGACCGAGGCCGACGTGGAGCGGTTCCTGGAGGTTCTGCCGGAGGCGGTGAGCGGGGTGCGGGAGAAGCTGGGCGCGCCGGTGCCGGTGACCGTGCACGCGGAGGGCGCCCTCGTCGTGGACGCCCTGGGCAAGCTGTGCCCGCTGCCGGTCATCGAGCTGGCCAAGGTCATCGGGGACGTGCCGGTGGGCGGCACGGTGCGGGTGCTCGCCGACGACGAGGCGGCCCGCCTGGACATCCCGGCGTGGTGTGCGATGCGGGGGCAGGAGTACGTGGGTGAGGAGCCGGCGGACCGGGGCTCGGCCTATCTGGTCCGCCGGGTCTCCTAGGGCCTGTTGCCGGCCGCTACACCAGGTGCTTCTGGACCTCGGCGGCGGCCTCGTCGCCGTACGCCTTGGTGAAGCGGTCCATGAAGTGGGCGCGGCGCAGCTGGTACTCCTGGGTGCCGACCGTCTCGATGACGAGGGTCGCCAGCATGCAGCCGACCTGGGCCGCGCGCTCCAGGGAGACGCCCCAGGCGAGGCCGGACAGGAAGCCGGCGCGGAAGGCGTCGCCCACGCCCGTCGGGTCAGCCTTGCGCTCCTCCTCGGGGCAGCCGACCTCGATCGGGTCCTCGCCGACCCGCTCGATACGGACGCCGCGCGAGCCCAGCGTGGTGACCCGGTGGCCGACCTTGGCGAGGATCTCGCCGTCGCTCCAGCCGGTCTTGGACTCGATGAGCCCCTTCTCGTACTCGTTGGAGAACAGGTAGGTCGCGCCCTCCAGCAGTATCCGGATCTCGTCGCCGTTCATCCGGGCGATCTGCTGGGAGAAGTCGGCGGCGAAGGGGATCGAGCGGGAGCGGCACTCCTCGGTGTGCCGGAGCATCGCCTCGGGGTCGTCGGCGCCGATGAGGACGAGCTCGAGCCCGCCCACCCGGTCGGCGACCGTCTTCAGCTCGATCTGCCGGGCCTCGCTCATCGCGCCCGTGTAGAAGGAGCCGATCTGGTTGTGGTCGGAGTCCGTGGTGCACACGAAGCGGGCGGTGTGCAGGGTCTCGGAGATCCGGACCGAGTCGGTGTCGACGCCGTGCCGGTCGAGCCAGGCGCGGTACTCGTCGAAGTCGAAGCCGGCCGCGCCGACGAGGATGGGCTTCGTGCCGAGCTGGCCCATGCCGAAGGCGATGTTCGCGCCGACGCCGCCCCGGCGGACGTCGAGGTTGTCGACCAGGAAGGAGAGCGAGACCGTGTGCAACTGGTCCGCGACGAACTGGTCGGCGAAGCGGCCGGGGAAGGTCATGAGGTGGTCGGTGGCGATGGAGCCGGTGACTGCGATGCGCACGGGGTGGACTCTCCTGTAGGGAGAAACTGGGTTGACGGTTCACGCTACCGGGTCGTACCGGAGCACTGAAGGCGCCAAAACTACCCGATAGTAGATCTTTCTTCACAGCGTTGGGCGTGCATACGGTTCCGTTATGACGAACCTCAAGGTCCACTCCCCGGTCCCGGTCGACCTGGAAGGCGACCTCGCGTCGCTGCGGGGCGACTGCGCGCGGATGGCTCCCCACTGGGCCGTGCCCGACCGGATCGCCGCCCGGCCCGTCTCCCCGTCCCTGATCCACGGCGTGACCGTGCCGTCGAAGTCCGCCCGGCTGCTGGACGCGATGTCGGACTACGGCGACTGAGCGTGCCACGGCGGCCGAATCGGCGTCCGTAGTCCGGATCGGCGCGTTTCAGGGAACCGTGCGCTCCCCCGGTGCGTCCCATCGCCGTCCCCCGTCGAGGGGATGCGCGATACGACCCCCCGGCCGACCTTTTTGACAGGGCCGGGTCAGGGTCACAGGGACAGTGCACAGCCGAAGGAGCGATGCGGTGAACACCGAGCGACCCGACAACGACACCGCCGGCTCCGCCGCAGAGCGGGGCGAGGGGGAGGAGCGCGGCGCCCTGCACGCCGCTCCTCCCGGCGGTGCGCACCCCGACGGGACCGCTCCTGACGACGAGCGAGAGGCCGGGAAGACACCGGGCACCGGGACCGAAGAGGCCGCCCCGGACTCGGACGCGGGGACCCCGGCTGGTGAGAACCCGGACGCCCCGGAGAACCAGGCCGACGAGGGCGCGGACGCCGAAGCCACCACGGCAGCCGAGCACCCGGACGCCGACACCCCCCGCTCCCACGAAACCAGCGGCGCAGGAACCGCCATGCCCGCCATGCCCGCCGAGTCCTCCGAGTCCTCCGAGTCCGCCGCGTCCGCCGCTCGCCGTGAGCCCGGCGCGGACCCGGCTCCCGCAGGCGACGGGGCCACCACCGCTGGATCCCCCGCGCCCGAAGGAGCCTCGGACGAGGTCCCCAGCACCTCCCCGCCCCGCGAAGCCGCCGCGCTCGGCGACGGTTCCGGCTCGGGCGGCGGTTCCGACCATCACCGGGCCGTGCACCCCACCGAAGTCCCCGGACCGCACGAGGCCGGCGACGCCCCTCGGACGTCCCGCCGTCGCTCCCCCGTGCTCATCGCCTCCGTGGCCGCCGCCGTGTTCCTCGTCGGGGGTGGCGGGGCCTACCTCGCGGCCTCCGCGTCCGACGGCTCCGGCGGTCGTACGGGGGCCGGGGCGTCCGGGGACGACACTCCGCCGCCGCTCGCTCTCGACGGCTACGGCTCGGGCGGTACGAACGGGATCGCTCCCGGGGAACCCAACCCTTACGGCGTGACGTACCGGGCGGACGGCTCGCTGCCCGACGGGCCGGACTCGGCGCCCGTGTACCGCGTGACGGGTGACGTCACCAAGGACCAGGTGGCCCGGCTGGCGAAGGCGCTGGGGCTGCGGGGGACGCCCGTGGCCCAGGGGCAGGCCTGGCAGGTGGGGCCGGACAACGACGGGTCGGGGCCCAGCCTCGTGGTGAACCGGCAGACGCCCGGCACCTGGACCTTCCACCGGTACGCGGCCGGGACCGACGCCTGTCAGAGCGTCACCGTGTGCACCAAGGACCCCGCGAACCCGGCCGTCGACACGATCGGCGTGGCGGCCGCGGAGAAGGCCGCGGCGCCCGTGCTGAAGGCGGTGGGTCAGGACGACGCGAAGGTGGACGCGAGCCAGGTCATGGGCGCCCAGCGGGTGGTCAACGCCGACCCGGTGGTGGGCGGACTGCCGACGTACGGCCGGACCACGGGGCTGACCATCGGCGCGCAGGGCGAGGTGGTCGGCGGCAGCGGTCAGCTCAGCACACCGGTCAAGGGCGACACGTACCCCGTGCTGAACGCGCGCAGGACGCTGGACCTGCTCAACGCGGCGCCCCGCACCGACCACCGCATGGGCATCGGCGGCTGCGCCAGCCCCGTACCGCTGAAGGACCGCCTCGAGGCGCCGTGCGGGCAGTCGACGTCGGCCGCGACCGCCACGCCGGCGCAGAACGCGGCCACGGTCGAGCACGCGGTGTTCGGGCTGGCCTCGCACACCGTGGGCGGCCGGCCGGCGCTGGTGCCGTCCTGGCTGTTCCAGGTGCGGGCGGCGGGCGCGCAGAACACGTTCACGGTGACGTACCCGGCGATCGACCCGAAGTACCTGGCCTCCGACTCCCCCTCCGCGCAGCCCACCCCGTCGGGCACCGAGGCGCCCGACACCCGGGACGTCAAGGTCGACGGCTATCTGGCCACCGGCACGACGCTGACCGTGAGCTTCACGGGCGGTGTCTGCGGCGACTACGACGCGAAGGCGACGGAGAGCTCGGACGAGGTGACCGTCACGGTGACCGAGACGCCGTGGAAGGACAAGGTCTGCATCATGATCGCCAAGGAGATGACGCGGATCGTGCACCTGGACGAGCCGCTCGGCGACCGCAAGGTCGTGGGCTCGGACGGCCAGGAGATCCCGCAGGTGAAGCCGGGAGCGCGGCTGCCGCGGACATCGGCCGGGGTGCGCTAGCCGCCGGAAGGCACGAAGGCGGCGGCCCTGTCGGAGGGGGCCGCCGCCTTCGGCTTGTTCAGTTGTTCAGCAGCTCGTGAAGGGCTCAGCTGAAGGAGTCGCCGCAGGCGCAGGAGCCCGTCGCGTTCGGGTTGTCGATCGTGAAGCCCTGCTTCTCGATGGTGTCCACGAAGTCGATGGACGCGCCGCCCAGGTACGGGGCGCTCATGCGGTCGGTGACGACCTTGACGCCGCCGAAGTCCTTCACCACGTCTCCGTCGAGCGAACGCTCGTCGAAGAAGAGCTGGTAGCGCAGGCCGGAGCAGCCGCCGGGCTGGACGGCGACGCGCAGGGCCAGGTCGTCACGGCCTTCCTGGTCGAGCAGGGCCTTGACCTTCGCCGCGGCGGCGTCGGACAGGATGATGCCGTCGGTGACGGTGCTGGTCTCGTCCGATACGGACATCTACATCTCTCCCGGGTTGTACGGAGACTGCTTGCCGACTGTTGCAACCGGCAAGGCCGCGGATTCATTCCGGGCCGGCGCCTGTCTTTCGGCGTCCCCTTCATGCTCGCACACGGGACGGCGAGCGGAAAACGACCCTTCGGGATTCACGTCACATCGACGCTATGACCATCGTCAAAGTGACGTGAACCGGGTTATGATAGATAACGTCAGATCGACGAAAAGTAGAAAGGGTGTGTGTCGTGACCACCGCCCAGACCCCGGAGCTCGACGTACAGCCGACTCCTCTCGCCCTGCTGCTCCTCGGCCGGGAGGCCGACCCGAAGAGCGAGCGCGGTGTCGAGTGTCCCGGTGACCTGCCCTCGCCGTCCGACCCCGACCTGGTCGAGCGCGCCCGCGCGGCCAAGGAGAAGCTCGGCGACAAGGTGTTCGTGCTCGGCCACCACTACCAGCGCGACGAGGTCATCCAGTTCGCGGACGTCACGGGCGACTCCTTCAAGCTGGCCCGGGACGCGGCCGCGCGCCCGGAGGCGGAGTACATCGTGTTCTGCGGTGTGCACTTCATGGCGGAGTCCGCGGACATCCTGACGTCGGACGACCAGAAGGTGGTCCTGCCCGACCTCGCAGCCGGCTGCTCCATGGCCGACATGGCGACGGCCGAACAGGTCGCCGAGTGCTGGGACGTGCTGACCGAGGCCGGCGTGGCCGAGCAGGTCGTGCCGGTGTCGTACATGAACTCCTCCGCGGACATCAAGGCGTTCACCGGCAAGCACGGCGGCACGATCTGCACCTCCTCGAACGCGCGGAGGGCGCTGGAGTGGGCCTTCCAGCAGGGCGAGAAGGTGCTGTTCCTGCCCGACCAGCACCTGGGCCGCAACACGGCCGTGCGGGACATGGGCATGTCCCTTGAGGACTGCGTCGTCTACAACCCGCACAAGCCGAACGGCGGGCTGACCGCCGAGGAGCTGCGCGCCGCGAAGATGATCCTGTGGCGCGGCCACTGCTCGGTGCACGGCCGGTTCTCGCTGGACTCGGTGAACGACGTGCGCGAGCGCATCCCGGGCGTGAACGTCCTGGTCCACCCCGAGTGCCGGCACGAGGTCGTCGCGGCGGCGGACCACGTCGGTTCGACGGAGTACATCATCAAGGCCCTGGAGGCGGCCCCGGCGGGCTCGAAGTGGGCCATCGGCACCGAGCTCAATCTCGTACGACGGCTCGCGAACCGCTTCGCCCCCGAGGGCAAGGAGATCGTCTTCCTCGACCGAACGGTCTGCTTCTGCTCCACCATGAACCGCATCGACCTGCCCCATCTGGTCTGGGCCCTGGAGTCGCTGGCCGAGGGCAACCTGGTCAACCGGATCGAGGTCGACAAGGAGACGGAGGCGTTCGCGAAGCTGGCGCTGGAGCGCATGCTGGCGCTGCCGTAGCCCGTCCCGGGCACGCTCACCCCGAGACGGACCGCCGCTCGGGGTGGGCGGGGTCGAGGGAGAAGAGCGTGCCGTCGGGGCTCCACCCCACCAGGGCACCGGCCGCGAACAACGGACCCTGGATCGCGCCGCCGTACGTGCCGACGCGGTCCGCGCGCGGGTAGGACTCCCACAGCAGGGTGCCCTTCCGCGCGTCCAGGGCCGCGACCCGGCCGCTGGGGCTGGCGACGAACACGCTCTGGCTCCGGTCGGCGACGGCCGCGCCCGGCTGCTCCAGCGTCGTCGCGGTCCGCCACAGCACCTTGCCGGTCAGCGGGGCGACAGCCGTGACCCGCCCGTTGCTGCCGACGAAACAGAGCACGCCCCGCACCAGAGTGGTCAGATCCCGCTGTCCCTCGCCGAGCCTGACGGTGCGGGCCGTGTCGCCGGCGGGGTCGACCGACACGATCCGGGTGGCGACGGAGCCGTCCGCCGTCGGATCGTTCGTGGTGGGCGCGGTGAACACCAGACGACCGTCCACCGCCCCGGCGTAGGTGGCGGTGACCGGGGGTGCCGAGCGCAGCCGTCGCGTCGAACCGTCGGCCCGGTCGAGGGAGAGCAGCAGACGGTCGGCGCCCGAGGCCGTGTGGTAGTCGACGCAGTCCGCGTAGGAGCGGTCGCCGTCGGCGAGGAACGTGCAGTGGTACCCGGCCGGCAGCGCCGTCCTCCACCGTGCGGCGCCGCTGCGCGGGGAGCGCGCGGTCACGGCCGCGCCCTCGGGGGTCAGGACCAGGTCCCCGAGGACCGTCGCTTCGGCGAGACCGTCCTCGCTCGGGCGGGACCACAGCCGTCTGCCGTCGGCGGCGGCGTAGGCGACGACGGCGGATGCCTCATCGTTGCCCGCCGCGTTCCTGACGCGCTCGTGCACGAGCAGCGCTCCGTCCCGCACGCCGAGGGCGAGGGCGCCGTACCGGTCGGCGCTCGCACCGGCGGGCAGGGTCGCGGCCCTCCAGACGGCGCGGCCGGTCGCGGCGTCGACGCGGACCGGCAACGCGCCGTTGCCCGCGCAGTAGACGGACCCGTCGCCCAGCACACAGGAAGGCATCACACCGGAACCGTCGGCGTAGGTGCCCGCCGAGGGCGCGTGCCGCACACCGTGGGCGGCGGTCGCGAACACCGAGGTGCGCCAGGGCCGCCAGTCCGCCGGAAGAGCCGACCAGCGGGTGGCGGAAGGGCTCGGCGAGGCGCCTGCCCCGGGTGTGCCACCGCCCTTGAGCGGTCCCAGGAGATAGGCCAGCAGCACGGCCACGAGCACGCCCGCCACTCCCGCGAGCACCGGCAGCCGGCGGCTTTGGGCGCGCGGCGGCGAACTGTCGTGGAGGTCCGGCGCCGGGGGCGTCCCGTTGACCGGCGCGGCGGGGACGGACGCCGGCGGCACCGTCGGCAGCGGGTCCGGACGCCGCTCGGGCAGCGTGGGCGTGTCGTCCGGGTCGGGGTCGGCCAGGACCGCGGCGAAGGAGTGGGAGAGCTCGTCGAGGCCGGGGCGGGCGCCCTGCTCCTTGGCGAGGCAGCGCAGCACGACGTCCCGCAACGGCGTGGGCACGGCGTCCAGTACCGGCTCCTCCCGCATCACCTGGTACGCCGTCATGTAGGGGCTGTCGGCGTCGAAGGGGCCCCGGCCGGTCGCGGCGAACGCCAGCAGGGCCCCGAGCGAGAAGATGTCCGAGGCGGGCCCCACGGACCGGGCGTCCATGAGCTGTTCCGGCGACATGAAGGGCGGGGTGCCCATCATGTGCCCGGTTTCGGTCAGCGTCTGGTTCTCCGCCGCGCGCGAGATGCCGAAGTCGATGACCCGGGGGCCGTCGTCGGCCATCAGGACGTTGCCCGGCTTGAGGTCGCGGTGGACCACGCCGGCCCGGTGGATGTCACGCAGCGCCTCGACCAGCCCCAGTGCCAGACGCCTCAGTTCGCGGGGCGCCAGCGGGCCGTCGTCCCGGACCTGGGCGGAGAGCGAGCGCCCGGGCACGTACTGGGTGGCCATCCAGGGCCGGTCGGCCTCCGGGTCGGCATCCACGACGGGCGCGGTGAAGGCACCGCTCACCTTGCGGACGGCCGCTATCTCCTGGCGGAAACGGGCGCGGAAAACGGGGTCCGCCGCGTACTGGGCGTGCACCACCTTGACGGCGGCCTCGCGTCCCGACCGGGATCTCGCCCGGTACACCACGCCCATCCCACCGATCCCGAGCCGGTCGACGATGCGGTACTGACCGACCACCTCGGGATCACCCTCGTGCAGTGCCACCGCCCGTTCCTCTCCCCCGTTGAGCAGCTTCGGGCCCAGCATAGAAAAGCCCCGAGGGCGGTACGACGCCGGTGCGCGCGGGCCCGGGCGCCGGACGACGCGGCCCGCTCACTCCGCTCGCGGCCGTACCAGCCCCGACTCGTAGGCGATGACCACCAGTTGGGCCCGGTCGCGGGCGCCGAGCTTGGCCATGGCGCGGTTGACGTGGGTCTTCACGGTGAGGGGGCTGACCTCGAGGCGTTCGGCGATCTCGTCGTTGGAGTGGCCGCCGGCGACCTGCACGAGGACCTCGCGCTCGCGGACGGTGAGCGCGTCGAGGCGTTCGGAGCGGGCGGGGTCGTGGCCGTCGGAGGGGTCGCCCTGGGCGAGGAAGCGGGCGATCAGGCCCTTGGTGGCGGCCGGGGAGAGCAGTGCCTCGCCGCCGGCCGCGATCCGGATGGCGCTCAGCAGTTCCTCCGGCTCGCTGCCCTTGCCGAGGAAGCCGGAGGCGCCCGCGCGCAGGGACTGCACCACGTAGTCGTCGACCTCGAAGGTGGTCAGGATGACGATACGGACGTGGGCGAGGGAGGGGTCGGTGCTGATCATGCGGGTGGCGGCGAGGCCGTCGGTGCCGGGCATCCGGATGTCCATCAGCACGACGTCGGCCCGCTCCTGCTTCGCCAGCCGCACCGCCTCCGCGCCGTCGGACGCCTCGCCGACCACCTCCATGTCCGGCTCGGAGTCGACGAGCACCCGGAAGGCGCTGCGCAGCAGCGCCTGGTCGTCGGCGAGCAGGACACGGATGGTCATGCGCTTCCCCCGGTGGTGGCCGTGCGGGTCTTGACCGGCAGGATCGCATGGACGCGGAAGCCGCCGCCGTAGCGGGGGCCGGTGGTGAGGGTGCCGCGCAGGGCGCTGACGCGCTCCCGCATGCCGAGCAGGCCGTGGCCGCCGCCGTGCTCGGGGTCGTCGTCCTGGCCGGCGCCGTCGTCGAGGACGGTGATCTCGATGTTCGGGCCGACGCGTACGACGCTGACCTCGGCCTTCGCCTCGCTGCCGGCGTGCTTCTGGACGTTGGTGAGGGCTTCCTGGATGACGCGGTAGGCGGCGAGGTCGACGGCGGCGGGCAGGGTGGTGTCCTGGTCGGCGCGGGCCACCTCGACATGGAGGCCCGCGCTGCGGAAGGTGCCGACGAGTTCGTCGAGGCGGTCGAGGCCGGGGGCCGGTTCGGTGGGGGCCTCGGGGTCCCCGGACTGCCTCAGCAGTCCGACGGTGGCGCGAAGTTCGTTGAGCGCGGAGCGGCTGGCCTCGCGGACGTGGGCGAGGGCCTCCTTGGCCTGGTCGGGCCGCTTGTCCATGACATGGGCCGCGACGCCGGCCTGCACGTTGACCAGGGCGATGTGGTGGGCGACGACGTCGTGCAGATCGCGGGCGATCCGCAGTCGCTCCTCCGCGACCCGGCGGCGGGCCTCCTCCTCACGGGTGCGTTCCGCCCGCTCGGCGCGTTCGCGGATGGCCTGGACGGCGGCCTTGCGGCTGCGTACGGCGTCGCCCGCGGTCGCGCCGATGCCGGTCCAGGCGAAGATCGCGAGGTTCTCCTGGGCGTACCAGGGCAGCGGGCCGAAGAGCATCGAGGCGCCGGTGAGGACGGTCATCGTGAGCAGGCCGAGGCGCCAGGTGGTGGCGCGGTCGGTGGTCGCGGCCACGGTGAACAGGGCGACGACGGCGGACATGGCGACCGGGGCGCGGGGGTCGCCGACGACGCACTCGATCAGGGAGACGGCGCCGGTGAGCGCGAGGACGGTGCGCGGGGCCCGACGGCGGAAGACCAGGGCGAGCGCGCCGAGGGTCATCAGCACGAGGGCGAGCGGGTCGGGGGTGCGGACGCCCCAGGCGACGCCGTGTCTGCCGTGCCCGTCCGCGAAGGAGGCGGCCACCATGCAGACCAGGACCCCGGCCGCCAGGGCCGCGTCCAGCGCGAGGGGGTGGGCCCGCAGACGGCAGCGGGTGCGTTCGAGGGTGGCGCTCACGCTTGCACAGTACGGGGCGCCGCACCGCGCGGGAACTGGCGCCCGCGGTACCCCGGGCCGGCCGACGGGCCGGCCTTCGCCGCCGCGGACCCGGGATCAGCGCGGGTGACCCGGGATCAGCCCGGGATCAGCCCGTCGTCGCTGAGGAGCTCGCGGACCTCCTCCAGGGTCGCGTCCGCGGAGGGGAGGATCAGTTCGGAGGGTTCGAGGGAGTCGTCCGGGAGCGGGGTGCCCAGTTCCCGGACCTTGGCGAGGAGGGCGGCCAGGGTGCGGCGGAAGCCGGGGCCGTCGCCGTTCTGCATTTCCCTCAGGAGCTCGTCGTCCAGCTTGTTGAGGTCGGCGAGGTGGCTGTCGGCCAGCCTCACCTGACCCTCTCCCATGATCCTGACGACCATGTCGCCCATCTCGGCCTCCTAGGGGTGACCCCCTACTGCTTGTCGAAGCGTGGGGTGTCCTGCGGCTGCTGCTGGGACTGAGCCTGCCCGGTGCCGCCCTCGATCGCCTGCTGGGGCGACCCTCCGGCCAGCTCCGCCTTCATGCGCTGCAGTTCCAGCTCCACATCCGTACCACCGGAGAGCCGGTCCAGCTCGGCCTGGATGTCGTCCTTGTGCATGCCGGACTGGTCGTCCAGAGCGCCCGAGGCGAGCAGTTCGTCGATGGCGCCGGCCCGGGCCTGGAGCTGCGCGGTCTTGTCCTCCGCGCGCTGGATCGCCAGCCCGACGTCGCCCATCTCCTCCGAGATGCCGGAGAAGGCCTCGCCGATGCGGGTCTGGGCCTGGGCGGCGGTGTAGGTGGCCTTGATCGTCTCCTTCTTGGTGCGGAAGGCGTCCACCTTGGCCTGCAGCCGCTGGGCCGCCAGGGTGAGCTTCTCCTCCTCGCCCTGGAGCGTCGCGTGCTGCGTCTCGAGGTCGGTCACCTGCTGCTGGAGCGCCGCGCGCCGGGAGAGCGCCTCGCGGGCCAGGTCCTCGCGGCCCAGCGCGAGCGCCTTGCGGCCCTGGTCCTCCAGCTTGGAGGACTGCGACTGGAGCTGGTTGAGCTGCAGCTCCAGGCGCTTGCGGCTGGTCGCCACGTCGGCGACGCCGCGGCGCACCTTCTGCAGCAGCTCCAGCTGCTTCTGGTACGAGTAATCGAGGGTCTCGCGCGGGTCCTCGGCCCGGTCAAGGGCCTTGTTCGCCTTCGCGCGGAAGATCATCCCCATACGCTTCATGACACCGCTCATGGGCTTCGCGCGCCCCCTTCTGACGGACTTCCAGCTCCAGCTCTGCGACAGAACCCACAGTACGGGCCCTGCATCCATTGACGCACTGTTCGGGGACGG
Organism: Streptomyces griseorubiginosus; assembly: GCF_017614965.1. GTDB lineage: Bacteria > Actinomycetota > Actinomycetes > Streptomycetales > Streptomycetaceae > Streptomyces > Streptomyces griseorubiginosus_B. Next base: position 3,125 of record NZ_WVUG01000217.1, on the reverse strand, counting down.
ATGCGCTCATCCCCAAGGACGACTGCGTCCCCACCCGCTCCGGCGTAGGGAGTAGGTGTCCCCCTGGGGAAACCGCCCCCTCTGTCCCTTACATGACGACTGGTGTTGCCGGATCGTTCCCCGCGGGGCTGGGGTCCAACCCCGGGCACCCCGTACCCTTGGGTTTTGTGTTCCGTAGCCGTGCCAAGGAAGAGAAGGCCGTCGCCGACAAGGCGTCGCTGACCGACTCCAAGCAGCCCCGTGACCCGCAGGCCCCCAAGGGCCGCCCCACGCCCAAGCGCAGTGAGGCCCAGTCCCAGCGCCGCAGCGTCGCCAACACGACGCTGACGCGCAAGGACGCCGCCAAGCGTCAGCGCGAGGAGCGCCGCAGCGCGCTCGAGCGGCAGCGCCAGGCGCTGGCCGGCGGTGACGAGCGGTATCTGCCCGCCCGGGACAAGGGCCCGGTGCGCAAGTTCGCCCGCGACTGGATCGACTCGCGCTTCAACGTGGCCGAGTTCTTCCTGCCGATGGCCGTGGTCATCCTGGTGCTGAGCGTCGTACGGGTGCCCGCGCTGCAGAACATCGCGCTGCTGCTGTGGCTGATCGTGATCGTGCTGATCGTGCTCGACGCGGTCGTCAGCGCCTTCCGGCTGCGCAAGGCGCTCGCCGAGCGCTTCCCGGACCAGAACCGCAAGGGCGCCACCCGGTACGCCCTGATGCGCTCCCTCCAGATGCGCCGGCTCCGGCTGCCGAAGCCGCAGGTCAAGCGCGGAGAGCGGCCCTGAGCACGACGTCGTTCTCCGGGGGCGCGGCCAGATCCTGGCTGGAGAAGCTGGGTGGGCTGCGCAACGCCGTACGGCAGGAGCTGGTGGCCCGGCAGCTCGACGAGCAGATAGTGGGGCGCTTCCCGGTCGGGCAGCGGCTGCGGGTGCTGGACGTCGGGATGGGCCAGGGCACGCAGGCGCTGCGGCTGGCCCGGGCCGGGCACCAGGTCACCGGCGTGGAGCAGGACGCCACGATGGTCGCGGTGGCCCGGGAGACCCTCGCCGCCGAGCCGGAGGGCATCCGGGAGCGGGTGCGGATCATCGAGGGCGACGGCCGGGACACCGGGGTGCACTTCCTCCCCGGCAGCTTCGACGTGGTGCTCTGTCATGGCGTGCTCATGTACGTCGAGGACCCGGACGCGCTGCTCGCGGGGCTCGCCCGGATGCTCGCCCAGGGCGGCCTGCTGTCGCTGCTGGTGCGCAACGCCGACGCGCTGGCCATGCGGCCCGGGCTGTACGGCGACTGGGCCGGCGCCCTCGCCGCCTTCGACACCGTGTCCTACCGGAACCGCCTCGGCCTCGACGTCCGCGCCGACCGCCTGGAGACCCTGACGGACACCCTCGCCGGCATCGGCGCGCCCCTGCACACCTGGTACGGCGTCCGGGTCTTCACGGACACGGCGGCCGACGACGCGGAGGCACCGGCCGACGTGGAGACGCTGCTGGCCGCCGAGGAGCGGGCGGGGCGGACGGATCCGTATCGCCGGGTGGCGGCGCTGCTGCACCTGTGCGGGGTGCGCGGCTGAGCCCGCTCGGGCATGCAGCCGGGCATCGAGGCCGGGGACATCATCACCCGGCTGGGTGACACGGACATCACCACGATCACCCCCTGACGGAGGCACTGGCCCAGGACAAGCCGGGCGAGCGATGACGGCGGGGGCGGCCGGCGGGCCGCCCCCTGGTCCGTACGGCTTACGCCTCCGCGGAGCGCAGGCTCATCGGCCCGTAGATCTCCGTGGAGTCCTCGAACAGCCGCACCTGGTCCGCGCCGCCCTCCAGCAGGGCCTTCCAGTGCTCCCCGATCCAGGACTCGGCGTCCCCCTGCGTGGTGAACTCCTCGGGCTGCACCGCGGGCGGGACCTCCGCCCCGTCGGCCTTCTCGAACCGCCACGTCCATGACGCCATGTACGCCTCCCGTGTATGAGCACCTGCAAAGGAGAAGCCGGATCTTGGTCCGGCTCCTGCCCTGAAGACTAGTCGGACGGGCAACACCTGCGCAGACACGCGAAAATCACTGTCGTGGAAGTGACTCTGCTCGGTACCGGTGCCCCCCTCGGACTGCCCCGCCCCGACTGTCCCTGTGCCGCCTGCGCGGTCGCGCTCGGCGAGGACGCGCGGGCGGCGACCGCCATGCTCGTGGACGGCACGCTGCTGCTCGACCTGACGCCGGGCGTCGCCTTCGCGGCCGCGCGGGCCGGGCACTCCCTGGGCGGCGTACGCCAGGTGCTGCTGTCCCACCCGCACGACGGACCGCCCGTCGAGGTCCCCGCGGGGCTGCCGCAGCCCGGGCGGGTGCCGGACGGACGGGAGTTGGCGCTGCTGACGGGGCATCGGGTGCGCGCGGTGGCGATGGACGCGCCCGGCACCGGATACGCCGTGACCGGGCCGAACGGACAGCGGCTGCTGTACCTCCCGCCCGGGGGCGCGCCGGCCGGGCTGGAGGCGAACGGCTCCGTGGAGTCGTACGACATGGTGCTCGCCGACGTCGTGGGGCGGCCGGACGCGCTGGCGAAGCTGCGGGCGGTCGGCGCGCTCGGGCCGACCACGGACGTCGTCGCCGTCCATCTGGACCACAACGTGCCGCCCGGCGCCGAGTTGCGGCGACGGCTCGCCGCGGCGGGGGCGCGGGCCGTGCCGGACGGCTCGACGCTGACGGTCGGCGTGTACGAGGACGTGCCCGACGTGCCGCGCCGGACGCTGGTGCTCGGCGGGGCCCGGTCGGGGAAGTCGGTGGAGGCCGAGCGACGGCTGGAGGCCTTCCCGGACGTGCTGTACGTGGCGACGGGCGGAACGCGGGGCGGGGACACCGAGTGGGCGTCGCGGGTCGCCGCGCACCGGGAGCGGCGGCCGGGGTCGTGGCGTACGGCCGAGACGTGCGATCTGGTGCCGCTGCTGAAGGAGGAGGGGGCGCCGTTGCTGATCGACTGTCTGTCGCTGTGGCTGACGGACGCGATGGACTCCGTGGGGGCGTGGGACGACGCGGTGTGGGCGGACGGGGGGGAGCGTGCCCTGCGGGAGCGGGTGCGGGAGTTGACGTCGGCGGTGCGGGCGGCTCGGCGGACGGTTGTCGCCGTGTCCAACGAGGTGGGGTCGGGGATCGTG
>NZ_WVUG01000216.1 GCF_017614965.1 Streptomyces griseorubiginosus | reverse complement strand
CTCCCCGTACCGAGCGTCCGCCCGCCCCCGACCACGACCCCGCCGAGTGGCCGCAGCTGCGTGCCGCCGGAGCCGTCGACGCCGCCGAGCGGCTCGCCGCCGAGGCGCGGGCCGGGAGGATGCGGGACGTCGACCACGCGCGGATCGTCCGGGCCTGGCAGGGCGTGCGCAGCGGCCGGTTCAACCTCGCCACGTTCACCGGCGCCGTGCTCAAGGACGGCGCCGCCGCCTGTCTGCACCCCTCCGGCGAGCGCGACCTGCCCACCCGGATCGCCAGCCACGACCTGCTCACCGGCCAGGTGCGGCTCGGCACCACCGCAGACGACCCCCGCAACCCCTACGCCTACCGCGGCGCCGGTCTCGGCCTCGGCACCGAACTGCTCGGCACCTCCCTGCTCGCCGTCGGCCCGGCCGGCTCCGGCAAGACCGGCACCGTGGTGCGCCCGCTCGCCGAGTCGCTGTGCCTGCACGCGCTGGCCGGACGGGCCGCGGTCGTCGTGGTCGGCGCGGCGGGCGCGGGGCTCGGACCGGCCGACGCCTTCGACGTCGTCGTACGGATCGGGAACCCGGAGTCGGAGTACGACCTGGACCTGTACGGCGGGAGCGCCGATCCCGACGAGGCGGCGGCCGTGCTCGCCGAGGCGCTGGTCGGGGACCTCGCCGATCCGCACCCGGGCAGCGACAGCCGGCGCTCCACGACCGTGCTCGCCCAGCTGCTCGGACCGTTCCGGGCGGTCCATGGCCGCTTCCCCTCCGTACCCGAGCTGCGCCGGCTGCTCGACGGCGCGCCCGAGCCGCTGCGGGAGCTGCGCACCGCGTTGCAGGGCTCCGGGCAGGAGTCGCTGATCCGTGAACTCGACGCGCGGGAGCGGCAGTCGGGGCATCCCGGCGATGTGGCGGCGGTGCTCGCGGACCGGGTGGCGCTGCTGGACCGGCCCGCCTTCGCCGGGTTCTTCGACACCTCCGGTCAGTCCAAGCCGTTCTCCCTCAAGGCCCTCGACCACCCGGTCCGGGTGCGGATCGACCTGCCCGAGCGCGGACACGCGGACGCCTCCCGGATGCTGGCGCGGCTGGTGCTCGCGCAGTTCACGGCCAGCGTGGCGGTACGGGAGGACCGGTCGCTGTTCGCCTGTCTGGTGCTGGACGACGCGACGGGCGTGGTCACCCCGGAGGCGGTGCGCGGCATCCAGCGGCTGCGGTCGGGGAACGCCGGCGTCGTGCTGACCCTGCGCACCCTGGACGACGTACCCAGGCCCCTGCGGGGTCCGCTGCTGGGTGCCGTCGGCTGCCGGATGGCGCTGTCCGGGCTCACCCCCTGGGACGGGCAGGACTTCGCCGAGGTGTGGGGCAAGGAGTGGATCGAGGCGCGGGACGTCACCGACCGGCAGATCATCGCCGAGACCCCGGCCGGCAAGGCCCTGCACATACTGCGCCGGGTGATCACCGGCAAGGCGCCCACGCAGCGCGCGGTGACCGTGCGTCAGGTGGAGCGGGAGCGCTGGTCGGCGTCGGAGCTGGCGCACGGGGTGCCGCCGGGCCATGCGGTGCTGTCCCTGACGAACGTGAAGGGGGAGCACGCGCCGCCGCTGCTGGTGGACCTCAGGGGCTGAAACCGGATCGTACGGTACGGCGGAATCGGCATAGTGTGTTCATACACGGCGGCCAAGTGATCACAGGGATCACGCTGCCCACACAGACCTGAAGGCCCCATGCCCCCGACCCTCGCCTCGCTCGTCCACCACTCCGCGCTCAAGCTGACCGTGCGCGCGGGCGAGGACCGGCTGGACGTGCCCGTCCGCTGGGCGCACGTCAGCGAGCTCGCCGACCCCGTGCCGTACATGGAGGGCGGCGAGCTGCTGCTGATCACCGCGCTGAAGCTGGACGCGGAGGACCCTGAGGCGATGCGGCGGTACGTGAAGCGGCTGGTGGGCGCCGGGGTCGTCGGGCTCGGCTTCGCGGTCGGGGTCAACTACGAGGAGATCCCGAAGGCGCTGGTCGACGCGGCGGAACAAGAGGGGCTGCCCCTGCTGGAGGTGCCGCGCCGCACGCCGTTTCTGGCCATCAGCAAGGCCGTGTCCGCCGCGATCGCGGCCGACCAGTACCGGGCGGTCACGGCCGGCTTCGCCGCCCAGCGGGAACTGACCAGGCAGGCGCTCGCCGAAGGCCCGGAGGGACTGCTCGCCGCGCTCGCCGGACAGGTCGACGGCTGGGCCGCGCTGTACGACGCCTCCGGTGCCGTCGTCGCGACCGCGCCGGAGTGGGCGGGGCGGCGGGCCGCCCGGCTCACAGCGGACGTGGAACGGCTGCGGGAGCGCCCGGCCCCGGCGTCCTCGGTGGTCGGCGGCCCGGACAACGAGGACCGGGTCGAGCTGCACTCGCTCGGCACGGGACGCCGGCCGCGGGCCGCGCTCGCGGTGGGGACGGCCGCGGCCCTGGGCACGGCCGAGCGGTACGCGGTGCATTCGGCGATCGCCCTGCTGACGCTGACGACCGAGCGGTCCCGCTCGCTGCGCGCCGCCGAGCAGCGGATCGGGGTGGCGGTGCTGCGGATGCTTCTGGCGGGAGAACCGGACCACGCGCGAGCCGTCGCCGGAGACCTGTACGGAGGGCTCCTGGACGCTCCCTTCCGGATGATCGTCGCCGAGTCGGCCCCGGCCGTCCGGATGAGCGTCGACTCCCACGCGCACCTGGAGACGGCCCGAACCGGGACCGACGCCGTCGGCGCCGATCCGCTGGCCGCGCTCGCCGAGGCCGCGGAGTCCGCCGCCGCGCGGGCGGGGGAGGCCCTGCTGGTCGTACCCGACGGGGAGCGGCTGATGGTGCTCGCGGCCGACGAGGGCGCGGTTCTGGCGGCATGCGCGGACTTCGCGGCGGGCCTGGAGGCCGCGCGGACGGGGGCGGCCCGGGAGCAACTGGGCGGCGAGGAGGACGAACTGGTCGTCGGCGTGTCGGCGCCGGTCGGCCCGATCGCCGTGGCGGCGGCCTACAAGCAGGCCGAGCAGGCGCTGTCGGTCGCCCGGCGGCGGGGGCGGGTGTACGTGGCCCATGAGCAGCTGGCCTCCGGTTCCGTGGTGCCGCTGCTGGCCGACGACGCGGTGAAGGCCTTCGCGGACGGCCTGCTGCGCCCGCTGTACGAGCACGACGCGACCGGCCGGGGCGACCTGGTGGCCTCGCTGCGGGCCTGGCTGTCACGGCACGGCCAGTGGGACGCGGCGGCGGCCGACCTGGGCGTCCACCGGCACACCCTGCGCTACCGGATGCGGCGCGTCGAGGAGATCCTCGGCCGCTCCCTGGACGACCCGGACGTACGGATGGAGCTGTGGCTGGCGCTTAAGGCGACCGCAGCGGAGTAGCGGGCCGCCGACGTTGGACACGTGGCTGGACAAGAGCCGTCTGTCGGTGGACTCGTGCCCGGCGTGTGGATGAGATTCGCGGACTGACCGATGGGGCGTGCGGGGCTGGTCGACCGTCGCCTGCCGGACGCTCCGTTGCTCGGCATGGTCGGGGGGATCTGCGGACTGGCCGGTGGGGGGCGCGGGTGGTCGGCCGTTGCTCGCCGGGGCACTCGTGTCCGGCGGTTCGAGGAGATGGCCGAGGGCGCACGTGGGTGGTCGGCCGTTGCCTGCCGGATGCCCCGTTGCTCGGCATGGTCGGGGAGATCTGCGGACTGGCCGGTGAGGGGGGCGCGGGTTGGTCGACCGTTGACTGCCGGACGCCTCCTTGCTCGGCACAGTTGCGGAGATCCGCGGACTGGCCGGTGAGGGGGGCGTGGGTGGCCGGCCGTTGCCTCCCGGACGCGTCCCCGGCCGGGCTCCGTGGACTCGCCAAAGAGGCGCGTCTGACCGGTCGACCACTACACGCCGGACAAACGCACCCCCGCCCGCCGCGGCCTACCGTGGACGCGAACCCCCTGTACACCCCAACGGAAGGGCCGGGACCCCGCAATGACTTCCACCACCGCCTTCTGGCTCGCCGGCCGCCAGGTCACCGGCGAGGACACCGTCGACGTCACCTCTCCGTGGGACGGCCACGTGGTCGGCCGGGTGAGCGTGCCGACGGACGCCCAGGTCGAGGAGGCCGTCGCCGCCGCGTACGCCGTGCGCGACGAGTTCGCCGCCACCCCCGCCCACGTCCGCGCCGCCGCCCTGGACCACGTCAGCCGCCGTCTCGTGGAGCGCACCGAGGAGATCGCCCGGCTGATCTCCGCCGAGAACGGCAAGCCCATCAAGTGGGCGCGCGGCGAGGTCGGCCGTGCCGTCTCCGTGTTCCGGTTCGCCGCTGAGGAGGCCCGGCGCTTCAACAGCGGCGAGGCCCAGCGCCTCGACACCGACCTCGGCGGCCAGGGCCGGCTCGCGCTGACCCGCCGCTTCCCCAAGGGCGTCGTCCTCGGCATCGCGCCGTTCAACTTCCCGCTCAACCTCTGCGCCCACAAGATCGCCCCGGCGATCGCCGCCGGTGCGCCGATCATCCTGAAGCCCGCCCCGGCCACCCCGCTCTCCGGCCTGATCATCGGTGACCTCCTCGCCGAGACCGAGCTCCCGGCCGGCTCCTGGAGCATCCTGCCGGTCGCCAACGACAAGATGCCCGCCCTGGTCCAGGACGAGCGGCTGCCGGTCATCTCCTTCACGGGTTCCGACAAGGTCGGCTACGCGATCATGGACTCGGTGCCGCGCAAGCACCTCACGCTGGAGCTCGGCGGCAACGGCGCCGCCGTCGTCCTCGCCGACTACGCGAGCGACGCCGACCTCGACTGGGCCGCCACCCGCATCGCCACCTTCTCCAACTACCAGGGCGGCCAGTCCTGCATCTCCGTGCAGCGGGTCATCGCCGACGCCTCCGTCTACGACCGTCTGCTGCCGCGCATCGTCGCCGCCGTCGAGGCCCAGGTCACCGGCGACCCGAGCGACGACAAGACGGACGTCGGCCCGCTGGTCAGCGAGGACGCGGCCAAGCGCGTCGAGTCGTGGGTGAAGGAGGCCGTGGAGGCGGGCGCGACCCTGCTCACCGGCGGCGACCGTGACGGTGCCTCCTACGCGCCGACCGTCCTCACCGACGTTCCGGCCGACGTGACCATCTCCTGCGAGGAGGTCTTCGGTCCCGTCCTCACCGTGCAGAAGGCGGACGGCGAGGACGCGGCCTTCGCGGCCGTCAACTCCTCCAAGTACGGCCTCCAGGCAGGGGTGTTCACCCACGACCTGCAGGCCGCCTTCCGCGCCCACCGCGCCCTCGAGGTCGGCGGCGTCGTCATCGGCGACGTCCCCTCCTACCGCGCCGACCAGATGCCGTACGGCGGCGCCAAGCAGTCCGGCGTGGGCCGCGAGGGCGTGAAGTTCGCGATGGACGACTACACCTATGAGCGCGTCCTCGTGCTGACCGGGCTCGCCCTCTGAGCCGACCCCTCTGGCTAATGGGAACCATTTTCATATTGGCTTCCCCCAAGGGGCCCGGCACCGATGCCTTCCGGTGCTGGGCCCCTTCCTCACGCCGGCCTTCCCCGGCCCCTCAACCGGAGAAGCCGACACGCGCGAGCCGCAGCGGGCCGCGCAGCCTGAGACGCACGTCGTGCAGGCCCTCGGCGACGATGCCGGCGCGCAGGGTGGTGTAGTCGTACGGCCCCGGCGTGGGCGTTCTCGGACTGAGTACGGCCAGCACCGCGCCCCCGTCCAGGGACACCTCGACGGCGCCCTCGCCCGCCACCGTCACCCGCACCTCGCTGACGCCGTCCCCGAAGTCGCAGTCCCGGTAGAGCAGTTCGGCGACCCGGTCGGCCTCCGGCGTCACCGCGTCACCCGCCACCTTCGTCCGGTCGACGATGACGGCCCCGCTCTGCTCGTCGAAGTCGGCCGCCTCCAGCCCGCGTCGGAGCACCGGCCGCGGGGCGCCGGGCTCACCGTCCAGGATCACCGTCGTACGCAGCCGCACGTCCTCGCTGGAGGCGCCCGCCAGGATGTCGTACGGGCCCGGCTCCAGCCGCCACCCGCCCCGCGCCACGTCCCAGAACTCGAAGGCGGACAGCGGGACTTCGAAGTCCAGCTCCGCCCTCTCGCCCGGCGCCAGCGTGACCCGGCGGTGCGCGAGCAGCTCGCGCCGCGGACGCGGCACCGTCGGCTCCACGGCCCGGGTGTAGAGCTGGGCGACCTCGTCGGCCGTCACATCACCGGTGTTGGTGACCGTGAAGGAGACGCGCAGCGCCTCGCCCTCCACCCCGGTCGTCAGGTCGCCGTAGGAGAAGGCGGCGTAGGACAGGCCGTGTCCGAACGGGAACAGGGGCGTGCCCTCGAAGTACAGATAGGTCTGCCGGCCGCCGATCACGTCGTAGTCGAGCAGCCCGGGCAGATCGGCGTCGCTCTCGTACCAGGTCTGCGGGAGCCGGCCGGCCGGGGAGACGTCTCCGGCCAGCACCCGGGCGAGCGCGGTGCCGGCCGCCTGGCCGCCGTGCGCGGTCCACAGCACCGCCGGGAGCGAGGTGGTCCGCACGGTGTACGGATAGGCCGAGACCAACGCCAGCACGGTGCGCGGGTTGGCGGCGCGGGCCGCGCGCAGCAGACGCTCCTGGTGGCCGGGCAGCCGCAGCGTCGTACGGTCCTCGGTCTCGCGGCCGTTGATGTGCGGGTCGTTGCCGGCGACGACCACGACCACGTCCGCCTGCTCGGCGACCCTGCGCACCGCCTCCTCGCCCCGCTCGGCGAAGACCAGTTCGAAGATTTCCGGATTCCCGTCGGCAACCTTCACTCCGTCGGCGGCGACACAGACAGGGCGACCTGTGCCGAGGTGCTGGAGGAGGTGACCTTTCTCGTGGGGTTCCAGGCGGAAGGTCTCCTGGACGATCCAGCCGCCGGGCTGGTCCGCGGAGGCGCGTACGCGGCCGTCGTCGGCGACCGAGAGGTAACGGCCGTCGGGGGCCCGGAGCGTGAGGACGCCGTCCCCCCAGTCCACCAGGGCGAGTTCGGTGCCGACCGGACCGGTGGTCAGCGGCGGCAGGTCGGTGCGGCCGGCCAGCAGCGCCGGGTCCAACGCCCCTTCCGCGCCGCGCACTTCGTCGTCCGCGTCGGCCGAGGGGACCTCCACGTACGCGCCGGCCGACGTCCTGAGGCGGACGCGGTCGACGCCCTCCGCGAACTCCACGCGCTCGGCGCCGAAGCGTTCGTACAGCCCCTCCAGCGGGGTGGAGCGGTGGATCAACGTGCCGCTGTACCAGTCGAGTTTGCACTCGTCGGCCAGCAGGCCCATCACGGCCACGCGGGTGTCGGGGGCGAGGGGCAGCAGACCGTCGTTCTTCAGCAGCACGATCGCCTGCTCGGCCGCCTCCTGGGCGAGCGCGCGGTGCGCCGGGGTGTCGAAGTCGCGGGTGTCCGTGCGCGGGTCGTGGAGCGGGTCGAACTCGCCGAGACGGAAACGTACCGAGAGCTGGCGGCGGACGGCCGTGTCGATGTCGGCCTCCGTCAACAGGCCCTGGTCCAGGGCCCCTCGGACCCGGGCGGTGATCTTCGAGGGATCCGTCCCGTGATCGGTGAAGCTGTCCACACCCGCGTGCAGCGCGGCAGCCGTCGCCTCCTCGTGGCTGTCGTAGTAGTGCTCGGAGTCGACCAGGTTGGAGGGCGCCCCCGCGTCCGAGCAGACCAGCAGCTCCTCCTCCGTCCAGGTGCGCAACTGCTCGCGCAGATACGGCGACACGTGGTTGGGGCGGCCGTTGACCAGGTTGTACGCGGGCATCACCCCGGCGACCGCGCCCGCCTCGACCGTCTCGCGGAAGGCGCGCAGGTCGTACTCGTGCAGGACGCGCGGACGCACCGAGGAGGACGAAGTGGCGCGGTCCGTCTCGTTGTTGTGGGCGAGCCAGTGCTTGAGGACCGGCGCCGTGCGCCAGTACGTCGGGTGGTCGCCGCGCAGACCCCGGGTGTACGCCGTCGCGATGGCCGAGGTCAGTTTCGGGTCCTCCGAGTAGCCCTCCTCGTTGCGGCCCCACAGCGGATGCCGCAGCAGATTCACCGTCGGGGACCAGACGTTGAGGCCCACGCGGTCGTCCCGGGCACGCATCGCGCGGGTCTCCTTCGAGACCGCCTCGCCGACGCGGCGCACCAGGTCCGTGTTCCAGGTGGCGCCGAGGCCGACGGCCTGCGGGAAGACCGTCGCCGGACCCATCCAGGCGACGCCGTGCAGGGCCTCCTGGCCCGTGCGGAACGCGGCGATGCCGAGCCGCTCCACGGCGGGCGCGAACTGGTGCAGGAAGGAGATCTTCTCATCGAGCGTCAACCGCTCCACAAGGTCGTCGACGCGCTTCGCGAACGGCAGCTGCGGATCGCGGAACGGCGGCGTGGGCGGCGTCTGTTCGGTCACGTGGGGGTCCCCTTGCGATGGAGCGACGGAACGCTTTCGAAGCGCTTCGATGCTCATTCGACGAATGGGCGGGTGTCAAGAGAGGTGCACGCTTACTTCATGCGGCATATACGAACAGGTCGAGTGTGAGGGAGCGTAGGAATCTTGGAATCGACCCTTGTGCACCCCCAGGCGTTCACCTAACCTCACTCCGACATCGAAGCGCTTCGACTAATCGAATGCACTCGCAGTGTGTCGAAGGACCGCTTCAGCTCAGCCAGTTCCACTCAAGACACCGCAGCCGACGGCCACCGCCGGGTGTCCTGGTGTGCCACGAAGGGTTGACGCAATGACGCCGAACGCCGCTTACTCCTCCGGGCCGAGCCGGAGAAGCTTCCTCGCCTCGACCGCGGTCGCCACCGCGGCGATCGCCGGCGGGATGCCGCTGCTGGCCGCGTGCGGAGGCTCGGACAGCAGCTCACGCGGCGGGACCACCTCGGGCAAGGACGCGCGGAAGCTGCTTCCGGCCCACGTGGCCAGCAACGTGGTCACGCCCGACATCCCGGCCAGGAACGGCTCGGCGATGGGCTTCACCCGTGAGCTCGCGATCGCCGACCTCAAGACCTCGGTCCCGAAGAAGCTCGGCAAGGGCGGCAAGGTCACCGTCATGTCGCCGTTCTGGGGCTCCCCGCCGAAGCAGGGCAACCCCTACTACAAGGCGATGAACGACCTGATCGGCGTCGACGTCCAGTGGCGGAACCAGGACGGCAACACCTACGACCAGAAACTCGGCGCGGTCCTCGCCTCCAGCGACATCCCGGACGTGGTCGTGATCCCAGGCTGGAACATGACCGGCCGGATACCCAGCGCCATCACGGGCAAGTTCGCCGACCTCGGTCCCTACCTGTCCGGGGACAAGGTCAAGGAGTACGCGAACCTGGCGGCGATCCCCAGCGACGCCTGGCAGCGGTCCCTCTTCGGCGGCAAACTGCTGGGCCTGCCCATGCCCGCCCCGTACGTCCAGAACATCGTGCCCCTCTACCGCCAGGACGTCTTCGACAAGGAGGGCTACGAAGTCCCCAAGTCCGCCGACGAGTTCACGGCCCTGTGCAAGGAGATCACCAGGCCCAGGTCCAAGCGGTGGGCCTGCGGTGACATGAAGTGGACCGCATTCAACACCTTCGGCGTGATCAGCGGCGGGGAGAAGGCGCTCGGCTGGACCGTGGTCGACGGCAAGATGATCAACCGCATCGAGACCCCGGAGTACCTCGAAGCGCTGGAGTGGGCGCGCAAGCTGATGGCCGCCGGCTACGTCCACCCCCAGTTCCGGCTGGGCAAGAGCCAGATCGGCGACCCCGCCCCCCTGTTCGCCTCCGGCGAGTTCCTGATCTGGAACGACGACATCTCCAACTGGTACGGCCGACAGGCATCCCAGATCACCCAGAACCCCGACTTCAAGGTCTGGGGCATGGACCTCTGGGGCCACGACGGCGGCACCCCGAAGCTGTGGGCCGCGAACCCGGCCGGCATCTTCGCCTTCGTCAACAAGAAGGCCTCCGAGTCCGTCATCCACGACGTCCTGGCGGTCGCCAACGTCACCGCGGCGCCGTACGGCACCAAGGAGTGGATGATGACCAACTACGGCGTCGAGGGCACGCACTACACACTCAAGAACGGCGTGCCCGTCAAGAACGACAAGGGCAACAACGAGGTCGTCAACGCCTACGTCATGGTCGCCAGCCCCGCCGCCACCATCGCGCACCCCGACCTCCCGGACTACACCAAGGGCATGGTGGAGTGGCAACAGCGGATGGGCTCCTTCACCAGCAAGTCGTCCTTCTGGGGCCTGCAGGTCGCCGAGCCGAACCGTTACACCAACCTCGCCGACAACTTCGAGCAGCTCGAGGACGACATCGTCCGCGGCCACAAGAAGATCAGCGACATGCAGCAGGCCATCGCCGACTGGAAGTCGAAGGGCGGCGACAGACTGCGCGACTGGTACAAGAAGCTGCTCGACGAGAACGGCTCGGCCGCGAGCTGATCAGCCCCCGAGGCAAGGAGAACCGCCGTGTCCCACAGCACGGTGCCTCGGAGCAGCGCCGAGGCCAGCATGCTCGAGAAGACCCCGGTGGCGTCCGATGACACCACCGGTTCCAGGCAGAAGCGACGTCCGGGGAAACTGAGCCTGCGCGTCAGGTTCCGGCGCGACCGCGTCCTGCTCCTCATGACGCTGCCGGCCGTCGTGCTGCTCCTGGTCTTCAACTACCTGCCGATCCTCGGCAACATCGTCGCCTTCCAGGACTACGACCCCTACGTCAGCGACAACGGCATCGTCTCCATCCTGCACAGCCCCTTCGTGGGACTGGAGAACTTCCAGCAGGTCTTCGCGGACTCCGCGTTCTGGAGCGCGGTCGAGAACACACTGGTGCTGTTCATCGTCCAGCTCGTGCTGTTCTTCCCCGTCCCGATCCTGCTCGCGCTGCTCATCAACAGCCTCGTCCGGCCCCGGGTACGGGCCGTCGCACAGGCCGTCCTCTATCTGCCGCACTTCTTCTCCTGGGTCCTGGTCATCGCCGTCTTCCAGCAGATGTTCGGCGGCGCGGGCATGCTCTCCCAACTGCTGCGGCAGCACGGCTACAACGGCTTCGACCTCATGACCGACCCGAACACCTTCCCCCTCCTGGTCACCGCGCAGAGCGTCTGGAAGGACGCCGGGTGGGGGATCATCGTCTTCCTCGCCGCGCTCGCCTCGGTTCCCCCGGACCTGTACGAAGCCGCCGCGATGGACGGTGCCGGCCGCTGGCGCCGGATGTGGCACGTCACGCTCCCCGCCCTGCGCCCGGTGATCGCCCTGCTTCTCGTGCTGCGCGTCGGCGACGCCCTGACCGTCGGGTTCGAACAGATCCTGCTCCAACGCGATGCCGTCGGACCGGATGCGGGTGAGGTCCTCGACACGTTCGTGTGGTGGAACGGCGTACGCAACCAGGACTTCGGCTACGCGGCCGCCGCCGGTCTGATCAAGGGCGTGGTCAGCATCGGCCTGGTCCTCACCGCGAACAAGGTGGCCCATCTCATGGGCGAGCAGGGGGTGTACAAGAAGTGACCGCCGTCATCGACAAACCAGTGAGCAAGCCGTACCGGTGGGCCGCAGCCGAGCGCCCGGCATGGGAGGAGGAGCCCTCGAAGGCCGGCCTCGCGGGCAAGGGGCTGGTCCTGTCGTTCGCCTGCCTGGCGGTCCTCTTCCCGCTGTGGATCGTCGTCGTCACCAGCCTCTCCTCGCGCAGGACCATCGACGAGGCGGGCGGCCTGGTGATCGTGCCCAAGGGGATCACCTTCATCGCCTACAGGGAGCTGCTCAGCGGCGGTCAGGTCACCCGGGCCACGATGGTCAGCGTTCTCGTCACCCTGGCCGGCACGCTGTTCTCCATGGCGGTGTCCGTGCTGTGCGCCTACGGCCTGTCCCGCAGCGGCTCGCTCGCCCACCGCGGGATTCTCATGACGCTGCTGGCGACCATGTTCTTCAGCGCCGGCCTCATCCCCACCTATCTCCTGGTGCAGTCCGTCGGCCTGACGGACTCCTACCTCGCGCTGATCCTGCCGAGCGCGGTGAGCGTCTTCAACATCCTGGTCCTGCGCGGGTTCTTCATGGGCATCTCGCAGGAACTCATCGACAGCGCGCGCATCGACGGGGCCGGGGACTTCCGGATCCTGTGGACGATCGTGATGCCGCTGTCACGGGCCGTCCTCGCGGTGATCACGCTGTTCTACGCCGTCGGGTACTGGAGCGCCTGGTTCAACGCCTCGCTCTACCTGAACGACCAGGACAAGATGCCGTTGCAGAACGTCATGATCCAGCTGGTGCAGAGGCAGCAGCAGCCGGTCGGGCTGGGGCAGGCCATCAGGACCGGTCAGCTGTCCGGGCTCGCCATCCAGATGGCGGTCATGGTGATGGCGCTGCTGCCGGTGGCTGTGTTGTCGCCGTTCGTGCAGCGGCACTTCAAGAAGGGGATGTTGACCGGAGCGGTGAAGGGGTGACCGGCGCCCACTGAAGTGGGGGCTGTTGCCCGACGGCGGCTGCGGGTTGTCAGTGGCTGGTCGCGCCCACGCGGCGGAGCCGCACATCGATACAGTCCCGCGCCCCTTTGGGGCGCTCTCCAGACCGTCGATAATGAGAACGAGGTATGTGTCATGTTCGCGTCCCGTCTGAGCCGCCGGGCCGTTCTCGCCGGTACCACTGCTGCCGCAGTCACCACCGTGCCGTTTCTCTCCGGCCCTGCGCAAGCAGCCGGAGCCCCCGCCACCGCCCCCTCCTACCGCTGGCGCAACGCCGTCATCGGAGGGACGGGATTCGTCACCGGTGTGTTGTTCCATCCGTCGGTCCCCGGGCTCGCCTACGCCCGTACCGACATCGGCGGGGCCTACCGCTGGGACGATCGCGCCGGGCGCTGGATCCCCCTCGTCGATCACATCGGGTGGGACGACTGGAATCTGCTGGGCGTCGAGGCGATCGCCGTCGATCCCGGTCACCCGGACCGGCTCTATCTGGCACTCGGCACCTACACGCAGTCCTGGGCGGGCAATGGTGCCGTCCTGCGGTCCGGGGACAGGGGCGTGACCTGGAGCCGCAGCGACCTGACCGTGAAGCTCGGTGCCAACGAGGACGGGCGCGGGGCGGGGGAGCGGTTGCTCGTCGATCCCCGGGACAGTGAGGTGCTGTGGCTGGGGACGCGGCACGACGGGCTCCTGAGGTCCACTGACCGTGGCGAGACCTGGGCGGCCGTCAGCTCCTTCCCGGGCATCCCGAGTGCGGGCGGGCAGGGCGTGACCCTGCTCGTCGCCGTCGGGCGCCGCGTCTACGCCGGGTGGGGAGACGGAGACGGCTCCTCCCCGAACCTCTTCCGGACCGCTGACGGCAGCAGGTGGGAAGCCGTGCCCGGGCAGCCCTCCGGTGCGTCCGCCAGGGTGCCGATCCGGGCCGCGTACGACTGCCACGCCCGTGAGCTGTACGTGACGTACGCCGACGCGCCCGGGCCCAACGGGCAGGCGAACGGCAGTGTGTACAAGCTCGCCACCGGCAGCGGGAAGTGGACCGAGGTCACCCCCGTGAAGCCCGGCGGGACCGCCGGCGACGGGTCCGCCGACACCTTCGGCTACGGCGGTGTCGCCGTCGACGCCCGTCGTCCCGGGACCGTCGTCGTCTCCACCAACAACCGGTGGGCAGCCGTGGACACCCTGTACCGGACCACCGACGGCGGCCGCAGCTGGACGTCCCTCAAGGACAAGGCGGTCCTCGACGTCTCCGAAACCCCCTTTCTCACGTTCGGCGCAGACCAGCCGAAGTTCGGCTGGTGGATCCAGGCCGTCGCCGTCGATCCGTACGACTCCCGGCATGTCGTGTACGGCACCGGCGCGACGCTCTACGGCACACGGGACCTCGTCCACTGGGCCCCGCGGATCCGGGGCCTGGAGGAGACGTCCGTGCGTCAGCTGATCTCGCCCCCGGTCGGGGAGGCGCATCTGATCAGCGGGTCCGGGGACATCGGCGTGCTGTACCACGAGCGGCTCACCGCCTCGCCCTCCCGCGGCATGGCGACGAACCCCGTGTTCGGGTCGGCTACGGGACTCGCGCAGGCCGCGGAGAGGCCGGCGTACGTGGTCCGCACCGGCTGGGGCGGCAACGGCAACGGCGCGTACTCGAACGACGGCGGACGGACCTGGGCGCCCTTCGCGGGCCAGCCCTCCATCGCGCACGACGCACCGGGACCGATCGCCACCAACGCCGACGGCAGTGTGCTGCTGTGGTCCTTCGTGCACTGGGACGGCACGAAGTACCCCGCCCACCGCTCGGCGGACAACGGCACGACCTGGACCGAGATCTCCTCCTTCCCGAAGGGCGCCACGCCGGTCGCCGACCCGGCCGACCCGACGCTCTTCTACGCGTACGACACCGATACAGGAACGCTACTCGCCAGCACTGACAGTGGCCGTTCCTTCACCGTCCGTGCGACCGGGCTGCCCTCCGGTGACAGTCAGTTCAAGGTGGTCGCGGCGCCCGGGCGCTCCGGTGACCTGTGGCTGAGCGCCAAGGGGAACGGGCTTTTCCGGTCCGTCGACGGCGGGGCCACCTTCTCGAAGGTCGACAGCTGCAGGGCCTCCTACACGCTGGGCTTCGGCAAGGCAGCCGACGGGGCGCACTATCCGGCCGTCTACCAGGTCGGTTCGACCGACAGCGGCACCGGCGTCCACCGCTCCGACGACGGCGCCAGGACCTGGATGCGGATCAACGACGACCGGCATCAGTGGGGGTACATCGGAGACGCCGTCGTCGGCGACCCCCGGATCCACGGGCGGGTCTACCTCGCCACCAACGGGCGGGGGATCCAGTACGGGGAGCCCCTCTGATGCCGGGGCTCGGCGACGCCGCCCGTGGCCGCATCCTCTTCGGCGGCGACTACAACCCCGAGCAGTGGCCCGAGGAGACCTGGCACGAGGACGTCCGGCTGATGAAGGACGCCGGCGTCAACTCCGTCACCCTCGGCGTGTTCTCCTGGGCGAAGCTCGAACCCCGGCCGGGGGAGCGGGACTTCGGCTGGCTGGACCGTCTGACGGACCTCCTGCACGACAACGGCATCGGTGTCGTCCTCGCCACCCCGACCTCCTCGCCCCCGCCCTGGC
>NZ_WVUG01000215.1 GCF_017614965.1 Streptomyces griseorubiginosus | reverse complement strand
CGGCACGACGTCGCCGGGCGCCCCCAGCTTCCAGAAAGAGGCCCGCATGCCCACCGTCCTGTCCGTCTCCGGCAGCCCCTCCGCCTCCTCCCGCACCCACCGCCTGCTGCGCCACCTCGACGGCTGGCTGCGCGCGCAAGGCCACGAAGTGATCCCACTCGACGTGCGCACCATCCCCGCCGAGGCCTTGCTCGGTGCGGACTTCCGCCACCCCGCCATCATCGAGGCCACCGAACTCTTCGACCGCGTCGACGGCGTCGTCGTCGGAACTCCCGTGTACAAGGCGTCGTACTCCGGTGTCCTGAAGGCACTGCTCGACCTGCTTCCGCAGTACGCCCTCACCGGCAAGACCGTGCTGCCGCTCGCCACCGGTGGTTCGATCGCCCACGTCCTGGCCATCGACTACGCTCTTCGCCCGGTCCTCAGCTCCATGGGCGCGTCCCACATCGTGCAGGGCTGGTTCACCCTCGACAAGGACCTCACCGTGCACGAGGACGGCTCCCTGACGGTCACGCCGGCTGCCGGTGAAGCCCTCAGCCAGGTGGTCGCCCAGTTCTCGGCGGCCCTGCGCCGCACCGCACCGGTCCTGACCGCGGCGAGCTGAGCGTCATGTCCGTGCATGTGATCGCCGACGACGCCGAGGCCCTTGCCGCCGCAGCCGCTCTGGCCGACGACTTCCGCGCGGGCGCCTCCAGCAGGGACGCCGAACGCAGGCTCCCGCGTGCGGAGTTGGACACGCTCTCCGCCTCCGGGCTGCTCGCCGTCACCGTCCCCGCCGAACACGGCGGAGCGGACGTCAGCGCGCTGACCCTCGCCGAGATTTTCAGGCTGCTCGCCACCGCCGACGCGAGCCTGGCGCAGATCCCACAGAGCCACTTCGCCTACGTCAACGTGATCCGTCGTCAGGGAGACGCAGAGCAGCAGAAGTTCTTCTTCGCCGAGCTGCTGGCCGGCCGCCGCTTCGGCAACGCCCAGTCGGAGGCCGGCACCAAGCACGTCCAGGACATCCGCACCCGGCTTCAACCGCGGCCGGACGGCTCGTACGTCCTGGACGGCGTCAAGAACTACTGCACCGGCGCCCTGTTCGCCGACTGGATCCCGGTGCTCGCCAGAGCCGAGGACGACAACCTGCACGTCGCGTACGTGCCGCGGGACGCCCCCGGCCTCACGGTGATCGACGACTGGGACGGCCTGGGCCAGCGGACGACCGCCAGCGGAACCGTCCGCCTGGAGGCCGTCCCGGTACCCGCCGACCGGGTCCTGCCCCACCACCTCACCTTCCAGGGCCCGCAACTCCACGGGGCCGTCGCGCAGTTGCTGCACGCCGCCATCGACACCGGGATCGCCTGCGGCGCACTGGCAGAGGCTGCACAGTTCGTACGGACGAAGAGCCGCCCGTGGTTCGAGAGCGGTGCCGAGACGGCGACCGAGGACCCGCTGCTGATCCAGCAGTTCGGCGAACTCGCCCTCCGGGTACGGGCGTGCGAAGCGCTGCTGCGCGAGGCCGCCCGCACGGTCGACGCGGCGCGAGCCGACCTCACCGACGACTCGGCCGCGGAGGCATCCATCGCGGTGGCCGCCGCCAAGGTGGAGGCAGCGAGGGCCGCAGTGGACGTGACGAGTGCGCTCTTCGAGGTCGCCGGCACCCGGTCGGCGCTCAACTCCCTCAATCTCCACAGGCATTGGCGCGACGCCCGCACCCACACCCTGCACGACCCTGCCCGTTGGAAGATCCAGCACATCGGTAGATACGTACTCAACGGCACCCGACCGCCCCGCCACGGCCTGCTCTGAAGGACATCAACGACGGCCGCTCCCCACATCCCTGATCGGAGACCCCTGTGTCCCTCACCTTCCACTGGTTCCTGCCCACCAACGGCGACAGCCGCCACGTCGTCGGCGGGGGCCACGGCACCCCGGCCACCGCCGCCGGACGGGACCGGCCGCCGACGGTCGCCTATCTGAGTCAAATCGCCCGTGCTGCCGAGGACTTGGGCTTCGTCGGCGCGCTGACGCCGACCGGTGCCTGGTGTGAGGACGCGTGGCTGACCACCGCGATGGTCGCCCAGGCGAGTGACCGCCTGAAGTTCCTCGTCGCCTTCCGCCCCGGCTTCGTCTCGCCCACACTCGCCGCCCAGATGGCCTCCACCTTCCAGCGGCAGACCGGCGGACGGCTCCTGCTCAACGTCGTCACCGGCGGCGAGAGCCACGAACAGCGGGCGTACGGGGACTTCCTCGACAAGGACGCCCGGTACCGCCGTACCGGTGAGTTTCTGCAGATCGTGCGGGAGTTGTGGGAGGGCAAGACCGTCGACCTGGCCGGAGAGCACCTGCGGGTAGAGGATGCGAAGCTTGCCCGGGTGCCCGACCCGGTACCGCAGGTGTACTTCGGCGGCTCCTCACCCATCGCCGGCGAGGTCGCCGCCAAGTACGCCGACGTCTACCTCACCTGGGGCGAACCGCCGACGCAGGTCGCGGAGAAGATCGCCTGGATTCGCGGGCTCGCGACGAAGGAAGGGCGCACGCCGCGCTTCGGTATCCGGCTCCATGTCATCACACGCGACACCTCCGAGGAGGCTTGGGCACAAGCGGACCGACTTCTGGCGGGCTTCGATCCGGAGACCGTGCGGTCGGTGCAGGCCGGCCTGGCGCGCAGCGAGTCCGAGGGGCAACGGCGGATGCTCGCTCTGCACGACGGCGGGCGCCGGGACGCGCTGGAGATCCACCCCAATCTGTGGGCCGGTATCGGTCTGGTACGGGGTGGCGCGGGGACCGCGCTGGTCGGCAGTCATGACGAGGTTGCCGAGCGGATCATGGAGTACGCGGCGCTGGGAATCGAGGAGTTCGTGCTGTCCGGGTATCCGCATCTGGAGGAGGCGTACTGGTTCGGTGAGGGCGTGTTGCCACGGCTCGCCGCACGGAACCTGTGGCGGCATCCGGCCGGGAACCAAAAACTGCCTTCGGCTCAGGTGCCGTTCGCGGGTTGATTCCGCACCCGCCAGGAGTGGTCAAGTCTACGGACGTGATGGACGAAGGTGGTCTGGCCCGTGCATGCCCGTGTGGGGCATGACGGTGCCGTCGATCTCGGTCTGCTGAACGCAGCATGCGGGATCTGAGCTCTCACGGGGGAGGCCCTGGGCGCTGAGTCTGGACGACTTCCTCGTCACCCGGCTGGTCGAGCTCGTTGTGCATATGGATGACCTGGCGGTCGGCGTGGACCTCACTGCGCGGATCTGCCGGGTGCGGGCCTCGATCCCGTGGTTGCGCTGCTGACCGGGCTTACCGTCCGGCGTCATGGCCAAGCGGCCCTGCTGCGTGCCCTGACGCGTGCGGAGCGGGCACCAGCTGCGATCAACGTGTTCTGAGCGTTGCATCAGCTCGCGTCAGCCCGTTCGGCCTGGGCTTTGGTGTGGGCGAGGCGGTAGGACTCGGTGCCGGTCTGGATGATGGCGCCGTTGAAGGCCAGCCGGTCGACGCTGGCCGCGCAACGTCGCGCTCGGGCGCCCGTCCGCGCAGCCGGTCAAGAATCTCGGCGATCAGCCCCTGCTCGCGCCGACGCCGCAGGACGCCGGAAACACGGCCCCCTGCGGGGGAGTCCGCGGTCCGCACCCGCCACGAGACCACGGTCCGCAACCATGTAGCGGATCACGTGCAGCAATTGCCGGTGACGGTGGCCCGAGGACGGTCCGTCCCGCCCTCGAAGCCACGTCGGCATCTCCCGGGAATCGCTCGAAACAAGATCCCGTCAGCGACCCGCCAGGAGGCCCTGCCGTCAAGCGCCTCCCGACGGAGGATCACCCGTCAAGGAACCGCCCGACCTGTACGTTTCAGATTCGGCTGAGTTACTGCTGTCAGGTCTGCCCGGAAGGGGTCACGCGACCACGCTGTCCTCCAAGCCCCATCCCTGGTAGTTGTCGGACACCCCGAAGTAGGCCTGGGCAGGTGTCGTCTTCGCGTAGATCATGTTCGACCACGGCGGCTGCGTGCTCCTCGTGCGGTACACGCTGTACTCGTCGCTGCAGTGGCTGCTCGTGTTCACGCCGAGACAGACGGATACCGTCATCAGAGCCGTGCCGTCGGTGGGTGTGTTTCCGTTGGGTACGAACCGGGCCCAGTTGGTGCCGCAGTGGGGCGAGTACCAGTTCTGCATGGTTCCCACACTGCGGTTGTCCGCGGTCAGGAGTTCGGCGTGATTCGCCACGTAGGCGGAGCTGTCCCAGCAACCGGTGTCCTTCGGGTCCCGGTTGTCGCAGACCTTTGCGGCGGGACTCAGGTAGCAGACGCTTCCGGCCGCCGAGGCCGCGGAGGCCGGCGTGGCGGTGGTGAGGCCGCCGAAGACTCCGAGGGCGGCTGTTACCGCGGCCGAGGCCACGGAAATGGTCAGTCCGCGTGAACGCATGGGCATATGAGCTCCCTGTTTCTCGGATTGATGAGGCGCTGTCAGCGTGATGACGTGTGCTGCGCCTCGACAAGGCACGACCGACGGGTCTGAACAACGGCAAACCAATCAATCAACGGGGCCCACCGCCGCCCTGTCCCGCCCCGGTGTTCTCTCAAGCCGGACAAGGGCACAACCGGGACGAGGGTTGTGGAGTCCGCGAATACCGTGCCGATGGACGTCATCGATCAAAGCCGACGAGTGGCACCTCCCCTCACCAACGTGGCGCTCTCCTCAGCGACTTGACGCCGCTCCTCCCGGTCAGGCGTTATGCGGGCGCGGGGGTCCCCCTTCCGGGCCGCGTGACTGTCTCCATGATCCGGCCGCCGGCGCGAACGGCGTAAAGGCGTCTGGACAATGCGCATGTCATACGCGGTGATATAGAGCCCGGCAGTGAGTCGACCATTCACGGTCGGATGAGGGGGGCGATGTGAGCCGACGTGAGACCGCGATCGATCCGACGGCCGGACCGGTCGAACGTTTCGCCTGGGAGCTGCGGCAGCTGCGCGCCGCCGTCGGTGCGCCGGGATACCGTCAACTGGCGGCGAGGGCTCACTACTCGGCTTCGGCACTGTCCACGGCGGCGAGCGGAAAGACACTGCCCACGCGCGAGGTCACGCTGGCTTTCGTAGCCGCGTGCGGCGGGGACGTGGAGGAGTGGGCAGGAAAGTGGGCCGCAACGGCCGCGGAGTTGGCGACGCTCAAGGGCCGCGCCGGGGCGGGCGCGGGTCGTTCCGTCTCCCCGCAGGCGGCAGAGCCCGAGCGGTTCGGCGCGGGACAACAGCACGCACGTCCTCCGTCCGACCGGTCGCCGACCAAGGGCGTCGCCGATTTGGACGCCGCCCCGGCGTCGAGCCGGTCCGGTTCACCGGATGTGCGACCGCGACCGCGGACCGGCCCAGCCGGTGCCGGGGGGCCGGTCTCATCGGCCACGCCCGAACAAACCACCCCGCCAAGATCACGAAGACCGTTCGTGCCCACTGGGCGCAGGTTCCGCTACCGCCTGGTGACGGCCGTCATGGCGGCGGGGGTCTTGATCGCGGCGGTGCTCTTGGCGGCGGCACCCGCTCCGGCGCCGGCGGTGTGGACGGCGACCGCCGGAGACGACTGCCCGCACGACGGCACCAGAGGGGTGACCATGAACCAGGGCGGCGCGGACGGCGGAAGCGGGTGGACGCTGGCCGTCGGCGGCGACTGGACCGGGGACGGCTGCCGGGGCGACTACCGCTACACCGCGGCCAGTGGCGACGACCTGCCGGGCCACGATGGTTTTGTCTGGTGGTTCAGGCCCGGGCGCCTGCGGAGCGGCAGTTGTTCGGTGCGGCTGCACATACCGCAGGCCGGCGCGTGGTACGTCGGCGGCCATCCCGCGTACTACACCGTCCGGTCCGGCGCCGGCGGTACGGTGGTCGGCGCGTTCACCGTCGACCAGGTGCGCCATCACGGCCAGTGGGTCGATGCGGGCCGGTTCCCGCTGACCGGTGGGCAGTTGTCGGTGCGACTGTCGGACCGGGGCCCAACCCGGGACAACGTCGCTGCGGGTGCCCTGTCGGTACGCTGCACCGGCGGCAGGCCGCCGGCTGCCTCGGCGCCCGTCTCGCGCGCGGCGGACAGTCGGGCGCCTGCCGTCACCGTCACCGCCCCGCCGAAGGACAGCTTCGAGGCAGGGGGCGGCAGCGACGACGGATGGAGCCCGCTGTGGGGCGACATCAAGGTCGACGTCACCGATGTGCGTTCCTTCGACGGACGGCACGCCCTGGCCTTGACCGCAACAGGCCGCAAGCAGCACAGCGCCGTGGGCACACCGGACGGGGCCCGCAGCCTGCACACCGGGAGCACCGTCGTCTTCCACCTGTGGACCGACGGCCGGTGCGACGCGGGATCTCTACAGCCCCTGGTCCAGGACGCCGGCTCCGACTACGCCGCCCATCCGGCGGCGGCCGAACGCCCACTGCCGTGCCACCGCGGGTGGACGACGCTTGAGTGGACCGTGCCAGCCGTCCCTTCCGTTCATGCCGTCGGCCTTCAGATCACCACCCGCGGTACGCCGGTACACGTCCTTCTGGACGGCGTCCACTGGTGATCGCGTTGCCCTCGCGCAGAGGGCTCCGTCAACCGGCGGTTGGTCCGACCGGGCCGGGCGGTGTCGCAAGTCGTCCGCCGCAGCGCCCCCATACCGGCGTGGCGAACTGGAAGAAGGGCCGTAGCGACACCGCATTCAGCCTCGGGGCTTCTGCCCGTGCCGACGGCGGTGAATTGCCGTCGTTGAGTGTTCCACGGCAGTTCCGGCGGGACGGCGCACAGTGGTTCGCGCGCCGGGGCTGCAAGCACGTTTCCTGCACGGACAGTGAACAGCGTCGCCCGGGGGCCTGCCCCGCAGCCGGCCGACGTGGCCGCCCGGTATTCACGGGCAGGCACTGCGTCATGTCCGGTGTCGTGATGACCCGGTGTCGTGATGACCACTACACCCTACGATCCCCGGACTCGTCCCACACATTGATGCGTAGTTGATTGATTGTTCGGGATTGCCCGGGTCGGCCTTGCCGCATCGACGCTGCCCCGCCCAGCCTCGATGTCACTTCCATCGCCTCACCGATCCGGGAGGTCCCCTCATGTCCCAGACCCTGACCCGTCATGGGCCCGCGCTGTTGCGGCGGGCCGTCGTCGGCGTCATCGCGGCCGCCGCGTTGGCCGCCACCGCGCTGCTTCCGTTGGCCGTGCCCTATCCCGCCCGCGCCGTCGATGCCGCCGATCAGACCGCCCCAGTCTTCGGCGTCAATATGTCCCTCTTCGACAGTGGTGACCACCTGGCCACCGACTCCGCCACACAGGCGCTGTTCGCGGGATGGGGGACGCCGACCGTCCGCGTGCCGCTGCGCGCGACGTACCCGACCACCAAAGCGGCACTGCAGGACGCGGACTGGCTGACCGCCATGAAGGCCGTCCAGAAGGTCGGTGCCACCCCTGTCGTCATCCTCCGCGGTCCTGGCGGAGGCCGCACCACAGCCGACATCAAGGCCACCGACTCCCACTTGATGGACCTCGTCCACCAGGTGTTCCACGACAGCACCGTCTATCTGGAGTTCGGCAACGAGCCGGACTACGCGGGGGTGGGCGTCGCCGACTACACCGCCGCCTGGAACGCGGTGATCCCCACGTTGAAGGCTCAGTACCCAAACCTCGACTACAGATTCGTCGGGCCGGTCCTTTCCCGCTCCGACGGAACCTCCGCCGACTACATCGCCACCTTCGCGGCGAGCGCGGACCCCGCGCCCGACGCGCTGTCCTGGCACGAGTACGTCTGTGACACCACCGTCAAGGCGGACGGCAGCGGCGGCTGGAACAATCCCGGCTCCCCCGGGGACACCTGCACGACCCATCTGCTCAACTGGCAGAAGCATGTGACGACCATCGAGAACAAGGTCACCTCGGAGCTCGGTCACCCGTTGGACTACTTCATCTCGGAGTGGAACATAGACGCCAGCGACCAGGGGGCGGCCTACACCAGTACGCATGCCCCCGACCTCGCGACGTGGACGAAGGCCGCCGTCAACGAGTTGCGTTCCCTCAGCCCGGCACCGGCAGGCGCCATGATCTACACGGCCACTGATCACGGCAACTTCGGCCTGGTCACCGGCAGCACCACGCTCACCGCGCAGGGCTCCGCGTTCCATGACGCCATGGGAGGTGGTTCTGGCGGCGGCCCGGGCGGTGGCTCTGTGACGGTCGGGTTCGAGGACGGGACGAGCGACAACTGGTCGGGCTTCTACGGCGGCGCCAACCCGGTGGTGACCACGGACGTCGCCTACGAAGGCAGCCACGCCCTGCGTTTCAGCCTCAGCAGCAGTGGTCACAGTGCGGTGGGCACCTCCAACAACCTCGGTGCTGTCAGGACCGGATCGACCGTCACCTATCACGTGTACGCCGCCCAGTCCGCGACCACCGTCACCCCGTTCGTCCGGGACAAGAACTACACCGCCACCATGGCCGGTTCGGTCGTCCTGACCCCAGGACAGTGGACGACCATCACCTGGACCGTGCCGTCCGTGAGCAGCGTCGGCGCCATCGGCCTCGACGCCTCCTCCGGCACCGGCACGGTCACCATCGACGCACTCACCTGGCCGACCCCGTAGAAAGGCGTCGACCCTGCAGCGGCCCCGTTGCCGGACTCGACGAGGGACGAGCCCGGCAACGGCGGCCTCCTGCAGGATGCGCTCGCACACACCACCCTGATCGCCTCTTCAGGACGGCACCGCGAGGAAGTGTGAGCCGGTTCGCTGGTATCGGACGGTGAGGCGGCGGTAGTCGAACAGCCGGGCGATCGACCGCTCGATCGTCGAGCGCACCGACCTCGCTTACGGCGGACCCTGTTGCATCGCCGGTACCTGGTGGAACCTCAGCGGGACGGCGCGAGCCTCGCCCCTGACGTCTACGCCGAGGAGATGCGCCGTCTCGCCGAGCCGTACGGCGGTGCCTGGGACAAGATCGGCGCGTCCATCACCGACCTGGTCGAGGGCTCCTGGCACCGCGGCCGCGTCGTGCTCGTCGGCGATGCCGCACACAGCTGCCCGCCCACTCTCGCCAGGGCGCCGCGACGTCCCTGGAGGACGCCCTGGTCCTGGCGGAACTGCTCGCCGGCCACGACGACTGGGACGACGAACTGCTCACGGCGTAATACGGTGAACGGGGACAGGTTCGCGGAGTCAGCGGCGATGCCACGGCAGGGCCGCCGGGTAGGCGTCCTCCTCGCCGGCCTGCTTGAGGGAGGCGACCACCGTGGCGGTGATGGTGGCGAGTTGCTCCACCTGTTCGGGGCTGAGGGCGTCGAAGACCACCCGGCGTACGGCAGCGACATGGCCGGGGGCGGCCTTGGTCATCAACTCCATGCCGACGTCGGTGAGTTCGGCCAGTTGTCCGCGTCCGTCGGCCGGGTCCTCCCGGCGCCGCACGTAGCCCGACTCCTCCAAGCGGATCACCGCGCGTGTGAGGCGGCTGCGGGTGAACTTCAACTGCTCGGCGAGCAAGGACATCCCCAGGGCGCGATCGGGTGCCACGGACAGGCGGGCCAGGAGATTGTAGTCCGCGTGCGTCATGGCCGTGTCGCGCCGCAACTGCTGATCGAGGTAGTCGTTCAGCAGCGTCGAGCAGTCGAGGTAGTTGATCCAGGCTCGCAGCTCTTCGGGAGCGAGCCACCGGGGGGATGTCATGGTGGCCACCTTAACCGAAGTGTTTGCCTGATCAAACACTTCGGAGTAGGGTCCCGCATGTTTGAGAAATCAAACGCCTGTCTTTCCGGCGCTGCACCCGTGTCGTTCTTGAGTTCTCCGCAGGAGGTCCCCATGCCCGGTTCCGTCCCCGAAGCCGTATCGTCCGGCCCCTCCGCCCCGCCCGCGCCGCGCTCCCGCGGCCTGACCGTGGTCGCGGGGCTTCTCGCCGCGGCTGTCGTGGCCGTCCTCGGAAACGTGGTGGTGGCGTTGCTCGCCCGTGCTGCGGGGGCGTCGAGCGATTTCGCTCCGCTGCACCTCTCCGCGTACGGGCCGCTGACGGTGTTCGGCGTCGTCCTCGGTGCCACGGGCTGGGCGGTCGTCCGTCGTGTCGCCAAGAGCCCGGCGGGGCTGCTGCGGTGGCTGGTGCCCGTGCTCGTGGTCGTGTCGTTCGGGCCCGACCTGTCCCTCCTCGGTGGCGGTACGCCCGGCAGTGGTCCGCTGGCCGTCGCCGCGCTGATGGTGATGCATGTCGTGGTCGCGGTCGTCGCCGTCGCCGCCTATCGGCGCGTCCTGCCGCTGCCTGTCCGCTGACCCTGCCCGGCGTGCGCGACGTGTCGACTGCCGGTGGCCGGCAGCCGGCGGTGTCCCGGAGGCCGCGACGACCGAGCTCCGGGACACCTCTGTTCGCGCGCAGTAACGGTCGGGCACGCCTTCCGTCTGCGCGACGGTTGCCATCCCATCCACAGCGTGGATAACCCGGATACGGGATTCGGATCGCGCAGGGGATGGCACCGGCGCTTCGGCGCCCCCATAGTCGTCGCTACCGCACGCCGCTGTCCGGATGCCGTCGGCGTGCGAGCATCCCCAGCATGCCGTGCGCCGTCGGCGCCCGTGAGGCATGCCCACTCCCTTACACCGCCCCCTGGAGTCGCCATGCCCGGTTCCGTGCCCCCGCCGCCTCACGCGGCGGTCGATGCCACCACTCCGTCAGCCGTCGCCGTCTCGGGCCCGGCCCATCTGCTGCGGGTGACCCTTCTGATGGCGGGCAGCTGTCTGCCGATCCTGGGGGCGGTGCTGATCGCCCCGGTACTGCCGAAGATGCAGGACCACTTCGCGTCGGTCCCGGGGGCCAAGGCGCTGGTGCCCCTCGCGCTGACCGTCCCGGCGCTGGCGCTGGCGCTGCTGGCCCCGTTCGCGGGGGTGATCGTGGACCGGGTGGGCCGCAAGCGCCTGCTGGTCGTGGCGACCGTCCTGTACGCGCTGTTCGGCACGGCACCACTGTGGCTGGAGTCGCTGGGCGGCATCATCGCCAGCCGTGCCCTGGTCGGAGTCGCCGAGGCCGCGATCATGACCTGCTGCACGACTCTGATCGGCGACTACTACAGCGGTCACCGGCGGGTGAAGTACCTCGCCCTGCAGACCATGTGCGCCTCCGCGTCGGCCACCGTCTTCTTCGTGCTCGGCGGCGCCGCCGGATCGGCGGGCTGGCGCGTGCCCTTCTGGGTGTACGCCGTGAGCCTGGCGCTCGCCCCGCTGATGGCAACCGCCCTGCCCAACCCGGCGGCTCGTGCGGACGGCGAGGAGACTCCGGCACTGACGGAGGCCCGCCGCTCGTTCCCGTGGCGGCAGTTGGGCGGTATCTGTGCCCTCACCTTCTTCGGGGCGATCGTCTTCTACACCGTCCCGGTGGAGATGTCGTACCTGCTCGACGACCTCGGGGTGGAGAACACCGGCGTGATCGGACTGGCCACCGCGATCGCTAGTGCAGCGACCGTGGGCGGAGCGGTCACCTTCGCCCGGCTCAAGCGTTCTCCCGACCCGATGCTGCCCGCCGTCTTCGCGGTCTGCGCGGTCGGCTTCGGGGTGATGTTCCTCGCGGGCAATGCCCCGCTGCTGGTCATCGGGGCGGTCGTCAACTGTGTGGGCACCGGCATGCTGCTGCCCGCTCTTCTCACCAGTGCCATGTCCCGCCTGGCGTTCGAGGACCGCGGCCGTGGGACGGGGTTGTGGATGACGGCCTTCTTCGGCGGTGAGTTCATCTGCCCGCTGGTGCTGCTCGCCGGGGAGTCCGCGGTCGGCAGTCTCGCCGGTGCGGTGGGCGTGCTGGGGCTGGCCGCCGCCCTCGTCGCGGCGGGGCTGTGGGCGGCTCGCCGCCGGGTGGGCGCCGTCGATCCCCGGCCGTTGCCGGAGCAGTTGGCCTGAGGGTGTGCGGGAAAAGCACCGAGAGCGCGTCGATCACGGGCTGCCGCCGGGCCCGGTCAGAGCCGGCCCGGCGGCGACCCCGCGCTCTGGTCGACGGGCACGGCCTTCCCTGGGCCCTTGCCGTAGCTGTGGCCGTTGCCCGCCAGTGTCGCGCCCACTTCCGCGGCCTTCTGCCGCAGCCAGATGTGGCCCGCGTCCTGAGTGTGCACGGGGTGCCACCACATCGCCTCCCGCACCGGTACCGCCTCGAAGGGGCAGGGCAGAACGCGCACCGCGGCCGATCGGACCGCCTTGCGTGCCAGGCGCTCCTGGATCATCGCGATCCGGCGGGTGCCCTCGACCATGTGGGGCAGCAGCTGGAACGTCTGCACGGACACCTCCACCTGGGGACTGATCCCTATCATGCTGAGCTGGCGGGCGGCCGGGGCGTCGTAGGGACGCTGGTAGACGGCCCAGGGCAGACGCCCCAGCTGGTCCAGGGTGAGTTCGTCACCGATCTCGGGGTGATCGTCGGCGACCAGGAACAGCCAGCGGTCCTGGTGGAGGTCGACGGCGGGCAAGCCGTCGATGACGCCGTGCGGCATCAGCAGTCCGTCGACGGTGCTCAGCACCGCGGCGGTGTTGTCCACGACGGACGGTGCCGGGTGCTGGAAGGTGAGCCGGATGCCGGGCGCTTCCTCGTGCAGGGTGCGGGCGAGTGCGGCACCGAACACGGCCGCCCCGTAGTCGGAGGCGAGCAGGGTGAACTCACGTGACTCCGCCGCCGGGTCGAAGTCGGCCTGGCTGGAGAAGACCCGCTCCAGCAGGTCGCACGCGGTGGCGCTGCGGTCGCGCAGGGCGGCGCCGAGCGGAGTCAGCTCGTAGGCGTTGCCGGTGCGGGCGAGCAATTCGTCGTCGAAATGGCGGCGCAGCCGGGACAGCGCGGCGCTCATGGCCGGCTGGCTGAGGCCGATGCGCTCGCCGGCCCGGGTGACATTGCGCTCCTCCAGCAGCGCGCGAAGGGCGAGGACCAGATTGAGGTCGAGTCGGGACAGGTTCACCGGCAACCACCTAGCAGCGAGAGTCATCCATGACGTGGATTCGACACATCCACAGGATTAATTTCCGTGATTGGCCGAATGGGGTCAGAGTAGACCCCGATCCCGCAGGAGGAAATCTGATGGCAATGCTCGCGCAACCAGCCGGCCCGTTCGCGCTCGGCACGTTCTCCGCTCAGGACGGGGAGCCGTTTCCCGGCCTCCTGGCCAATGGCCGGGTGCTCGATCTGCGCAGCGCCCTGGACTGGGCGCCGTCGGATCTGCGCGCCATCCTGGAGCGGTGGGAGGTGACCCTCCCCGTCCTGCGCACCCTGGCGGACGACGACTCCCTCGGCCGGCTGCCACTGGAGGACCTGCGCGTGCACGCCCCCATCGAGCCGCGGCAGATCTTCCAGTCCGGCGCCAACTACCGGCAGCACGTGATCGATCTGGAGGTCGCCCACCGTTCCCCCGACGACCCCCGCACCGTCGAGGAGGCACGAGCGGAGATCGCCGCGGTCATGGACCGCCGGGCCGCCGAGGACCTGCCCTACGTGTTCATCGGCCTGCCCAGCGCGATCACGGGCCCCTACGACGACGTGGTCCTGCCCGCCTGGGCCGAACAGCCGGACTGGGAGCTGGAGTTGGCGGCCGTCATCGCCAAGCCCGCCTACCGGGTGACCGTCGAGGACGCCCTGGAATACGTCGCCGGGTACACCATCGCCAACGACCTCACCGACCGCGCCACCGTGTTCCGCCGGGACATGAAGGCCATCGGCACCGACTGGCTGCGCTGCAAGAACGCTCCCGGTTTCACGCCGCTCGGCCCCTGGCTCGTACCTGCGGAGTCGATCGCGGACCCCGGTGACCTGCGGGTCACGCTCAAGCTGAACGGCGAGACCATGCAGGACGAGTCCACCAAGGACATGCTCTTCGGAGTCGCCCGGTTGGTGTCGTACGCCTCGCAGACGGCTCAACTCCTGCCCGGTGACCTGGTGTTGACCGGCAGCCCGGCCGGCAACGGCATCCACTGGGGACGCCTGCTGCGCGACGGCGACGTCATGGAGGGTTCCATCACCGGTCTGGGCGTGCAGCGCACCCGCTGTGTCGCGGAGGGAACGGCATGAGCCTGAACCGCCGCGACCCGGAGGGCGCGATAGCCGAGGCCGCCAAGGCGTACTCCAACTGGGGGCGCTGGGGTGAGGACGACGTGCTCGGCACACTGAACTTCCTCGACGAGGCCAAGCGGCGCGAGGGCGCGGCGCTCGTGCGCCGCGGCGTGAGCTTCTCGCTGTCGCAGCGGTTCGACATGAACGGCCCGCAGAAGGGCTGGCGCCGGCGGACCAACCCGGTGCACACCATGCTCGACACGGGGACCGACGCGGCCCTGGGCAACCAGGGCTTCCCGCACGGCATCGGCGGCGCCGACGACGTGATCGCCATGCCGCTGCAGTGCTCCACCCAGTGGGACGGCCTCGGACACATCTTCGACCACGGATTCGCCTGGAACGGGCGGCGCGCCGACAAGGTGGTCACCTCCGAAGGCGACCTCGTCACCGGCATCGAGCACATGGCGCCGTACGTGGCCGGACGCGGCGTGCTCCTCGACGTCGGCCAAGTCATCGGCACGGACGGCGAACTGCCCGACGGGTTCGCCATCACCGAGGAGCACCTCGAGCAGACCGCTGAGGCCCACGGGGTAACCGTCGGCCGCGGCGACATCGTGCTCGTCCGCACCGGACACCTCGCCCGCGCAAGGCGCGACGGCTGGGGCGACTACGCGGGCGGCCCCGCGCCCGGCCTGTCGTTCACCACCGCCGGCTGGCTGCACGGCACCGAGATCGCCGCCATCGCCACCGACACCTGGGGCTTCGAGGTCAGGCCCAACGAGTTCGAGGGCGCGTTCCAGCCGCTGCACCAGGTCGTCATCCCCAACATGGGCCTGCTGATCGGCGAGATGTGGGACCTCGACGCCCTCGCCGCCGACTGCGCCGAAGACGGCGTGTACGAGTTCTGGCTCACCGCCGCTCCTCTCCCCATCACCGGCGCCGTGGGCTCCCCGGTCAACCCGATCGCCGTCAAGTAACCCGCACCACTGCCGGATGCGCCGTTCCCCGGACAGCAGCGGCGCATCCGGCAGTGG
>NZ_WVUG01000214.1 GCF_017614965.1 Streptomyces griseorubiginosus | reverse complement strand
GCTCCGCAGACACGACGCGCCGTCGCTACGCGACGGACAACTCCCTTGCTTCGCAAGGAAGTTGATGGACCGTCACTCCGTGCCGGTCAGCTGAATTGCTCCGCAATTCAGCCAGGAATTCGCTCCGCGAATTCCCAAAAGCGCACCTACGGGACGTGGGCCGCACAGGACTGCCGGGATTCTTGAGCAGAAATTGGCTTTCTTTCACTTTCCGCCTCCCCTAATCATGCTTTTCATGGAAAGTATGATGTCTGGTCAATTCTCGCTATTTAACTGTAGTTCGTTTGAAACGGTACTCGCTGCCCCTGGCCTATCGGGCAAGTCGTCGCCAGAGCTCGGGGCCAGCGTCGATGACCGCCTTGCAGTTCGGGGCGCGCCAGCGCCCGAGCGCGTAGGCCGCCGCCGACGCGCGACAGGAAAGCCCAGCCTCGATCCACGAGGCCGCCGCGCCGCCTTGCCCGCCCCACCCCTTTCTTCTCTTCTTCAATTGGGCAGGGAGTAGCGGCAGCTGAGGGGATGTCAGCGGCCGACTATATGCCGGCGTATGGGTTGAGCAGGGGTAATGGTCGAGATGTGGGATACGTTCAGCAGTAGTTGGCGCGTGAGGAAGTGCAGTAGTAGGCGTGCCGTTTGATGCGTGGGTTGTCGCAGGATGACGCTCGATCAGGTTACGTTTTTCGTGTGTTCGCAGGGGTTGTGATCATGGGTCACTTTATCTAGTATCGAATTAGCAAGTTGCTCCGGGTGACGCCGGAGCGGCCACGCCAAACACGAAGGGAAGCCCCGTAATGGAGGCAGCGTCCGCAGTGCAGCTGATCAATCAGCTGATCTACAAGCCGGGTTGGACGATTCACGCCGACGACCACACCCACCGGTTCGAGGGAACGGTGAAAGTCAGGTTCACCTTCCCTGCGTACAGGTCGGAACGTAATTTGGCGCCGGAAGGCTATCCGGAGAAAATCACCACGTACGCCGAATTCTCCATTGTGGTCGCGGACTGCGATGATGTGGAACTGTATCGCCGGATTCTCGGCAAGATAATGGAGATTGAGCTCCATGAGGCCCGTGAATTCCTCCGAGTTCCGCCGACGTATTGGGCCCCTTTCCACCCGCACCGCGTAGACGGCATGAAGCGGTGGGGTGACGTCTCCGGGGATCTGCTCTACGGGATCTCGTGACAGTCACTCCCGGACGGGGGCTGCATCTCATCTGCGCCCCCGTCCGGGAGGCCAAACCGCAAGGGCCCGATTCTCCCCTACGGGGGTCTGCACCCGGTCAGTGAGGAAAGCATGAGCCTGAACGTCATCATCCTGCTCGTCGCCGTAGTGGCTTGTTACGCGTACAGCAAGGGCCGCGCCCGGGGTCGGAGCGAGAACATCGCCAAGGCGGTGGCCCGGTTCTTCGAGAGTAAATAGCCACTCACGAGGCGAGCGTTCGCGTTCGCCTCGGGAGTGCCGGGTGGCCACATGTGGCCACCCGGCACCAGACCGCGTCCGTGCCGGCGAGGTCGTCGGCGCCCGCGCCGGCCCCGGCGACCCGAGGCCGAGGCTCTGGCCCTTGGGTGAGCACGAGTCGCCTTCTCCCCCAGGGCGTCCGTACGCCCATCACTTCGGCGGCTGATCGGCGCGGTGGCCACCCCGAGCGCCCACCGCCCCCAGCTGCAAGCGGATTTGCGGGGCTTGCCTTCCCGACAATTTTTATCTAGTATCGAAGTACATCGAGTGACGTCGATGGAACGCCGAAACAACATGAAGGGAGCCCTCGTGGCTCACGAGACCAACCAGATCGCCGCGCACGCGGCGGCGAAGGGCACGCGCAACGCATCCTTTGAGGACCTGACGCGGGTCCTGGAGCAGGATCAGGACGCCAAGGTCGACATGGTGGCACCTGCCTCTGCCATCACCGCGGTTGGCGGCAGCCTGACCGTGACCGGTGTGGATCCGGTACTGACGCCCAGCGGCGTGACACGCGCCGATGGCGCCTACCGTCCCACTTCCGTAGCCGACGAAGGGATCGCCGAGAAGCTGCGGATCCCTGCCGCCTACCTGCGGCGTATGCGTGCCGAAGCGGTCGACCTGTACGACCTCAACGTCAATGGGTGGCTGCGGAAGGATCCCGCCCGGCGTTTCCTGCTTCGCGCCTTCAAGGGTGAGCCGGGCGTACTGCGTGCGTGGCTTTCAGACGGCTACAAGATCATTGACCATCTGGACATGCTCACCGCCGTCTTGTCGGGCATCCGGGAATCGGGGCATCCGGTGAAGATCACGGGTGCGGACCTCACGGAGCGGCGCATGATCGTGCGGGTGGAGTCCGAGCACGTCGCGGCGCTTGCTCCCGAGCTGCTGCGGGGGTATCGGTCGCCGTTCACCGGGCAGACGGGTGATCAGTTGCCCCTTGTCTCGGCCGGATTCGTTCTCACCAACAGTGAGGTGGGCAGCGGCAGGTACGCGATCACACCTCGCATCGTCGCGCAGGTGTGCGGTAACGGCATGACGATCACGAAGGACGCGTTCGGCAAGGTGCACCTCGGTGCGCGGATGACCGAGGGGATCGTCGAGTTCTCGAAGGACACCCAGGAGAAGAATCTCGCACTGATCACCGCTCAGACGCGTGACGCCGTCGCAACGTTCATGAACCGCGACTACGTCGAGCGGAAGCTGGTGGACATCCAGCGGGAGGCGGGCCGCGAGATCGCCAGCCCGGCCGAGACGGTGGAGCTCGTGGCAAAGCAGTTGCGGTTCTCCGACAGTGTGCGCGATTCCGTGTTCAGCCACTTCATCAAGGGTGGCCAGATCACGGCCGGCGGGATCATGCAGGCCATCACCGCTACTGCGCAGACCCTCAACGACGGGGACGCTGCCTACAAGTTGGAGACGCAGGCTCTTTCCGGCATGGCGATAGCCGCCGCGGCGTAGCCGTCAGCAAGCCCCGGCGGGAGCGAGGCGGCCTCCCGCTCCCGCCGGCACGGCAGCCTGTGAGCGGCGCTCAGGTATCGCTCACAGGCTGCCCGGCCCGGGAACCGTCAGGGCTTGACGCGCAAGCATTTATTATCTAGTATCGAATTTAGAGGTTGAGGGGTGACGCCCTCGACCGTCGCCGAAACAACACGAGGGGAAACGCCTGATGGGCGCCGAAAACCTTTCCTCCAGCCAGGCTCGGGACCGCCTGGCGCCGGTCACCGCGCACGCCGTGGACACCGTCACCGATCTGATGCAGACGGCAGGTCCTGGACGGCACCTGCTCACCACAGTTGTCCGTCCGAGCAACGCCGAGCCCGTCACTGCCTACGCCTGGTTCGACGTCATCGGAGAAGGGACTGACGCTCTGTGGAGCGGCGTCTTTGCCGATGCGGCCGCAGTGGCCGAAGTCGTGGCCCTCGCCTTCATCGTCGACAAGGGCAGCGTTGTGCTCGGCACGACATCGCCGACAGGTGAGGAGACCGTGCGCGGCTGGGTGGTCGACAGTCATACGCTCCGGCCGCTCACGGCAGAACAGCTCCGCCACGCCTTCCACGAGGCCCTTGGTCCGATGACGCCTTCCGTCACCTATCAGACGGCTTTCCGGGTTCCGTCAGCCGCCGCGGCGTAGCACCCAGTCCAGCGGCCCGGTGTCCTCCCCCACACCCGGCCGCTCCCAGGGCCGCCGCCCCGCTGCCCGTCCGGGGCGGCGGCCCGTCCCAAGGGCCCGTAGCTCAGCGGCAGAGCGAGCGCCTTAAAAGCGCATGGTGTCGCCGGTTCGAATCCGGTCGGGTCCACCCACTGCTCGCCCCACCGCCCCACGACGGAGGAAACATGACCGCCGACCACGACAAGACCAACTTCTCCCAGCCGACCGCCCCCAACACCACGCCGCGGAGCAGCGAACGCGCCAGCGCCCAGGAAGTGATCCAGTTCGTCGTCGCTGAGAAGCGGCTCGCGGACCTGGACGTCGAAATCGACTTCGAGGCGCTCGCCGGGCTCGACGACATGCCCGACGACGAGGCCGCAGCACTGATCGACGAGACGATGCGGCGAATCCTGTTCAGCTGACCAGCGGCCAGGGCTTTCCCTCTCACGCCACCCCGCCGCCCGAAGGGCCGCGCCCGCCCCCACTGCCCTAACGGGGCGCGGCCCGCACAACTCACCGCCGAGGTGCTGTAGCTCAGTTGGTAGAGCGCCGGTCTTATAAGCCGTCGAGGTCGTGGGTTCGAGTCCCACCAGCACTACGCAACCCGGTCAAGGGCGGGCGCCTCACGGCGGCCACCGCCCGCAACCTGCACCCTCCGCAGACCTTCTCAGCCCCGTTGAGACCGCCGCATGCGGACTGCCCAAGCCCCCGGTGGCCGGACATGCGACCCGCGCCACAGCGCACCGACTCGCTTCCGGCCACCGGGCCTCATCGGTCACCGCAGCCCGCGGAGACCCACACCGCCGGCCTCCCCGACACCGTTCCCGCTTTGACAAGCGGGCGCGGCCATTACGGCCAGCTCGTCACTGGCCGACGGTCCGCCGCCCGCACCATGCGCGGGCGGCGGATCCGCCCACCGCCCCATGTCCCCTCGACCGACGGGAGTTGTGATCGTGACCGCCGACATCCTCACCATCGACACACCGTCCGGCACGGTGCGCGCCACCGCCCAGTCACGGGGCAAAGACTCCGTCGTGTACGCCCTGGGGGGCGCCCTGCGCGGCTGCGTGCACGTGACCGGCACCCATCATCCGCGTCACTGGGACCAGTTCACCGCGCTGCGCGTGAGTCTCGGGTCGGTCAACGCCATGGAAGCAACCGCGCCGGCCGAGTCGCTGCCGCGCAGGCGCGGCAGCGCGACCGGCTACACCGGCGGCCTGGTGCGGTGGACAGACGCCCATTACCCCTATCAGCACGTCACGCTGACTCCCGTGGAGTCGACGGCCGGGAACGCCCCTTCCCTCACTACGGGCGAGACCCTCGCCCTGGTCATGCGTGCCTGCGCCGAGGACGTCGCTCACCGCCCCGGCCTTCACCGCCTGCTGGACGCCTCCCGCGAGCGTGAGACGCCCGGCCTGCTGCGCTTCCTCACCTGGTCGATGCGCAAGGGCGAGGCGGAGGCGGCATGCTTCGAGCGCAAGGCCCAGGCCCACCGCCGCGACGCCCACACCGCCGTCTCCAGCTGGTGGACAGCCGCACGCTGGCTCACCGCCCGGCCGCACCCTGCCCTGGCTCTGGTGCTGATGGACTATCCAGGGTCACTCGCGCGCCGCGCCGACTACCTGCCCGCATGCGCCGAGCGCGCGGCCCACGAGGAACGTGATCGCATCGGTCGACTGCGCAGCGAGATCGCGTCCCTGCGCGCCCAGCAGCAGCCGCGCCGGCGAACCCATGGCTCCCTCGCCCGGCAGCACTCCGCAGGTGATACCCCCTTGGCCGAGCCCAGCGGGAACCATCCGGCATGAACAGGCTCTCTGCGTCCGTGGCGTCCCGAGGACCTCGACGACACGTGCGAGACCTGCAGCGCGCCGCCCGGCCATTTCCGCCACCCATGGTGCACAACCGGATACACCGTCGCCGACGCACAGCGCGAGGCCGAGATCGAAGACGTGCAAAAGAGTCGGTGACGGCACCCCCGCCCTCTGAACTGCTCGCTGGCGGCGTCCGGGGAATGTCCGCCCCACAACCTTAGTTAATCTAGTATCGAATTTACCGAAGTGGCGTTCCGTCGAGCACCGAACCCCGCACGAAGGGAAGTCCCAGGCATGGGCTACGACATGTACCTCGTACGCTCCCCGGAGGGCGAGGACGCAGCGTACGAAGCGGCCGGCAGGGCGTTCGACGCGGCCGTGGAACACCGCGACCGTCTCGGCCTCCCGTACGACCACCCGGAGCACCAGGCCGCCCAGGCGGAAGTCACCAAGGCCTACGACGCCATGGAGGCGGTCCGCACCACCCACTTCTACCTGACGACCTGGGCGATGAGTGAATGCCGGGCCATCATGGACCACTTCGGCATGCTGGTCGCCGCGCAACCACCAGACCGCCCCGCGCCCGAGAGGTACGGGACCACCTCCGGGAGGACCGCTCTCGCCCCGGCAGCAGAGGCAGCTCCCATGCAGGTCCAGCGGCACGACAAGGCGCTTGAGGAACGGCTGTCCTGGGCACCCCCGCAGCCCGAGGGCATCGCGGCCCACAAACTCGGCGGCGACGAGGGCTGGACCGTCACCCCCGGCGAGATCCACGCAGCTCTCTCGGCGTACGAGACCAGCAGAGCAACAGACCCAGCGCTCCTTTCGGACGTCATCGACGACGCCGACTGGTGGCCCGGATGGATCGACTACCTCAAGCACGCCGCCAGCCACGGAGGATTCCGCACCTACGGTCCTCCCGTGACCTGACGCACCCCTCACCGGTCAGGACACGGCGCGTAGGTCTGGACGCGAAGACCCTGCAGCAGATCACGGGGCAGGTGATCAGCGAGTACTCGGACAGCGACCAGGCAAAGACGGACCTGGGGAAGGCCTTCGAGGATGGCTTGAAGTCCGCGCTGGCCACGCCGTCAGCATCGCCGAGCGTCTCGCCTGAGTGCCGGACGTGGATCGCCATGGAGGTCCAGAATGACTCGTCTTCGATCGACGCGACAGCCGGGTACAGCCTGCGGGGGCCTGTTCGACGACGAGTTGCGGGCGGCCATCGACAGGGTGGAGAAGGAGTTGGAGGCGAGCATCGCTCCGTCGCCGTGAGCGGTGATGCGCTGCGGCCCGCTCGTTCCGGCCGGGGCCGTCGTCATGCGCGGGCTCCCTTCCCCTGCTTGCGCGCAATCACAGCGCCCTCCTGTACGCGAGCAATCTGCAGCAATCGCCGGGCGTGGCGCAGGCAATCCCGCGCATGCTGGACCTCCAACCCGCGGATGGAGGGCGAGATGACGCTCAGGTTCATCGGCACCACCAGCGACGACGGCGACTGCCCTACGCTGTACGAGATCCCGGAGACGGACGAGGTCCTCGTCCAGGGCGACCGCGAGACCAACCCCGAACACGTTGCCCAACTCCGTGACGTCAAGCCCTCGGAGACGTTCGTACGCGTTCCCCGCAGCCTCCTGACCCGCTACGCCCCGCGCGCCGAGGCCCCGGAGCTGCAGCCGTTCACGTCGATCTCCCACCTCTTCCGCGAGTTCCGGCACACCGCCTGGCGGTTGGAGACGCGCCGCGGCTACGCTTCCGACCGCAACAGTCCCAAGTGGGCGCGCTGGCAGGCCGGGGAGGACATCCTCGACGAGCCCGCCAACGCCTGGCGGGAGAACGTCGCCGAGCAGACCGCTGCCGGTAAGCGGTTCGAGCGGGTGCGCCTGGTCGATGTCCCGCCTACACAGGGACAGGAGTTCCTGTTGGCGAGCGCCCCGGGCAACGTGGCCGCGGGCGAGGACATCCGTAACCTGACCCGTGGCGAGGCCGAGCGGCTGCGCCTGCCGGACTTCGACTTCTGGCTCTTCGACTCCCGCATCATGGCCCGGTTCGCGTTCGACGAGGACGACAC
The DNA here is from genome assembly GCF_017614965.1 of Streptomyces griseorubiginosus. Classification (GTDB taxonomy): domain Bacteria; phylum Actinomycetota; class Actinomycetes; order Streptomycetales; family Streptomycetaceae; genus Streptomyces; species Streptomyces griseorubiginosus_B. Next base: position 7,550 of record NZ_WVUG01000214.1, on the reverse strand, counting down.
CACCCTCGGCGTGTACGTCACCGAGGATCCCGCCGAGGTCCTCGCCGCCTGCCAGGCCCGTGACGCCGCCTGGCACCACGCCGTGTCTACAGCAGAGTTTGCTCAGCGGGTACGTTCCACTGTGTGACCACCGACTTCCAGACCGCCCGCGAGGCCCTCGGCGCACGGCTGCGCGAGCTGCGCGCCGAGACCGGCCTGGAAGGCAAGGACATCGCGGCCGCACTCGGCTGGCAGACGTCCAAGGTGAGCCGTCTTCAGAACGGCAAGCAGACCCCGACCCGCGACGACCTCACCGCATGGGCACGCGCGGTCAACCGGCCCGACGTCGAGGCCGAACTGCACGGTCTGCTTGCCACGCTGGACATGAAGCAGCGACACCGATCGTGGCGGCGCCAGCTCGCCGGCGGGCATGGTGGCCGTCAGGAACTCGCCGTCCGGCAGACCGAGGCCACAAAGGAGATCCGTGGTCTCGAGGTCTCCCGGGTGCCAGGGCTGTTCCAGACGCCGGAGTACGCGCGGGCCGTCTTCGACACCAACGCCGAGTTCCGCGGCATCCCGCCGACGACGGAGGCGGCCGTCGAGAAGCGGATGCGCCGCCAAGAGGCGCTGTACGACCCGGCCAAGACGTTCCGGTTCCTGGTCTGCGAGGCCGCCTTGTACCACCGCTCGTGCCCCGTCGACGTGATGGCCGAGCAACTCGACCGGCTGTACAACCTTGTCGGGCAGCGGCGCATCGAACTCGGCATCCTCCCTTTCGGTGCGCAACTGCGCCGTACGGCACCGCACGCCTTCTGGATCTACGACCGCCGCCTCGTCATCGTCGAGACGATCAGCGAGGAGCTGTGGCTCACCGGGGACGAAGACATTGAGCTGTACGAGCGGGCGTGGGATTGGCTCGCCGAGTCCGCCGAGTACGGGCCTGCGGCGCGGCGGCTGATCGGCCGTGCACGGGCGTCTTTGGACCTCGCTTAGGCAACCGGCAGCAAGCCGCAGACCCGCTCACGCAATCCCGCGCAATCGGCGCGCAGCCCAGCAATCGGCCGCCCTACGGTCCTGGTCATGGCACAACCGATGCGGTTCGCCGCCGTGTACGAAGCCGGGGACGCGTGGCTCGCCGACTGCTCCGCGCATCCGACCCTCATCCGCGCGGCCTGGAACAAGGACGCCCTCGCCCCGATCGCGTCCGGCGTGCGGTGGCTTGCCGCAGAGACCGCCCTCCTCACCACGATGAAGGCCCTGAACCGCATCCGTGAGGGGTACCGCGGCCCCGTGCTCGCCGACACAGAGGTGGACAAGGCGTGGTGGCTCGTCCCGCTCAACGCTGCTGACGAGCTGGCCGACTGGCGGCAGGTGACGGTGCACGTGAAGGGCTGGCCGCTGCACTGCCCGCCAACGGGCTGGCACCTCGAGTCCCGGATGTGGCTGTGCCGCCCTGACGGCTCCGGCCGGCTCACCGAGCTTGCTGTGCTCGTCGCCGCGTTCGGCCCTGGCGGACACCGACACCATGCGAAGGCAGCACAATGACGGCAACCGCCAGGGCGGCCGACGAAGAAGTGGATGTGCCAACGCTCGGCGAGCTGCTGGTGCAGTCCGCCAAGCTCGGCCGGGACCGGACCGCGGCGCAGGCCCTCGCCGAGGAGGAAACGCTCCTCGCACACCAGGGCGTGCGTCTAGCGCTCGTGGTCAAGGAGGATGGCCGGATGACGGCCCGCTGGGAGGGGCTGATGGGGCGCCTCTACACGCTCAACCTCGACGAGGTGCAGCGCGCCTTCCTCGGCCTGGTGCTGTCCATGGTCGGCATCGGCCACATTCCGCTGACGGCTGTCGAGTCGCTCGACGAGCGGCGTCTGCTCATCATGCAGCGCGCCCTGTGCCGTCTCGCGGGCAACGACCGGATCGCTCGGGGCACCCGCCAGTAGCCCCCGGGGCTGGCGCCCGGTGCCGCTAGCCTCGGGTACGTAGGGTGCAAGTCCACTCGCCGGACCCGCAGAGCGGTTTGCGACTCCGAGCGGCGGAACCAGGTTTTGTGTCCACAAGTTGGGTGGTCCTGCCCCACAACTGTCCCTGCTGCTGCGGCACCCCGGCTACCGTCCCGGATATTCACGCACACAGGCGGAAACCCAGTTCGACGGCTTGCAGAAGCGAAACAGGGAGAACATTCAGGCCGGGCAGAAGTGTATCGAGGATCCTACCTGCACGTCGCTGCCGGTCCCGTAAGGCCGCGGCTGGTCTGCCGTCACTCGGAGGGCCGCGGCCCCATCCGGGACGCCATCCGCGCGGCCTCCTCCAGGCTCACGAGCCGCACCTTGCGGCGGAACGCGCCCTTGACCTCGAAGAAGCACGAGAACTTCCCGAGCGGGCCGATCTCCCGGCACTCGTACAGGCCGGTCCCGGGCAGCAGCCATCCGTAGGGCGGCCCGGTGCGATTGAGGAACGTTCGCGCGTACACGTACTGCTTGTTCGTACCGCGGATCTTGGCCACCCAGCCGTAGCCGTGGCCTTCGTAGATGAGCCGCTGAGGCGTGATGGACACCCCGGGGAACACCGTGGCGGGGTCCGCGGTCGCGATGTCGACGGGAACATCCAGCGCCGCTGTTGAGGCCGCTTTCTGCTCGGCGGTGGCGTGCCGCGTACAGATCCCGGGGTGCGGGCCGAGGCCGTACCAGACCATCAATGGCATGGTGCAGCGGGTGCCTTTGGTCGTGATAGTCGTGCACTGGCTCACGCTGCCCCCGCCCCGTCGTGGTAAAGCCGGGCCTCATCGGGAGGCACGGCGGTCCCGAACACCCTCTACGGCGGGACGCAGGCAGGGTATCCGCCGCTCACCGCTTGTACGGGGCCCGGGCCCCGGAGTTACGCATTCCGAGGCGGGCGATTCCTGCTGAACGATGTCCCGCAGTTCGCAGTCGCAGGTGTCCGGCAGTGCAGGGCGGCATGTACACCCCAGTTCCGCCCTCCCGGAGGGAGGAAATCCCAGATCCGCAGCTTGCCAAACACAGCATGATATATCTAGTATCGAAATTTTACCGGCCGGTACATCCACAGCGGCCCGCCGAGATCGTGCAGCGAAAGGAGGCCACCACCATGAGGGCCGACGGTACCCGCCAGGCGCACACCCACGCTGCCGGCGGCGGCCTCCTTCCCGCCGTGCGCGCAGTGCACCTCATGTGGCCCTTCGCCCCTCACCACGCCTTCCTGGAGGAAGACGATGACCGGCACCGACGAGAACGAGCTCCTGGACGCCAAGCAGATCCACGACGAGTTCGGGCTCAGCCCTTCGCGCCTGAGCGAGCTGTACCGGGACCGCGCCACGACCGGTTGCCCGGAGCCTGACGAGATCGAAGGTCGGCGACGCCGGTGGAAGCGTGGCACGATCGGCACCTTCCTGTCGGCCTACCGCGCGGCGAAGACGTCACAGTCCTCCGTCCGCCACAGCCTGCTCACCGGCCCCCGTGACCGGCTGATGTCGACGTCAGAGGTGGCCAAGGTTCTCGGCCACAAGCGGACGGTGACCCTGCTGGGCTGGCTGCAGGACCGGCCCGGCTATTTCCCCCAGCCCGATGTCGAGGAGACCACCGACGGCGGCCGTCTTCGCCGCTCCTGGTACCTGGGTACCGTCGCGGACTGGATCGACCAGCGTCCCGGCCCGGGCAACACCCAGAGCAAGTCCCGCACGCAGGCGGCCGCTCCGGCCAAGGACGGAGACCCTGAGGAACTGCTCGACACCAAGCAGGCCGCGCCGATGCTCGGCTACAGCAGCCACCTGGAGCTCAACCGGGCCATCGCCCGCGGCGTCCTGCCCGAGCTCGCCAGGCCGGACGACATCCTGCGCAGCGACAGGGGCCTGACCAGCAACCGCTACAAACGCCGGCGCATCGTCACTCTCGCCCGTGCCCGCCAGCAGGCCCCCACCAGTTCCGAACTCGCCCAGCGCCGCATGGAGGCCGCCCTGCATGCCCTGCGCGCGGCCGCAGACCCGGGCGCGGTCACCATCGAAGCCCTGGCCGAGTCCCATCCCGGCCACGGCAGCACCCTCGCGTGGAAGAAGACGATCGATGAGGCCCGCGCCGCCATGCAGACGGACTGACCCACAACAGCGCAGGTGGCGCCACTCGGCCGCTATCCTGACGCTGTACGGCACCCGGCTGTGGGTTTCCTTCGTGTGACCCCGGCGGGCCGGGTGTGTCGGCCGGTGGCCGGGGGAGGCTGTCAACCTCCCACCGGGATCCCCGGATCCCGGGCCGGCCATCGCACCCTCCGGCCGTCCGTCAGTACTCAATCCGGTGAGCCTTTTCGCCCCGTTCCAGAGTGAACGTGCTGCGGCAGCGGTCCTCGGCGTAGGCGGCGGTGCGCTGCCGGCCGCGCCCCGCCGGCCACGAGGTCTTGGAATGGGAACTCGTGAGGCCGGCTGGCGGGTAGCTCGGTGTTCTCCTCTGCATGTCAGACCTGATCGGTAGCCTCCCGGCAGGACTCCACGGACGGACTGGGAGGGAGCGAAGACCGCGGTATTGGCCTACGCAGACGGTGCGGTTGCCGACGTGCTCCACGATGCGCCGGCAAGCCGGATCGACTTGGCTTCGGCACTCGTTGCCCGGGTTCGCCCAGGCCAATGCATCACCACGGACGAAGAGGCATGGGAACTCGTGGACGCCCTCTATCCACCGGAGGGAACCGTCTGCGCGCTGTCAGCACCAGGCCTCGACCTGGTCTGCGACCAGCAGGTCATGCTCAATCGGCCCTCTCAGCTTCCCGACCACCTCGTCGCTGCCAGCCGGGGCCGACGCCTCTATCTCCACGCGATGCACAGCGTCGTCGACTGGCTGGCATTCGCTGTATGGGACGACGGCACGCTCGTCCGCTCATTAAGCCTGGCCCCGGACGGCGGCATCATCGAGGACATCGGCGAACGGTTCCCGTTCGAGCTGCCGTACTGGCAGGGCCGACACCCCGTGGAGCCCTTTCCGGCCTTCGAGGACAACGAGCCGTATCCACTGCCCTTCCATCCGCTCGAGCTGGGCGAGCGAGCGCTGCTGGAATTCTTCGGCTTCTACGTCGAAGGCTTCTCCACCGAGGACGACACCCCCGAACCGGTGGTGGACATCTGGGACGTTGAACTCCATGGCTTCCAAGTAACAGCGACACCGCAGGACCAGGCCACGGACTGACCGAAGCAACCCTGACGGTTCTCCCGGCGACTCCCAAGAAGTCGTCGATCGTCCTCGACCGCTGCAGTCTCTCCGCTCCAGACCGATTCGAATTCCGTCAGGGCGCGCAGCGTCCACGGCGTGGTCTGCCCGACCATAGGCCCTGCCACCGGCCTTGTGGCCCCACCGTGACCGTGGTCGGGGGGCTGTGGTCGGCCATCAGGTCGGGGGCGAGGGGTTTCCTCAAGGCCAGCAACAGCCCGTTCTGCCCCGGGGAGAGGGACACCCGTGACCACTGCCGCTGCCGAGACCGCTGCGTCGTTCACTCCCGGGCCCGCCGAGCCGCTGCCTCATCAGCTCCTGGCCGCGCTGGCCCAGCACCGCATGGCCACCACCAGCCAACTCCACGATCTGCTGCGGCCGACCGTTGCGCGCCAGACCGTCTCCGCCCCCCTGAACAAGCTGCGGCGCAAGGGCCTTGTCGACTACACGGTGCTGCCACAGTCCAACCGCACCCGCGCCTGGTACCTCACGGGCGAGGGTGCCCGCCTGACGCGGGACTTCCCCGTGCTGCGGGGCCGGCCCCCGTATCCGATCACCTCCGCAACGGCCGCCTCGCTGCGGACGCCGCACACGCTCACCGTCGTGCGCGCCCATGTGGCCTTTGCGGCAGACGCCCGCCGGCTCGGGGACGAGCACGGCCCCTGGGACTGGACCCCGGAGGTATCTCACCCTCTCGGTGAGGGGGAACGGCTTGTGGCCGACGCCGTCCTGCACTACACCGTCGTCGACGGCCACCACCGGCGGAAGCTGCGCGCGTTCGTGGAGGTCGACCGCACCACCATGAGCAGCGAGCGCCTCGCTGTGAAGCTGATCGAGTACGCCAGGCTGTTCCACTACGAAGCCCAGCCCGTCGGACGGCGCAGAGCGACCTCCACCGGTCCGGCGTGGCTGCGCTGGTACCCGGTCTTCCCCCGCGTGCTGTTCGTGCTCACCGGCGCCTCCCGGGCCAGACTCGGCGACCGCATCAGCGATCTGCAGGCGATGGCCGGCCAGCACCCGCTCGTTGCAGCCGTCGCCCCCGAGGTCCACCTGGGCGCCGCCGTCCTCGAGGACATCGAGAAACACGGTCCGTCCGGGCCGGTGTGGACGCCGCTGGCCGGGGGCGAACCTCGCCCGTGGACCGACCTATGATCACAGGCCCGCAGACACCAGCCGGAGGCAAACTCTTCCACGTCGTCGCTCACTCCCAGGCAGGCCACAACCCCGACCCGCCAGGCCGGCGCATCAAGCCGACGACATCCAGGCCGGACCTGGCGCCATCAGACGCAGAAGGAAACGAATCCGCCGCCCCGGGCTTTCGCCTGGGGCGGCGGGCGGCGTGTCGGTGCACCGGCCTACCGGCGGGCAGTGCCCCGCCCGGCGCGGAAAGGCCGGGCGGGGCACACCGCAGATCCGCGACGGGGGGCGCGCGGACCTGCGGGTCTAGGGGCTGGGCCGGGGAGCGATGAACAGCCGCCGGCTCTTCCAGTCATCGCCCAGCAGGGCGAACGCCGTACACAGACAAGGCTGCTGGGTAGCGGCACCCCAGCGCTCGGCCGCCTCTTTCAGGACGTTCGCGGTCGCGGGGTCGATCAGATCGTCCGGGTGCTGCTGCAGACACACGACGGACAGCACGTGCACCGCGGCCAGGTCTTCGTCGCGGACGACCGTGACGGCGATGCGTTCCGCGCCGTGTGCCGCGATCGCCTCCGCGACGAGCGTGTGTGCCCGTGCCACGAGAGTCTTCACGACCGGTGCGGCCAGCTGCCAGCTTCCCAGCACCACTCCCGCATCGTGGGCGGCGCGTTCGGGCGTGGCGGGATCGTTCGCCGGGTAGTGGCGGGTCTCGTGCCGCCGGGTTCCGCCGGTCATCGTGGCCGCCGGCGGTGGTGGACGGTGAGGTTGACGGTGGCGTAGACGCACAGGCCGTGCGCCAGGGGCAGGTGGCCCCAGGACGACGCCATGGTGGTGGCCGCCGCCCGGGGCAGGGGGACGGCGACGGGTGGTTCGGGGACCGTTGCGGGGGCCACGCTGAGCGTGGCGCGCCCGCCGTGCAGCATCGCAGTGACCGCGACGTGGGGGCTGGCCGCGGCCCCCAGGACGTCGGTGACGAAGTCGGCGGCGAGGTCGGCGAGCAGATCGGCCTGGTGCTCCGCTGCGCCCCAGGCGGTGTAAGCACCGGCCACGCACGCATCGACCGCCCGGGGCAGGTCCCCGTTGACGGGCAAGGTCCAGCGCACGGCGACCGGCACGACCGGGCGGAACGCGCCGTGGGCGGGCACCGCCGCCTCGTCAGGCATGACCGCTGGGAGCATCGGGCCCCTCCTGAAGGTGGCGGGCGCCGTCGGGGGTGGGGGCATGCAC
>NZ_WVUG01000213.1 GCF_017614965.1 Streptomyces griseorubiginosus | reverse complement strand
CGGTTCACCGAACCGGCGGGGGTGGGGTTTACCCCCGTACAAGAGGGTGCCGAGCACCAGCGCGCGGGACCCCTCTTCGACGCCAGACTCATCGACGTAGCGATCCGCACAGCTCATCCGCAGGCAGCCCGGTGTCATCGGCTGCCCGACATAGGAGACTTACCATGACTTCGGCCGTGACCATTCCCAGGCACGGGGGCACTGGAGGACGGACGGCCGTCGCCGCGCGGGCGCGGCAGGTCGTCAAGGCGTACGGGGCCGGGGAGACCCGCGTCGTCGCCCTCGACCATGTCGACGTGGACATCGCCCGCGGCCAGTTCACCGCGATCATGGGCCCCTCGGGGTCCGGCAAGTCCACCCTGATGCACTGCCTCGCCGGGCTCGACACCGTCACCAGCGGGCAGATCTACCTGGACGAGACCGAGATCACCGGGCTGAAGGACAAGAAGCTCACCCAGCTGCGGCGGGACCGGATCGGGTTCATCTTCCAGGCGTTCAACCTGCTGCCCACGCTGAACGCGATCGAGAACATCACGCTGCCGATGGACATCGCGGGCCGCAAGCCGGACCGGCAGTGGCTCGCGCGCGTGGTGGACACCGTCGGCCTCGCGGACCGGCTCAAGCACCGGCCCACCCAGCTCTCCGGCGGACAGCAGCAGCGCGTCGCCGTGGCCCGCGCGCTGGCCGCCCGACCCGAGATCATCTTCGGTGACGAGCCGACCGGAAACCTCGACTCGCGCGCGGGAGCCGAAGTGCTGGGCTTCCTGCGGCAGTCCGTGGACGAGCTCGGGCAGACCATCGTCATCGTCACGCACGACCCGGTCGCCGCCTCCTACTCGGACCGCGTGCTGTACCTCGCCGACGGCCGGATCGTCCACGAGATGTACAAGCCGACCGCCGAGGCCGTCCTGGACCGTATGAAGGACTTCGACGCCCGGGGGCGTACGTCATGACCGTCATGAAGACGTCGATGCGCAACTTCTTCGCGCACAAGGGGCGCATGGCCCTCTCCGCGATCGCCGTGCTGCTGTCGGTGGGCTTCGTCTGCGGGACGCTGGTGTTCACCGACACCATGAACACCACCTTCGACAAGCTGTTCGCGGCCACCTCCTCCGATGTCACGGTCAGCGCGAAGGGCGCCTCGGACAGCGGTGAGACCACCTCCGACAACGGCAAACCGCCGGTCATGCCGGCCTCCGTGGTCGCCCGGGTGAAGTCGGCGCAGGGCGTAGAGGCGGCGGAGGGGACCGTCTTCTCGACCTCGGTGACCGTCGTCGACGCCAAGAAGGACAACCTCTCGCCCTCCAGCGGCGCCCCGACCATCGTCGGCAGCTGGAACGGCAACGACGCCCGCACCATGAAGATCACCTCCGGTGCGGCGCCCCAGGGCTCCGACCAGGTGATGGTCGACGCGGACACCGCCGACAAGCACCACCTCAAGCTCGGTGACTCGCTGGCCGTGATCAGCGCGGTCGGCACGCACGAGGCGCGGATCTCCGGCATCGCCTCCTTCCAGGTCACCAACCCCGGCGCGGCGATCTTCTACCTGGACACCAGGACCGCCCAGCAGACGCTCGTCGGGAAGACCGGTGTCTTCACCAACGTCAACGTCACCGCCGCCTCCGGGGTGAGCGACGACCAGCTGAAGCGGAACGTGGTCTCGGCGCTCGGCACCCACTACAAGGTGCAGACCGCCAAGGAGACCGCCGACGCCAACCAGAAGGACGTCGAGAGCTTCATGAACGTCATGAAGTACGCGATGCTCGGCTTCGCCGGGATCGCCTTCCTGGTCGGCATCTTCCTGATCATCAACACCTTCTCCATGCTGGTCGCCCAGCGGACGAGGGAGATCGGCCTGATGCGGGCCATCGGCTCCAGCCGCAAGCAGGTCAACCGGTCGGTGCTGGCCGAGGCGCTGCTGCTCGGCGTGACCGGCTCGGTCCTCGGCGTCGGCGCGGGCGTCGGACTCGCGGTCGGCCTGATGAAGATCATGGGCCAGTTGGGCATGCACCTGTCCACCGCGGACCTCACGGTCGCCTGGACCACCCCGGTCGTCGGTCTCGTCCTCGGCGTCGTCGTCACCGTCCTCGCCGCGTACCTGCCCGCCCGCCGGGCCGGCAAGGTCTCCCCGATGGCCGCGCTGCGCGACGCCGGCGCCCCCGCCGACGCCAAGGCCGGTGCCGTACGGGCCGTGCTGGGCACGCTGCTGACCGCCGGCGGCGGCTTCGCCCTCTACCTGGCCGCCTCCGCCGACAAGGCGACCGGCGGCTCGCTCTGGCTGGGCCTGGGCGTGGTGCTCTCCCTGATCGGGTTCGTGGTGATCGGCCCGCTGCTCGCGGGCGGTGTCGTCCGGGTCCTGGGCGCCGTGCTGCTGCGGGCCTTCGGACCGGTCGGGCGGATGGCCGAGCGCAACGCGCTGCGCAACCCGCGCCGTACGGGCGCCACGGGCGCCGCCCTGATGATCGGGCTCGCGCTGGTCGCCTGTCTGTCGGTGGTCGGCTCCTCGATGGTCGCCTCGGCGACGGACCAGCTCGACAAGACCGTCGGCACGGACTTCATCATCCAGTCCGACAGCGGCCAGATGATCACCCCGCAGGCGGTCAGGGCCGTGAAGTCGACGCCGGGCCTGAAGCGGGTCACCGAGTACAAGACGACCGAGGCCGACTACACCACCCCGGACGGCAGGACGCTCAAGGACACCGACATCACGGCGGCCGACCCGACGTACGCGACGGACCTGCGGGTCAAGACCGTCGCCGGGAACCTCAAGGACGCCTACCTGCCCGACTCGATGTCGGTGCACGAGAAGTTCGCCAAGGCGCACGGCGTCCACCTGGGCTCGAAGATCCGCATCGCCTTCAAGGACGGCGCCACCGCGAACCTGACGGTCCGGGCCATCACCAGCAACGACGGGCTGATCGACGCGGGCTCGAAGTACACCTCCATCGCGACGCTCGCCAAGTACGTGCCGGCCGAGAAGATGCCGCTGGACCAGCTGGTCTTCGCCACCGCCAAGGACGGGCAGCAGGACACGGCGTACAAGTCGCTGAAGTCCGCGCTGCACGACTACCCGCAGTACAAGGTGCGCGACCAGACCGACTACAAGCAGGCCCTCAAGGATCAGATCGGGCAGCTGCTCAACATGATCTACGGGCTGCTGGCGCTGGCGATCATCGTCGCGATCCTGGGTGTGGTGAACACACTCGCCCTCTCGGTGGTCGAGCGGACCCGGGAGATCGGCCTGATGCGGGCCATCGGTCTCTCCCGCCGCCAGATGCGCCGGATGATCCGCATGGAGTCCGTGGTCATCGCCCTCTTCGGCGCCCTGCTCGGCCTGGGCCTCGGCATGGGCTGGGGCGCGACGGCCCAGAAGCTCCTCGCCCTGGAGGGCCTGAAGGTCCTGGAGGTCCCCTGGCCCACGCTGATCACGGTCTTCCTCGGCTCCGCGGTCGTGGGCCTGGTCGCCGCCCTGATCCCGGCCTTCCGGGCGGGCCGGATGAACGTCCTGAACGCGATCGCCACCGAGTAGGGAAGCCACGGGGGGCAGTCACGGGGGGGGGTACGACCACCGCACACGGGGGTTGCGGGGGAGAGCCCGGCGCCGGGAAGTCCTTGGGGGGACGTCCCGGCGCCGGGTCTTTCGTATCCCCAGCCGTGTCCACAGCCCGACAGCCCCAGCTGTGTCCACAGGCCGACATCCACAGGCCCCGGCACTACCGCGGAGCGCGACGTACCCTGGGAACCCCCGGCCCGCCACGCGTGTCGGGTGGTTCGCGTTGCCCGCCCCCGGACGAAAGCCGCACCGAATGAGCCTGCACGGTCTGCTCGACGCCGTCGTCAAGGACCCCGCCCTCGCCGAAGCGATCAGAGCGGGGGCCGACGGCAACCGCATGCACGTCGACCTGGTCGGACCCCAGGCGGCCCGCCCCTTCGCGGTCGCCGCTCTGGCCCGCGAGACCGGCCGCCCGGTGCTGGCGGTGACGGCCACGGGACGGGAGGCGGAGGACCTGGCGGCCGCCCTGAGGTCGCTGCTGCCGCCGGAGGGGGTGGCGGAGTACCCGTCCTGGGAGACGCTCCCGCACGAGCGGCTCAGCCCCCGCAGCGACACCGTGGGCCGTCGGCTGGCCGTCCTGCGCCGCCTCGCCCACCCCCGCCCCGACGACCCCGAGACCGGACCGGTCTCCGTGGTCGTGGCGCCCGTACGGTCCGTGCTGCAGCCGCAGGTCAAGGGGCTCGGGGACCTGGAGCCGGTCGCGCTCAGGACCGGGCAGACCGCCGATCTGAACGAGGTCGTGGAAGCCCTCGCCGCCGCCGCGTACGCGCGCGTGGAACTCGTCGAGAAGCGCGGCGAGTTCGCCGTACGAGGCGGCATCCTCGACGTCTTCCCGCCCACCGAGGAGCACCCCCTCCGCGTCGAGTTCTGGGGCGACGACGTCGAGGAGATCCGCTACTTCAAGGTCGCCGACCAGCGGTCCCTGGAGGTCGCCGAGCACGGCCTGTGGGCACCGCCGTGCCGCGAACTGCTGCTCACCGAGGACGTCCGCGCACGCGCGCGTGCCCTCGCCGAGGAGCACCCGGAGCTGGGCGAGCTCCTGAACAAGATCGCCGAGGGCATCGCGGTCGAGGGCATGGAGTCCCTGGCCCCCGTCCTCGTCGACGACATGGAGCTGCTCCTGGACGTGCTCCCCAAGGGCGCCATGACGGTCGTCTGCGACCCCGAGCGGGTCCGCACGCGTGCCGCCGACCTCGTGGCCACCAGCCAGGAGTTCCTGCAGGCATCCTGGGCGGCCACCGCGGGCGGCGGCGAGGCCCCCATCGACGTCGGCGCGGCCTCCCTGTGGTCCATCGCGGATGTCCGCGACCGGGCGCGTGAGCTGGACATGATGTGGTGGTCCGTCTCGCCCTTCGCGGCCGACGAAGAACTCGATGCGGACACCCTGAAGCTCGGCATGCACGCCCCCGAGACCTACCGCGGCGACACCGCCAAGGCGCTCGCCGACACCAAAGGCTGGCTCGCCGACGGCTGGCGCACGGTGTTCGTCACCGAGGGCCACGGCCCGGCGGCCCGCACGGTCGAGGTGCTGGGCGGCGAGGGCATCGCCGCGCGCCTCGACATCGAACTCGGCGCGATCGCGCCGTCCGTCGTGCACGTGGCGTGCGGCTCGATCGACTACGGCTTCGTGGACCCCGCGCTGAAGCTGGCCGTCCTGACCGAGACCGACCTCTCGGGGCAGAAGGCGGCCGGCAAGGACGGCGCCCGGATGCCGGCCCGCCGCCGCAAGACCATCGATCCGCTCACCCTGGAGGCGGGCGACTACATCGTCCACGAACAGCACGGCGTGGGCCGGTACATCGAGATGGTGCAGCGCACGGTGCAGGGCGCCACCCGCGAGTACCTGGTCGTCGAGTACGCCCCCGCCAAGCGCGGCCAGCCCGGCGACCGCCTCTACATCCCCACCGACCAGCTGGAGCAGATCACCAAGTACGTCGGCGGCGAGGCCCCCACCCTGCACCGCCTGGGCGGCGCCGACTGGACCAAGACCAAGGCGCGCGCCAAGAAGGCGGTCAAGGAGATCGCGGCCGACCTGATCAAGCTCTACAGCGCGCGGATGGCGGCGCCCGGCCACGCCTTCGGCTCGGACACCCCCTGGCAGCGCGAGCTGGAGGACGCCTTCCCCTACGCCGAGACCCCCGACCAGCTCACCACCATCGCCGAGGTCAAGGAGGACATGGAGAAGTCGGTCCCGATGGACCGCCTGATCTGCGGCGACGTGGGCTACGGCAAGACGGAGATCGCGGTGCGGGCCGCCTTCAAGGCGGTCCAGGACGGCAAGCAGGTGGCGGTCCTCGTACCGACGACCCTGCTGGTCCAGCAGCACTTCGGGACCTTCAGCGAGCGCTACTCCCAGTTCCCGGTCACCGTACGGGCGCTCAGCCGCTTCCAGACGGACACCGAGGCGAAGGCGGTGCTGGAGGGCCTGCGGGAGGGCTCGGTGGACGTCGTCATCGGCACCCACCGGCTGTTCTCCTCCGAGACCAAGTTCAAGGACCTGGGCCTGGTCATCGTCGACGAGGAGCAGCGCTTCGGCGTCGAGCACAAGGAGCAGCTGAAGAAGCTGCGCGCCAACGTGGACGTGCTCACCATGTCCGCGACGCCCATCCCGCGCACCCTGGAGATGGCGGTCACCGGCATCCGCGAGATGTCCACGATCACCACCCCGCCGGAGGAGCGCCACCCGGTGCTCACCTTCGTCGGCCCCTACGAGGAGAAGCAGATCGGCGCCGCCATCCGCCGTGAACTGCTGCGCGAGGGCCAGGTCTTCTACATCCACAACCGCGTCGAGTCGATCGACCGGGCCGCCTCCCGGCTGCGCGAGATCGTCCCCGAGGCGAGGATCGCCACGGCCCACGGCCAGATGTCCGAGCAGACGCTGGAGCAGGTGGTCGTCGACTTCTGGGAGAAGAAGTACGACGTCCTGGTGTCGACCACGATCGTCGAGTCCGGCATCGACATCTCCAACGCGAACACGCTGATCGTGGAGCGCGGCGACAACTTCGGCCTCTCCCAGCTGCACCAGCTGCGCGGCCGGGTCGGCCGTGGCCGCGAGCGCGGTTACGCCTACTTCCTGTACCCGCCGGAGAAGCCGCTGACGGAGACCGCCCACGAGCGTCTGGCGACCATCGCCCAGCACACGGAGATGGGCGCGGGCATGTACGTGGCGATGAAGGACCTGGAGATCCGCGGCGCGGGCAACCTGCTCGGCGGCGAGCAGTCCGGCCACATCGCGGGCGTCGGCTTCGACCTGTACGTCCGCATGGTCGGCGAGGCGGTCGCGGACTACCGGGCCTCCCTGGAGGGCGGGGTGGAGGAGGAGCCGCCGCTGGAGGTCAAGATCGAGCTCCCCGTCGACGCCCACGTCCCGCACGACTACGCCCCCGGCGAGCGGCTGCGCCTGCAGGCCTACCGGGCCATCGCCTCCGTCAACACGGAGGAGGACATCACCTCCGTGCGCGAGGAACTCGTCGACCGCTACGGCAAGTTGCCCGAGCCGGTCGAGAACCTGCTGCTGGTGGCCGGGCTGCGCATGCTCGCCCGCGCGTGCGGGGTCGGCGAGATCGTCCTGCAGGGCAACAACATCCGCTTCGCGCCGGTGGAGTTGCGCGAGTCGCAGGAGCTGCGCGTCAAGCGCCTGTACCCCGGGTCCGTCATCAAGCCGGCGGTGCGTCAGGTCCTCGTACCGCGCCCCAAGACGGCGAAGGTGGGCGGGAAGCCGCTGGTCGGGCGCGAACTGCTCGGCTGGGTGGGGGAGTTCCTGACGTCGATTCTGGGGTCGTAGCGTTCAGCGCTTGCCCATTGCAACGGACGGCGGGGTGGTTGTTGCGTTAAGGCGTTGCCCAGTGCAACGATTTATGGCATCTGACCTGCATAAATGAATTCTGTGCGCAACAACTACGTTGAAGGATTATTGAATGCAACGTAGCGTTTCCTGTGTCAGAAACAGTGATCGACACAGGAGCGCATCATGCAGAAGTTCGACAGCCCCGCCCCCGTCTCCGCCGTCCTCGACATCCCCGCGGGCCGCGTCCAGTTCATCGCCTCCGACCGGACCGACACCGCGGTCGAGGTCCGGCCCGTGGACGCCTCCCGGAGCCGGGACGTGAAGGCGGCGGAGAAGACCGAGGTCGGCTACGCCGACGGCGTCCTGCGGATCGCGGCCCCGGAGGCCGGCAACCAGCTCTTCGGCCCCTCCGGATCCGTCGAGGTGACCGTCCAGCTGCCCGCCGGTTCCCGGGTCGAGGCCAGGACGTCCAGCGCCGAACTCCGCGGAGTCGGCCGCCTCGGTGACGTCACCTTCGACGGCGCCTACCGCCGGATCAAGCTCGACGAGGCCGCGAGCGTCCGCCTCACCGCCGTCGACGGCGACGTCGAGATCGGCCGCCTCGGCGGCTCGGCCGAGATCAGCACCGCACGGGGCGACATCCGCATCGCCGAGGCCGCCCGCGGCACGCTCGTCCTGAGCACCCGGTCCGGCGACATCTCCGTCGCCGCGGCCCGCGGAGTCTCCGCCTCCCTGGACGCCGGCACCTCCCAGGGCCGCGTCAGCAACGCCCTGATGAACGACGGCACGGCCGGACTCGACATCCGCGCCACCACCGCCAACGGCGACATCACCGCCCGCAGCCTGTAATCCGCAGCCGGAGAAAAGAGGGGGCACTTCTCATGACCGACCTGGCCATCGCGGCGAAGGGGCTGCGCAAGTCCTACGGGGACAAGGTCGTACTCGACGGCGTCGACCTGGCCGTACCCACGGGGACGATCTTCTCCCTGCTCGGCCCGAACGGCGCCGGCAAGACCACCGCCGTCAAGATCCTCTCCACGCTGATCGGCGCGGACGGCGGCGAGATCCGCGTCGGCGGCCACGACCCGGCCACCGATCCCCAGGCGGTACGGGCCGCGATCGGGGTGACGGGACAGTTCTCCGCCGTGGACGGACTGATCACCGGCGAGGAGAACATGCTCCTCATGGCCGACCTGCACCACCTGCCCCGCGGCGAGGGGCGGCGGGTGGCCGCCGAACTGCTGGAGCGCTTCGATCTGGTCGAGGCCGCGAAGAAGCCCGCCTCCACCTACTCCGGCGGCATGAAGCGCCGCCTGGACATCGCCATGACCCTGGTCGGCAGCCCCCGGATCATCTTCCTCGACGAACCCACCACCGGCCTGGACCCCCGCTCCCGGCACACCATGTGGCAGATCATCCGCGAACTCGTCTCCGACGGGGTGAGCGTCTTCCTCACCACCCAGTACCTCGACGAGGCCGACGAACTCGCCGACCGCATCGCCGTCCTGCACGACGGGAGGATCGCCGCCGAGGGCAGTGCGCAGGAGCTGAAGCGGCTCATCCCCGGCGGGCACATCCGGCTGCGCTTCAACGACCCGGCCGCCTACCGGGCGGCCGCCGCGGCCCTGGGCGAGGCCACCCGGCACGACGAGGCCCTCGCCCTGCAGATCCCCAGCGACGGCGGCCAGCGCGAACTGCGTGCCGTCCTGGACTGGTTGGACGCGGCCGACGTCGAGGCGGACGAACTGACCGTGCACACACCGGACCTGGACGACGTCTTCTTCGCCCTGACCGACACCCGCGGCGCCGGAACGGACGCCGGCACCGACAAGACCACGGAGGCCGCCCGATGAGCAACTCCCTCTCCCTCGCCGTCCGCGACTCCTCCACGATGCTGCGCCGCAACCTCCTGCACGCCCGGCGCTACCCCTCGCTCACCCTGAACCTGCTGCTCACCCCGGTCATGCTGCTGTTGCTGTTCGTGTACATCTTCGGCGGCGCGATGAGCGCGGGAGCGGGCCGCTCGGCCTACCTGGCCTACATCGTGCCCGGCATCCTGCTGATGACGATCGGCTCCACCGTGATCGGCACCGCGGTGTCGGTGTCCACCGACATGAGCGAGGGCATCGTCGCCCGCTTCCGCACCATGGCCATCCACCGCGGCTCCATCCTCGTCGGACACGTCGTCGGCAGCGTCCTGCAGTCGGTCATGAGCGTGGTCCTGGTCGGCGCCGTCGCCGTGGCGATCGGCTTCCGCTCCACCGACGCGGGCGTCCTGGAGTGGCTGGCGGCGTTCGGGCTGATCGTGCTCTTCGCCCTGGCCCTCACCTGGATCGCGGTCGGCATGGGCCTGGCCAGCCCCAACGCCGAGGCCGCCAGCAACAACGCGATGCCGCTGATCCTGCTGCCCCTGCTGTCCAGCGCCTTCGTCCCGCTGCACTCCATGCCCGGCTGGTTCCAGCCCATTGCCCGGTACCAGCCCTTCACCCCGGCCATCGAGACCCTGCGCGGACTCCTCCTCGGCACGCACATCGGCAACAACGGGTGGATCGCGGTCACCTGGTGCGCAGGTCTCACGGTCCTCGGCTACGTCTGGTCCACGTCGGCGTTCGACCGGGACCCCAAGTAACAGCACTTCTACGGAAAGAAGCGGCCGGCGCTCGGGTGATCCTGGGCGCCGTCCACGCATATGTTGGCGCCGTTGATCCCACCGGCGCGGGCCGACAGCAGGAAGCACGCCACGTCGGCCACCTCCCCCAACTCCACCAGCCGGCCGCGTGGGAAGTCCTCGCGCGCGAAAGCCTCGTACCGCTCGGGCCGGTTGTCCCGGAACCAGGCCCAGCCCCCGCCCTCGAACATCACCGAACCCGGACTGAGCGCGTTCACACGGATGTTGCGCGGCCCCAGCTCCTGGCCGAGTGTGGCGGCGAGATGGATCTCCGCCGCCTTCGCGGAGGCGTACGACGACTTCGGGCCCGGCTTCCACCCCGTGATCGACGCCACGACCAGCGCGCTGCCGCCGCCGCGCCGCTCGAAGTGCGGTACCGCGGTACGGATGGCGTGGGCGGCGTGCAGCACGTTCAACTCGTAGGTGCGCAGCCAGTCCTCGGGCGTCGAGTCCAGCAGCCCGCCCCCGTACGCCCCGCCGGCGTTCGCCACCAGCAGATCGAGCCCGCCCATCCGCTCGGCCGCCTCGTCCACCGCGCGGGCGAGCGCCTCCGGATCGCCGACGTCCGCCTGGACGCCGGGCAGTCCCGACGCCTTCAGCCGCTCGGGATCCCGTCCGCAGACGGTGACCTCAGCCCCCTCCTCCCGCAGCACCCGGCCGATCGCCAGCCCGATACCGGCGCTTCCCCCGGTGATGAAGGCCGTCTTCCCCGCAAGTCCCAGATCCATGGCGGGAGCCTGTCAGCCCGTGCGCGGGCGCTCAACCCGCTTGCCGTCGGGGCCGATTGACGCGCCGCCGGCCGCCCGCGGGGAAGGTGGTTCGCGCGTTACGGCTGGTCCGGCCGGTCGCGGTCCATGCCGAGCTGGCCCTCGATCCGCTGCTGCGCGTCGTCGACCTGGCTCTCGTACTTGTTGCCGGTCCTCTCGTTGGCCTTCCGTTCGGCGGCGTCGGACATGTCCTTCGCCTTGTCCTGCAGCTGACGGTTGCTCTTGAACCTGTCGAAGATGCCCATGCAGAGCTCCTTTGGGAGATGACTCAGCAACGACGATACGACCCATATGCGTGGTATGCCCACCGGAGTCCCCGGTGGTCTGGACCTCATGAGTGCCACCGCGCGCCCTGCGGCTACGGTGTGCGCGGCGCCGTACCAGGGAAGGCGCACCCTGCGGGGGCCGACCGGAGGAGCAAGGGGAGGGGCGCATCGTGATGCGTCTGAGGGGCGGGGCCGCGGTCGCCGTCGTACTGGTGTGTGCCGTCGCCGGATGCAAGGCGGAGACGCGGACGGGCTCGAGCGGACCGCAGGAGACCGGCGCCGGAGGGGGCGCGCTGAAGGCCGCCGAGTCGCTGACCGTTAAGGGGCGGGCCCCGAAGACCGGTTACGCCCGTGAGCGCTTCGGCACCGCCTGGGCGGACACCGACTCCAACGACTGCGACACCCGCGACGACATCCTCAAACGGGACCTCAAGGAGGTGAGGTTCACCAGCGGCAGCTGCAAGGTGTCGTACGGGCTGCTCCCGTCGGACCCCTACTCCGGCAAGGAGGTGACCTACCGGCGCGGCCGCAGCCTCGTCGACATCGACCACATCGTCCCGCTGTCCGACGCCTGGCAGAAGGGCGCCAAGTACTGGGACGCCCGCAAGCGCATAGCCCTCGCCAACGACCCGCTCAACCTCATAGCCGTCGACGCGAGCACCAACCGCTCCAAGGGCGACGGCGACGCGGCGACCTGGCTGCCGCCCAACAAGTCCTACCGGTGCACCTACGTTGCCGGGCAGGTCGCGGTGAAGAAGAAGTACGGGCTGTGGGTGACCGCCGCCGAGAAGTCCGCCATGGAGAAGGTGCTGGAGACCTGCCCCGGCCAGAAACTGCCCACCGGCGGCAACCCGACCGAGGCGCCGGCCCGTTTCCACGCGGACTGACCCGGGTCAGCCCCCGAGAGCGTCCAGGTCCACGATCTTGCCGGCCGGCTTCCGCGCCGGAACCGGCTGCTCGTAGTCGCTGAAGGTGAGGGAGCCGGCGTCCTTGGCCGTGCTGTCCAGACGGAGCAGGTAGGGCTTGCCCTCGGTGGCCACGTACAGGGTGTAACTCTCCTTGCCGTCCTTCACCTTCAGTACGACCGCCCGCGCGCCGTCGACCGTCGCCGTACCCGCGCGGGTCGCCGTCGGGTCCGCCGAACCGTCCGAAGAGCCGCCGCTGTCACCGGAGTTGACGTCCTCGGCGCCGCCGAGCACCGTGTCCAGGTCGCAGAAGCTCGCGATGTCCTTCGCGTCCGAGCCCTTGGCGGACATCTTGGCCCACTTCCCGGCCAGCAGGGCGACCGCGGCGTCGGTGTCCGCCTTGGACTCGCCCTTGCCCTGGGCGCGCAGGAACGCCTCGTCGTACTTCATGTACACCGTGTCGCCCGTCTTGATCAGGTCGGCCTTGCCCTGGCCGCCCATGCCGATCGTCCCGGCGCACTCGGTCTTCTTGTTCAGCGCCATGTCGAGACTGATCGTCCCGCTGCTCTCGTCGTCCTGGACGTCGCCCTTGAGGCGGAGCGAGGAGGCGCCGGTGGTGGCCGTCATGGCCCGGTCCGCGATCTCCGCGGCGCTCAGACCGGCGAAGGGGTCCTTGGGCCTGCTCGACGCGGGGGTGGCGGACGCCTTGCCGTCCGCCTTGTCCTGACCGGAATGCCCCGACTGGCAGGCGGTGAGTCCTGTGGTGGCCGCCGCGACGAGGCAGACGGCGGCAAGTGCGGTACGACGCATGACACTTCCTTGGTTACGACGGTGATGGTGATGGATGGTGAGGTGAGCGGCGGTGACTCGGGCGGCGGTTTGGGCCCGCTCGGTCAGCCGGTCTTCTTCCAGGTCTTGCAGCCGGTCGTCTTGAAGTAGGCGTCCGGGGCGTTGACGGTGACGACGGCCGTGCCGGTCACGTGGTTGTTCGCGATGACCGACCCGAGCGAGTGGTCGGCGTCCTTGGTCCGCTCCCAGTGGCAGGCGTCGTCG
The DNA here is from genome assembly GCF_017614965.1 of Streptomyces griseorubiginosus. Lineage (GTDB taxonomy): Bacteria > Actinomycetota > Actinomycetes > Streptomycetales > Streptomycetaceae > Streptomyces > Streptomyces griseorubiginosus_B. The sequence goes on along the minus strand of NZ_WVUG01000213.1, from coordinate 2,171 downwards.
GCGTTGCCCGTGGAACGGTAGGTGCCAGGCGCGATGTCCGCACCCACTCTGAACATGCCGCCGTCGCCGGCCATGGCGGTGGCGGGTGTGCCCCTCGCCGTGGTGTCGACGGCCCGCCATTCCTTGCAGCCGCTGGATACGAAGAGTCCGTCGGTGGGCTCGACGGTGACGTAACTGGTGCCGGTCACATGCTCGTTGGCGAGCACCGTGTCCGTCCCACCCCTTACGTCCCTGGCGCGCTCCCAGTAGCAGGTGCCGTCGCCGTTACCGGTGGTGCGGTAGGTGCCGGGCTTGATGTCGGTCCCGACCCGGAAGTCGCCGTATCCCGCGAACGCGGCCTTGTTCTCGGAAGGGGCCCCGGGACGGGTGCCGGTGCCGTTGGCCCCGGCGTTCGCCGACACGACGCCGATGACCACGAACCCCACGACGGCGCCCAGCGCCACCTTGCCCTTCGTGCCCATGCCGATGTCTTCCCCCCTCGGACCTGCGACCGCCGCGTGTCGGCCATCGCTTGTTCGCCGGGTCAATAACAGCAGACAGTGTGAACCGAGTCAACACGGTTCACGCGAATGATTGCGTACACGGTGTGAAGGGGTAGATCTTGCGCACGCCGATATGCTCGGCGTCACACGTGCACGCGAGGGTGGCACGGGTCGGTCGACGAGGGGAGCCGGCGGTGCAGGACAACGCGACAGAGGTGACCGCCGCCGGGATCGCCCGGCTGGCCGGCGTCGGCCGGGCCGCCGTGAGCAACTGGCGGCGCCGCCACGCCGACTTCCCGAAACCGGTCGGCGGCACCGAGACCAGCCCGTCCTTCGCGCTGGCCGAGGTCGAGGCATGGCTGCGCAAGCAGGGAAAACTCGCCGAGGTGCCGTTGCGCGAGCGGGTCTGGCAGCAGCTCGCGGGCCATCCGGGCGGACCGGTCGCGGCGCTCATCCACGCGGGCTGCGCCCTGCTGCTCGTCCAGGACCGCCCGAGGGTCTGGCTGGAGGCGTCCGCCGGCTCGGACGAACGGCTGGCCGCGATGCTTCCGGAGGCGCTGGAGCCTGTGCTGGCCGGGCGGTTCTCGAACGGGATGGGCTCCGTGAGCGGCCCGAGGCTTGTGAACAGCCCGAGATCCGTGAGCGGTCGGAGGCCTGTGAACAGCCCGAGATCCGTGAGCGGTCCGGTGCCTGTGAATAGCCCGAGATCCGTGAACAACCCGGTGCCTGTGAACACCTTCCCAGCCGTTCACACCCCGAGCGGCCCCCAGCTCCTCCCCTCCGTCCCCCTCCTTCGCGCTGCCGCCGAACTCGCCGCCGAGCTGGGGGCGCGGCAGACGTTCGAGTTCCTGCTCGGCCGGCATCTCGACGCCAACCCGCGCCAGTACACGCTGACCCCCGCCGAACTCGCCGGTCTCATGGCCGACCTGGCCGGTCCGGCCCGCACGCTCCTCGACCCGGCCTGCGGCACCGGCGCCCTCCTGGGTGCCGTCGCCACCCGGCCCGACCAGGAGCTGTACGCCCAGGACAGCGCCCCCGACCTCGCCGCGCTCACCGCGCTCCGCCTCGCGCTGCACACCCGCGCCGGCGTGCGCTGCGCTGCCGGTGACTCCCTGCGCGCCGACGCCTTCCCGGAGCTGCGGGCCGACGCCGTCCTGTGCCACCCCCCGTTCAACGAGCGCAACTGGGGACACGACGAACTCGCCTACGACCCCCGCTGGGAGTACGGCTTCCCGGCCCGCAACGAGTCCGAGCTGGCCTGGGTCCAGCACGCCCTCGCCCGGCTGCGCGACGGCGGCACCGCCGTCCTGCTCATGCCGCCGGCCGCCGCCTCCCGCCGGTCGGGCCGCCGGATCCGCGCCGACCTGCTGCGCCGGGGCGCGCTGCGCGCCGTGGTCGCCCTGCCCGTCGGCGCGGCCCCGCCGTACAACATCCCGCTGCACCTGTGGGTGCTGCGCCGGCCCGACAGGGCGCCCGCGCAGCCCGAGGTACTGCTCGTGGACACCGGGCAGTTCGCGACGGAGGGGCGCGGAGGGCCCGACTGGCGGGCGGTGCGCGAGGCGGTCATGGGCGCCTGGAGCGCCTTCGACCGCGCGGGAACGCTCAAGGAGCGCCCCGGTCTCGCCCGCTCCCTCCCCGTCATCGACCTCCTGGACGACGACGTCGACCTCGCCCCGGCCCGCCACCTCC
>NZ_WVUG01000212.1 GCF_017614965.1 Streptomyces griseorubiginosus | reverse complement strand
CTTTCCCACCCCCCCCCGCCGCTGGGGCCGAATCCTCGATTCCGCGTTCCCAGTTCAGGAAAACCGGTCCGGCCGCCGGGTGAAGATGTCGTCGTACTCGCCGTGTCGCGCGTACTGCTGCTGATAAGCAACCGTGTCGGCCGCCGTGCGCGCCGCGGCAGCTGTGGGGGCCCCGGCCTCGGCCGGGGCCCCCGTGTTCGGCTACGGCATCAGGCGGGCTCTCGCGGCCAGTGCCCTCTGCAGCACCTTCTCCCGGTAGGGGTTTGCCGGGCTGAGTGCCCTCGCCACCTCCACGGCCTCGTCGAGCAGGGCCTGCCTACGCTCGGGCAGCTCCCGCACCAGAGGTGAGTCGCTCTCCTCCACCAGGACGTACGCGAGCTTCGATCCGTACACCTCCGGCTCGACCCGCGTCAGCAGACGGTAGATCCACAGCCCCTCCACGCCTCGTACCACCCGACGGTTCGCGCTGAGCAGCCTGACCTTCGCCAGCACAACCATGTCCCGATCCATCGATCCCCTTCGTCCCCGCCCCTCCCCGGTCGGCATGTCTCGCGGCGAGACAGCACGGCGAACGCGCCGACAGCCGATGACGGATGCCGACACGTTGGCCGGAGAGTGGATGACGACGAGTCTGCGGGCATGGCACCATCCCCAACAAGGCCGTACAGGCGTGCGCTTCGTCCTACCGAAAACTTCTCCGAACAGGCATGATGGACCTGACACTCACTCAAAGCCCTGTCTGGCGAACACTGCGCGCCTCGACGCAGCTCAGCTGTACCCCAGCAGGGCGATGCCCAGTGACGTGACCGTGTGGAGAACCGCCTTGCCCTCGCGGCGGGTGGTGATCAGGCGGGCGTTGCGCAGCGCCGTCGCGTGGTGGCTCGCGGTCGCCGGCGAGATGTGCAGGCGGCGGGCCAGCTCCGTGGTGCCGCATCCGCCGATGGTCGCCCTCAGTACTGCGGCCCTGGTACGTCCCAGCAGTTCGTCGAGTGAGGGGGCGGTGGACTCGACGCCCTTCCACAGCGCGGTGTCGAGTGAGGCCCCGCTGAGGCTGGGGACGGCCAGAACGGGTGCCCGATCGGGGTCCAGCGGCGGGTACAGAAGTTCCACCTGCCGGGTCGAGAACATCGTCGGCGCAATGACGAGACCTCGCCCGTTCAAGTGGATGTCCGCATCGTGTGTATGGACCACTTCGAGCACGGGCGGCCGCCAGCGGATCAACGGAGCGCAGAGTGTGGTGAGAAGCCGCTCGACTCCGCCGTCGGCCATCGTGCCCACGTACCCGGCCCGTACCTCGCTCAGATGGGAACGCACCCTGCCCCAGTAGGGGGCGACGGTGACGCTGTGGCAGGCTCGGAGTGCCGTGGCCACCTGGAGGCGGGCTTCCCGGTCGCCGTCCATCAGGTTCCGGGCCCAGGAGCGATGGGTGGGGTGGAGGTCGAGGTTCTCCAGTTCGAGGCGCATCAGGGCGCGTGGAGCCGCCATCAGGTTCTCCACCGCCTCGTCGATGGATGCCGTGTCTCCCATCAGGCTCGTCGCGTCGATCAGCGGTCCCCGTACGGGCATCAACGCCGCGAGTGCGCCCGCCTGTTGGCCCAGCCGCCCACGCACCGACAGGTGCCAGTGACGGAAGGCGAGACCGGCGTCGCGGTCCCTCAGCAGCTTCACAGTGTCGATCGTCTCCGCCGCCACGCCGATCGTCGTGGCCACGCGGGTGCGCGCCAGGTCCTCCGCCGTGAAGTGGATGCGTTTCACCGAGCGCCCCGTTCTGCGCGTCACCGTCGGCCGACAGCAGTCTCGGTTCCGGACGGGTGCCACGCAATGATCAATCAGGCCAGTGCCTACAACAGGCCGGTGCCTGGAAGGTAGGAGGTGTGACTTGATCCGTCGTGCACGAATGAAGCTCAAAGGTCCATACCTACACAATAAAACCTCAAGAAAAGCGCCGAGTTAAGCTGGAATGTGACGCTGTGCTGGTGTGGGCGGTCCGGGATTGGTGTGTGATTCGGCCAGAAAAGATCGGAGCAATTTTCTGTCGCGATATTGACCCGGATGGCTCGGCTGAGGATTCTCAACACAGAGCGCAGCGGTCCCCGACGAAAGGCAGACATCGTTATGGCCGAATCCGTGCAGCATGCGGTGGAGCAGCACTCACAGCTCGAGGATGAGGAATCAGGGACCTGGCAGACCCCCGACTACGCAGTCGTGGAGACCGCCTTGGAGGCCACCGCCTACTCGCTGAGCAGCCGCTAGCAGCGCCGCCGTGCTGCTGCAAGTGCTCGGCACCGCGGCGGGCGGCGGCGTGCCGCAGTGGAACTGTGCGTGTCCCGGTTGTTCCGGGGCACGCATCCACCCCCACTGGCGCCGCCGCCACGCCTCGCTGGCCGTGCGTGCGTCCGAGGGCCGCTGGTATCTCGTCAACGCCACACCCGACATAGGCGACCAGATCGAGGACTGTCCGTCGCTCCACCCCGGCCCCGGGTCGCGGCGTACCCCTCTTGCGGGGCTGGTGTTGACGGACGCCGAACTCGATCACACCCTCGGCATCGCCCGACTGCGCGAAGCCGGCGACGGCGGCCTGGAGGTGCTCGCCACCGATGCCGTACGCGAAGCCCTGCTCACCCGGCTGTCCCTGGGTGCCGTGCTCGGCCCGTACACCCCGCTCACCTGGCGGGCACTGACCCCCGACCTGCCCGAACCGCTCTGCGCGGACTCCCCCGTCACGATCAGCGTGATCCCCGTATCCGCCAAACGCCCCCGGTACGCGGCAGATACGCGCGCGGACTCCCCGGCGGACGACGGGATGCACCCCGCAACGGACTCGCCGGGCGGGGATCAGGACCAATGGGTGGTCGCGCTTCGGCTCACCGACCTCTCCAGCGGTGCGTCCGTGGTCTACGCCCCGGCGCTGGCGGCATGGCCGGAGGCTCTGCAGAGCGCTGTCGGCGCGGCCGACTGCGTGATCGTCGACGGTACTTTCTGGGACGACGACGAACCCCGGCGCACCGGGATCTCCAAGCGGACCGCGACCGGTATGGGCCACCTTCCGATCGACGGTCCGGGCGGCACGGCGGAGCGGCTCGCCCCGCTGGGCGGACGCTGCTTCTACACCCATCTGAACAACACCAATCCCCTCGTCGACCCCGGCTCGCCGCTGCACGGTCAGCTGGCCGCCCAGGGCATCGAGGTGGCCAACGACGGAATGGTGATCGAGCTGTGAGCACCGGCGCGAGTGCGACGACGGCAGGCGGAGCCGGTACGTCCGCCACGGCAGACGGCGTAACCACCGCGCTGGAGCACCGGCTCAGAGCCGTGGCACGAGAGCGCTACCACGACCGCCACCCCTTCAACGTTCGTATGCACCAGGGTGAGTTGACCCCCGACGAACTGCGCTGCTGGATCCTCAACCGCTTTCACTACCAGCGGCACATCCCCGTCAAGGACGCCCTGATTCTCGCCAAACTGGACAGCCCACGGCTGCGCCGGATGTGGATGCGGCGGATCAAGGAGCACGACGGGCGGACCGAGGGGGAGGGCGGCATCGAGCGATGGCTGCGGCTGGGCGAGGCAGCGGGCATCGACCGGTCCGAACTCCTGTCGGGACGGGGCGTGCTCCCCGGCGTACGACTTGCCGTGGAGGGTTACGTCAACTTCTGCCGGCTCCGTTCCCCGCTGGAAGCCGTCGCCGCGTCCCTCACCGAGCTGTCCGCCCCGGGCATCATGCGCACCCGCATCGGCGCCTTCGAACGCCACTACCGGTGGATCGACGCCGACGGACTCGCCTACTTCCGCGCCCGCGAAACCCAAGGCCGACAGGACAGCAGGGAGGCCCTCGGTCTCGTTCTGGACTGGGCGAAGGGACAGGCCGACGAGGAACGGGCGGTGGCGGCCCTCTCGTTCAAGTGCGATGTGCTGTGGTCACTGCTGGACGCGGTCGATCACGCCGGCACAAAGGCGCGGCCGTGACCGGCTGGCGGCCCGCCCTCGAGCGATCGGTCGTGCTCCGGCACGACCGGGTCCGCCGGACTTACCTGCTGGTCCTGCCCGAACGGGTGGTCGTACTGGAGGGAAGGGCGGCGGATGTCCTGCGGCTGTGCGACGGACAGCGGTCGGTGGACGAGATCGTCGACGTGCTGGCAGCCCGTTTTCCCGGAGCGCCCGTGACGGTGGAGGTGCCCCGTTTCCTGGACCGCGTACGGCAGGAGGGCTGGCTGCGATGACCACTCCTGCGTCCACGCCACCTGCATCACCGTCCCCGTCTCCTCCCTGGGCCCTGCTGGCGGAACTCACTCACGGCTGCCCGCTGCACTGTCCTTACTGCTCCAATCCGCTGGAACTGGTGCGTCGTTCGCGCGAGCTCTCTGCCGAGGAGTGGGGTGACGTGCTCCGGCAGGCCGCAGACCTCGGCGTCGTGCACACCCATCTCTCCGGCGGCGAACCGCTGCTCCGTCCCGACCTCGCTGCGATCGTCGCCGCGGCCGATTCGGCCGGGATCTACATCCAACTGGTCACCAGCGGGGTTGGATTGAGCGCGCCGAGGCTGTCTGCGCTGGTGTCCGCCGGACTGCGCAGCGTCCAGCTCTCGGTGCAGCACGCGGATCCGGCGTCCTCCGACCGGATCGCCGGAAAGCGGTCGTTCGCCGCCAAGGAACACGCCGCCGCGCTCGTACGCGACGCCGGACTGCCGCTGGGTCTCAATGTCGTCCTGCATCGCGACAACCTCGACGCCGTCGACGCCGTCGTGGATCTGGGTGTGGCCTGGGGCGCGGACCGCATCGAGCTGGCGAACACCCAGTTCTACGGGTGGGCCCTGCGCAACCGCACCGCGCTCCTGCCCACCCGCGACCAGCTCTCCCGCGCCCGGGACGCCGTCGAGCGGCGTCGGGAGCAACTGGCGGGCACCACCGAGCTGGTGTGGGTCGTGCCGGACTACTTCGACGGCGTACCGAAGCCGTGCATGGGCGGCTGGGGGGCGGTGTCGCTGACCGTCGCACCCGACGGCGGGGTCCTGCCGTGCCCGGCAGCGGGAGGCCTTCCGGATCTGGACGTGCCGAACGTCCGTGACCGTCCACTGGAGTGGATCTGGAACAGCTCGCCGGCCTTCAACCGCTACCGCGGTACCGAGTGGATGAGCGAACCGTGCCGGGGCTGCCCCCGCCGCGAGACCGATTTCGGCGGCTGCCGCTGTCAGGCCCACGCACTCACCGGCGAAGCCGCGCGCACCGACCCCGCGTGCGCGCTCTCTCCCGACCACGCCCTCCTACGCGCCGTCGCGGAGACACCGCGCTCCGGGACCGCACCCTACGTCTATCGAGGCCCCGGCCCCGGGACAGCCCGCAGTCCCCGGACCGTATGACGGGGCGCAGGCCGTCGAGTCTCGACCCGAGTGCGGGAAAGGAGTTGGGCTCCAGCTTGCTGTCGCCCCGTCCCCTGTGAGTATCGAGGCGTCCCTCGGCCCCGGCTGTCCACATCGCTGTGGCTGGGGAAGTGCCTCTTCGGCATAGTCGGCGGAGGCATCGGCGGTGGTCAGGCTCTCGTGCCCGGAGTCATCCGCGGCTCGGCGCCTCATTGTTCGATGGACGAACACGGTGGTTGTGCAGGCCAAGCGGCCTTCGGATATTTGCGTGGCGGTGTCGGCCGCGGGCCAGCAGCCGACCGTCACAAGGGGATGCCGACGTGACCATCTAGGACGAAGAACAGCTCACCGCAGCGGTACTTGCCGAGACGGAGCGGGCCGGCGACCCGCGCGTCAAGGAGATCGTCCAGGCGCTGGTGCGCCATCTGCACCAGTTCGCCCGCGAAGTGTGGCTGACAGAGGAGGAGTTCGACACCGCCATCAATAAGGTGACCAGGCTCGGTCGGCTCACCTCTCCCAGCCAAAACAACGGCACCGGCAAACCGACCTCGGCGAACCTCCTCGGCCCGTTCTGGCGCCAGGGCAGTCCGACGATGGCCAACGGCGCGTCGATCGTCCGCTCGCCCACCGAGGGGCCGCCGCTGTTCTTCACCGGCCGCATCGGAAGCTTCACACAACAGACCACGGCGACGGACACGGCCGTGAACCGGCCGCGGGGGTGAAGCGATCCCCGGGGCCTGCCCCGGCCCTGAGCTCACACCGGTCGCAATCTGGCCGTCTTCGCGGGAGGATCCGTACTGGCGGCGAGCACTGCGGCGACCCGCGCCGCCCCGGTCGAGCCACCTGTTGCCGCAGCGGCCCGTCAGGGTTTCGCCGGCCGCTCCGCGGAGACGAGCGCCTCGCGCAGGTACTGGCCGGTGACACTGTGGGTGTTGGCGGCGATCTGCTCGGGGGTGCCGGTGGCGGTGATGCGTCCGCCGTTCACGCCGCCGCCCGGGCCGAGGTCGACCACGAAGTCCGCGTTGGCGATCATGTCGAGGTCATGCTCGATGAAGACGACGGTGGCGCCGTTGTCGACCAGGCGCTGCAACACGCCGAGGAGGACGCGGACGTCGAGGGGGTGGAGGCCGACGCTGGGCTCGTCCAGCACGAACAGCGCGTCGCACTGGTCGCGGTCGAGTTCGGAGGCGAGCTTGAGCCGCTGTGCCTCGCCGCCGGACAGGGCGGGAGTGGCCTCGCCGAGGGTGAGGTAGCCAAGGCCGAGGTCGATGAGCGTCTGCAAGCGGGAACGGACCTTGTTCAGGTCGCCTGTGTGCTCGATGGCTTGAGCGACGGTGCAGGTGAGCAGTTGCGGGAGGGTCAACCCGTCGTCCTCCTCGCCTCCGCGGGGCACGCGGCGGACCTCGTCGGCCTCGGGGGCGTAGCGGCTTCCTTCACAGTCGGGGCAGATGATGTCGACGTCGGGCAGGAACTGGACGTCGAGTTCGATCTGACCGGTGCCTTCGCAGGTGGGGCAGCGCAGGCTGCCGGTGTTGTACGAGAAGTCGCCGGCTTTCAGCCCCCGTTCCTTCGCTGCGGGGGTGGCGGCGTAGGCGCGGCGCAGGTCGTCGAGGACGCCGCTGTAGGTCGCGACGGTGGATCGGACGTTGCTGCCGATAGGGGAGGCGTCGACGACGTTGACCCGGGTGATGCCTTCCGGGGTGAGCTTGCGGATGTGCTGCGGGAGCGGCTGTCCTGCGGCGTGCGCCTTCAGTGCGGGGACCAGGCTCTCCAGGACGAGGGTGGTCTTGCCTGAGCCGGAAGCGCCGGTGACGGCGGTGAGCCGGCCACGCGGGACATCGAGGGCCAGAGCGTGGACGGTGTGCAGCGGGGCGGTCCGCAGATGGATGCGGCCCAGTTTGAACACGTCGTCCGCGTCGGCCCGGGGACGGACGAGGATCTGCTCGCGGCCGGTGAGGAAGCCGGCGATCAGGGAAGTCTTGCTGCGTTCCACGCTCTTGAGGGTGCCTTCGGCGATGACGGTGCCACCGTCGCGTCCGGAGCCGGGCCCGATCTCGATGAGGTGGTCGGCTTGGCGCAGGACCTGGACGTCGTGGTCGACGACGATCACCGAGTTGCCGTCCGCGAGCAGGCTGCGGATGACGCCTAGGAGGCCGTCGACGTTGGCAGGGTGCAGGCCGATCGAGGGCTCGTCCAGGACGTACAGCACACCGGTGGTGCGGTTGCGGACCGCGCGGGACAGGGCGACGCGCTGCCGCTCCCCGGTGGACAGGGTGGACGAGGCACGGTCCAACGTGAGGTACCCCAGACCGAGTTCGATCAGCCGCCGCGCCGTGGCGACCATCTGGGTCACGATGCTCTCGGCCATGGGGGCCATCGCCGTGGGCACGATGGCGGGGATCGTCCGCACCCACGTGGTGACGTCGTCGAGGGTCTTGGCGGTGGCGTCGGCGAGGTTGATGCCGTCGACGAGGCTGGAGCGGGCCTGTTCGCTCAGGCGGGTGCCGTGGCAGTCCGGGCAGGTCTGGACGGACAGGAACCTGTCGACCCGGTCGAGCCCCTTCTTGGTGGTGGCCTTCTTCAGGGCCTCCTCGACCGCCTGGCGGGCGTTGCGGTAGGTGGCGTTCAGCTCGAAGAGCTTGCCGTTCTTGGCCGGGTACAGGATGACGCGCTTGACCGGCTCCCCCTCGAAGACAATCGCGCGCTCGTTCTTCGTGAGCTTCGAGAACGGCACGTCGGTGCGCACGCCGAGTTCGGCGGCCACCTTCGGCACAGCCGCGAGACCGAACATCTGCCAAGGCAGGACCGCGCCCTCGTCGATGCTGCGTGAAGGGTCGGGTACGAGGGCGTCCTCGTCGACCTCCCGCACCGTCCCGGTGCCCGCGCAGCGCGGGCAGGCACCTTCGCTGTTGAACGCGTACGACTCCGCGCTCGGCGGCCCGAACACCACCCCGCATTCGGGGCAGGTCAGCGGCAGGTCGAGGGCGACGTCCATCGTCGGCTCCAGGTAGTGCCCGTTGGGGCACTGGTGGTGGCCGAGCCGGGAGAAGATCAGGCGCAGGCTGTTGAGGAGCTCGGTGGAGGTCCCGAAGGTGCTGCGCACGCCGGGGATGCCGGGCCGCTGGCGCAGCGCGAGCGCGGCCGGCACATGCTCGACGCTGTCCACGGCCGCGTGCGCGGCCTGGGTGAGGCGGCGCCGGGTGTAAGTGGACAGCGCTTCCAGATAGCGGCGCGACCCTTCCGCGTACAACACCCCGAGGGCGAGCGAGGACTTGCCCGAGCCGGAGACACCGGCGATCGCCACCAGCTTGCCCAGCGGCACCGTGACGTCGATGTCCTTCAGGTTGTGCACGCGCGCCCCGCGCACCGTGACCGCATCCGGTGACGGCACGGGCACCGCGCCGGAACTCTTCGCCCCTTGCACAGGCTTGCCCACAGGCTGGTCCCTCCGCTACGACTCGTGACCGACGGAACCTCTATTTCGCGACGCTGCCGGGAAACGCATCACGCAGGGACAGGTGCCCATGCGTCAGCAGCCACTGGCCGTCGGCCTTCCGGAAGATGAGTGACATGTTCCACGAGTGGTGCTGCTTCTCCTCGCCGTTGGCGTCCTGCCGGTACGTAGTGAAGTTGAAGACCAGCAGCACCTCGTCGTCGTTGAGCGGGCGGGCGCTCTCGTTCAGATACTCCTGCCGGGTGATGCCCGCGTCCCTGTGGATGCGCTTGAAGTGCTCACGCAGCCCGTCGGGTCTCCGCCGCTCCACCGCCACTGAATCTGCTTGTCGATTCAGCCCTCAGACGATCTTCTCGGCGGAGCCGAAGTCCATGTCCATCGGGCGAATGAACGACCAGGTGGAGTGGATGACGCGCCATTGGGAGTCATCTTCCTTCTGGTAGAGCTCGATGCAGTTGTATTTCATGTCGATGAGGTTGGTGTCCGCGTACAACTGGTATGTCAGCAGTGCCGTGTCGTCACCGAACTGCACGCGCGGGTTGCGGAAGTCGTACTCGTCGGCGTGGAGTTTTCCGTCCACTCCGTCCAGGAAGGCGTCGACGGTCTCGTGGTCCTCGATGCGTGCCGGATGTGCGCCGTCGAAGTACGTGAAGCTCCTGCGCGACCACAGTTCGCGGTATCCGGAGACGTCGCCGTTGAACCATTTGTCCAGGGCGCTCTTCTCCAGCCCGATGAGATGCTCGGCGAGCTGCTTCTGCTCGTCGGTGTAGTTCGCTTCGTAGTCAGGAACGGTAGGCACGATCTTCCTTTCGTGCGTGCCCGCGTCGGGCGCGGACACGAGGTGGCGGGTTTCGTCAGTCGTCGAGGAGCACGACGTGCTTGCCCGGCGTCGTACCGGCTTCGACGTCGGCCTGGGCTTCGCGCACTTGCTCCAGACCGTGGTAGGTCTTGGCGACGGGGACCTTGAGCCGGCCCTCGGCAATCGCCTGAAGCTGTCGCTGGAACACCTCGGGCGGCAGGTCGGTGGCCTCGCCCGCGTAGCTGGTCAGCCGCACTCCACTCGGGACCATGAAGGGGGTGAAGTCAGGGATGGACCAGCCGCCCGCCAGGGCTCCGGTGAAGCAGACGGTGCCGTGCACCCGCACGCATCCGAAGGTGTCCGGCAGGACCGTGCAGCCCACCAGCTCCAGCGCCGCGTCGACGCCCTGCGGCACGAGGTCGCGGACCTTCTCGGCGAGGTGCCCGTCGTCCACGACCGGGTGGTCGACCCCCATCGCCCGCAGTTCGTCGGCGCGGTCGGCGTGCCGTGTGGTGGACAGGACGGTGGCGCCGATCTCCTTGGCCATGGTCGCCGCGCTCAGGCCCACCGTCGAGGTGCCGCCGCGGATCAGCAGCGTCTGCCCGGCCTTCAGGTCCAGGCCACGGGTCAGCGAGCCGTACGCGGTCTGGAACATCTCCGGCAGGGCGCCGACCACATTCCACGGCAGGCTGGTCTCGAACGGGATGACCTGCCCGGCGGGGACCGTCACGTACTGGGCGTAGGCACCGTCGTAGGAGCGGCCCATGCTGCCCATCATGGTCGCGACCTGCTGCCCCGGGCCCAGCCCGCTGTCCTCGTCGGCCTCGTCGACCACACCGACGCCCTCGATGCCGGGGATGCGCGGGTAGGTGACCTCCGCGTCGGACTCTCCCTTCCGGGTGGTCACCTCGGACTCGTTGACGCCGAACGCCTTCACCTTGATCCGCACCCAGCCGGGCTTGCGGACGGGTAGCGGCACGTCCTTGATCTCCAGGGCGTCCAGGCCACCGGGTCGGGTGACGACGACGGCCCGCATCGTCGCAGGTGCGGTGGTCTCGGTTTCTGCGGATCGGCTCATGCGAAACTCCTTGGCGTTTCGTTCCCCCCAGGTGCGAAGTTCGGGCCGGGCGGGCCTTCCTGGCGCGGCGCCCGGCTGGCCATGTCAGCCCTGTCCGCTGACAGTTGAGCGTCAGGGACGGTCGATGCCCTCGAACCGGTCGAGGACAGCCTGGTAGTGCGCGGTTGCCTCGAAGGGCAGGTTGCCGACGCTTCCCGAGGTGGGCCGGTCGATGACGGCGGGCCACAGGCGGCCCAGCTCGCCGGTGGCGAAATCGAGCACGATGTCGCGGATACGGGTGTCGCGCTCGGCCTGTTCGGCGCTGCGGCCCGGCTGCTCCTGGCCGACCAGGGCGTACATTTCGCTGCCGTGCACGGCGGGCGCGCCCTCGGCGGGTCCGATCGCCAGGAGATGGGCGTTGCCGCCCGCGGCGGCGTGGGCCAGGGCGCCGCGCGCGGCGGGGAGCCCGTAGATGTAGTCCGTCAGGAGCGCGGAGCGGACCTCGGCAGGAGTTCGGCCACCCTGGTCGTAGGCGTCGACGATCTGCCGGGCGCGGGAGCGGGGAAAGCGCCACCCCGCGACTTCGTCGGTGATGGCCTCAACGGTGTGCGGGTCGAACCGGTCGAGGTCGTTCGCCACCCACCAGCCCATCTCTTCACTGGCCGCGCTCAGCAGGACGTCGACGTCCCGGTGCGTACCGGAGGCGAGTACGTCCATGGGGTGGGCGCGTAGCACCGCATCTGGCTGTCCGGCATCCAGGACGACACCGATGGCCTTGGAATCCACTCCGGCGCGGACGCCGAGGTCCGTCGGGAGGACCTTGTGCAGAGCGGGCACCAGGGCGGCCGTGTCCAGGTCGAGCAGCTTCTCCGGGTTGTCCGCGACACCGAGTTCGGTGACGAACCGGTGCGCGAGCTCCTCGGCCCACCAGGTCGGCTGAACACGCGCGGCACCGCCGGAGAACCCGGCCAAACGCCGGTACAGACCGTTGGCGGCAGGGGCACCGAGCAGCCCGAAGGTGGAGAAGCCGCCTGCGCTGTGGCCGTAGACGGTGACGTTGCCGGGATCGCCGCCGAAGTAGGCGATGTTCTTCTTGATCCAGGTCAGCGCGGCGATGACGTCCTGCAGGCAGAGGTTGCTGGCCTCGGCGAGAGCGCCGCCGTACTGCGACAGCGAGACCCCGCCCAGGGCGCCGAGCCGGTAGTTGATCGACACGCCCACCACGCGCCCCGTCGCGGCGAGACCGGAAGCGTTCGAGGTGATCTGCGTGTTGGCGCCGTACTCGAATCCGCCGCCGTGGATGTACACGGCCACCGGGAGCGCCTTCCCGGCAGGCTCCTGGGGAGCCCACACGTTCAGGTTCAGGCAGTCCTCGCCCATTCCGCTGTCCGCCTCCAGCCAGTCGCCGCTGTCCGGCTGGACCGGGACGACACCCTTGCGGTCGTAGGGGCGTTCCGGATCGAAGTCCGCGAGCACGGGGCGGCGGTATCGCTCGGCGGTGGCGTACGGGATTCCCCACCAGGACCGTACCCCTGGTGCCGTCGGGGCCGTGGGTGCGGTGGCGGTCATGACGTGGCCTTTCGGTGGGGGGCGGGTGGTTCGCGAGGCGTGCCGGCTGTGCGCGCCCTCAGAATCATTCACCGAGATCCGACAAACCGTCCGGCGGGCAGCGGTCACCTGGTAGTCACCAGGTGACACTTCTCCCCCGGTGCGCACCGGATCTCCCGTTGCGGGGCCAGCAGGCGTTCTACGACGGACATGTGCATCCGCTGTCGCAGCGGCGGTGCTCCAGCAGGGCGGGTCCGCTACGGGACCCTCGCCACGGCAGTCCGTGAGGTCACTGCCGTGGCGAGGGTCAACGTGCCTGTGGCCGACTGGGGCGCAGGCGCCCGCCCGCGTCTGTGGTGCTCGCGGCGGTCAAGACGAGCGCTTGGGCTTCAGCGCCGCCACGCCTTCCTTGACCTTCCTCTCGGCCTCGGCGCGTTTGTCGGCGCGCTTGGCCTTCGCCTCCTCCTTCCGGATCCTGTCGGCGGCCTCCTCCAAGGCCTTCAGCTCTGTCCGTACGCTGTCGACCGTGCGCCGCTCGAGGGCGGCGTTGTAGCGCATCGCCAGCAGGTCCAGGACCTCGGTGTCGGCTTCCCTGACCTCGGGGAGGATGACTGTGCCGGCGGGAAGTGCGGGTGCCTGACCTCGGCTACGTGGCCCCCAGGGTCAGTGCGTCCTATCCGCCCTCTTCGAGTAGGGCGTGCGCCTCCGACTGCGAGTTGGTCGATAGGGCAGCCGACAGGACGGACATCGCACCGGAACGCCTGCCTTGCGACGTCAAACGGTTCTGCCGCTTAAAGGGTAGGCTGAACATGTAACACTTTCTAGACGCTAGATAAAATCTGTTACATGATGCAGTTGGTCCCGTGCCCGTACCTGACACCGCGGGAGACAAGGAGCATCGACATGGATGCAGCATCGACAGACTTCGACGTGGCATTTCGCCCCGGCAACCCGCTCGACCTGTCCGACCCGCCCATCCCGGACCCCGAGCCCGGAACGTGGATCATCCCCGCCGGGAGCGTGCAGGGCGAGGGAGCACTGCCCACGCCCATCGATCTCGAGGTCTTCCAGGACATCGTGATCCCGCTGCGCGACGGAGTGGCCCTCTATGGCGACGTGTACCGTCCTGCCTCGGCCACCGGGCCGCTCCCGGTGATCCTCAGCTACACGCCGTACGGCAAGCGCGGCGGATGGTGGAACACGAACATGGCGGCGACCCGCTTCGGGGTGCCGCCGAAGGACGTCTCCGGGTTCCAGGCGTTCGAGGCGCTCGACCCCGCGTACTGGTGCGCGAACGACTACGCCCTCGTCGTGGTCGACGCACGCGGAACCGGCCATTCCGGGGGCGACATGCTGTTCTTCGGCGCCGCCGAGGGCCACGACGTGTACGACACCATCGAGTGGATAGCCGCGCAGGACTGGTGCACCGGCAAGATCGGAATGGCCGGCAACTCGCAGCTCAGCATGGTGCAGTGGGCCACCGCGGCCGTGCACCCGCCGCACTTGGCGGCCATCGCCCCCTGGGAGGGGATGAACGACATCTATCGCGATGTGAACGTCCGGGGCGGTATCCCCTACACGGACTTCCACGACCAGGACATCATCGCCTTCCTCCACGGCACCGGGCGGTTCGAGGACATCACCGAGATGATCCGGCGGTATCCGACCGACAACGCCTACTGGGGGGACAAGCGTCCGGACCTCTCCACCGTGGACGTACCGGCCTACGTGGTGGCGAGCTGGTCGAACCCGATCCATACCCGCGGCACCCTTCAGGCGTTCCGGCAGCTGGGCAGCGAGCGCAAGTGGCTGCGCATCCACAACGTTCAGGAATGGGTCGACATCGCCACGCCAGAACGCGTGGAGGATCTGCGCCGGTTCTTCGACCGGTACCTGCACGGCCACGACAACGGGTGGGAGGACACCCCCCGGGTCAGGCTCTCGGTCCTCGACCCGGGCGGTGAGGACATCGTCGACCGTGTGGAACCGACCTGGCCCCCCGAGCACGTGACGCCGACGCCCCTCTACCTGGACGGGGCAACGGGCCGGCTCACCGCCGAGCCGCCGGAGAAGGAGGCTTCCGTCTCCTACGACTCAACCGACAAGAAGGCCGCGGCCGTTTTCCGGTTCAGCGTGGAGCGGGAGACAGAACTGCTCGGCCCGCTCAGTCTCCAACTGTGGATCGAGACGTCCGAGGGAGACGATCTCGACGTGTACGCGGCGGTGTACAAGACCGACGCCGACGGCGACGTGCTGTACCACTTCCCGTTCCCCGGTCTCGGAGCAGGCGCTTTCGCGGACGTACTCGCGCAGGACGGGAAGCTGCCCTCGGCGGTGGCCTACGCCGGACCCCTCGGCCGCATCCGGGCCTCCCACCGGGCCCTCGATCCCGAGCGGTCCACGGAACTGGAGCCGTACCTGACCCACGCGCGGGAGGAACTCGTCAGCCGGGGACAGGTCGTCAAGCTCGACCTCGCCCTGTGGCCCACTGGGATGCTCCTGCACCCCGGCGAGACACTCGTGCTCGAGATCGCCGGTCACCCGGCAGGACCCACCACCCCGCCGCGGACGCAGCCCATCGATCCCGACGCCGAGGACGTCCACTCCCGCAACGCGGGAACCCACACCATCCGCACCGGCGGCAGCCTCGCCTCCCGTCTCCTCCTGCCGCTCGCACCGTGACCGCGCCGCTGTGCCGCCCCGGCCCGCCCGCCGGTGGCCGGGGCGGCACACGGCCTGCGCCCACGTCATCGCCCTGACCTAACATCATTCCGTGCCAGCAAAGACCGCCCGGCGACCGCCGCTTAGCATCGTCATGACGACGTTCGGGCTGCGCACCGACCTAGGATTCCCGGGACCCCTGCCGGCCGGCCTCTTCGTGCACGTCGGTCTCGCCCTCGGCATCAACGAACCCGCGATGCGCGCCGCGCTGCGCCGCTCCGCGGAGCGCGGCCTGCTCCAGGACCACCGCATCGGCCGGTCGGTCGAGTACGACCTCTCGCCCTCCGGCAACGCGCTCGTCCGGCAGGCCGGAACCCGCATGTTCGACCCCGCGGCACTCGGCCACTCCGCCCACGAATGGACACTGCTGGCCTTCCCCACCC
>NZ_WVUG01000211.1 GCF_017614965.1 Streptomyces griseorubiginosus | reverse complement strand
CAGGCCCGGGAGGGTGCGGACGTTCCGGGTCGACGACCCTGAGCTTGAGATGGCCGAACCGTTGCCGTTGGTCGCGCAGAGACCCGGGGTCTCGGTGGACGGGGGAGGCGTGTGAGCGAGGGCGGCGTGTGAGAGGGGCCGGCTGTGGGTGTCGGCGGGTCGGGGATCAGGCGTCCGCGTCCTCCTGGCCCGCGAGTCTGCCGAAGTCGCGGTCCGGGAGCGAGGGGGGTGAGGCCAGGTGGAGGCCGTAGTGGTGGTAGAGCTGGAGTTCCTGCTCGGGGGAGAGGTGGCGGCCCACGCCGAAGTCGGGGGCGTCCTTGATCAGGGCCCGGTCGAAGGGGACGTGGAGGGTGCCCTCGACCAGCTCGCTGGGCTCCAGGGGGACGAAGGCGTCGCGGGAGAAGAGGCCCGTACGTATGGCCGCCCACTCGGGGACGCCGGTGGCGTCGTCGAGATAGACCTCGTCGATGGTGCCGATCTTCGTGCCGTTGCGGTCGAACGCCTTGCGGCCGATCAGGTTGCGCGGATCGATGTCGGTCTGCACGGGCCCTCCACATGGTCGCAACTCATCCGTAAGCACTACGAAAGTGCACATCGGGCGACGCGGCCACTCGAGCCGCGCTGTAGAGCGCACTGGTACTCTGTCAACGGCTGATGACCCCGTGCGGGAGAGTCCTCCGGGTGACACCGGAGGCGCCGAAGGAGCAAATCCTCCCCGGAATCTCTCAGGCTCACGTACCGCACGGACGAGGTCACTCTGGAAAGCAGGGCGGGTGTCACGGCTTCCGCCCTCACCGACGGTGAAAACCGGGAGCTTTCGGGCCACCCGGTGAAGCTCTCAGGTCGAGATGACAGAGGGGGAGGCCGTTCGGGTACCCGTGCCGTGGTGCCCCTCGAAGGTCGTGTCAGACCAGGAGGCCTCCGCAAATGACCGCCCATCGCATTCCGCTCTCCGAGCTCGAGAAGGGGATCCCCTTCGAGCAGCGCCACATCGGGCCCGACCAGGAAGCCCGGGCGAAGATGCTCGCCCACATCGGGTACGGCTCGCTGGACGAGCTGACCACCGCCGCGGTGCCGGACGTCATCAGGAACGCCGATGCCCTCGAGCTGCCGGGAGCGCGGACCGAGGCCGAGGTGCTGGCCGAGCTGCGTTCGCTGGCCGACCGCAACCAGGTGCTCGGCTCGATGATCGGGCTCGGGTACTACGGCACCTTCACCCCGCCCGTGATCCTGCGGAACGTGATGGAGAACCCCGCCTGGTACACGGCCTACACGCCGTACCAGCCCGAGATCTCCCAGGGGCGGCTCGAGGCCCTGCTCAACTTCCAGACCATGGTCGCCGACCTCACCGGACTGCCCACCTCCGGCGCCTCGCTGCTCGACGAGGGAACGGCGGCCGCTGAGGCCATGTCCCTGTCCCGCCGTATGGGGAAGAACAAGAAGGGCCTGTTCCTGGTCGACGCGGACGTGCTGCCGCAGACCATCGCCGTGATCGAGACCCGCGCCGAGCCGACGGGCGTGGAGGTCGTGGTCGCCGACCTGAGCGACGGTATCCCGGCCGAGGTCGCCGGGCGGGAGATCAACGGCGTGCTGGTCCAGTACCCCGGCGCCTCCGGTGCCGTACGCGACATCAAGGCGGTGATCGACCAGGCGCACGAGCTGGGTGCCCTGGTCACCGTCGCCGCCGATCTGCTCGCCCTCACCCTGCTGAAGTCGCCCGGGGAGCTCGGGGCCGACATCGCGGTGGGGACGACCCAGCGGTTCGGTGTGCCGATGGGCTTCGGCGGGCCGCACGCGGGCTACATGGCCGTGCACGAGAAGTTCGCGCGCAGCCTGCCCGGACGGCTCGTGGGCGTGTCCGTGGACGCGGACGGGCACAAGGCGTACCGGCTGGCCCTGCAGACCCGTGAGCAGCACATCCGGCGGGAGAAGGCCACCAGCAACATCTGCACCGCGCAGGTGCTGCTCGCGGTCATGGCCGGGATGTACGCCGTCTACCACGGCCCCGAGGGGCTGCGGAGCATCGCCTGGCGCACGCACCGCTACGCCACGATCCTCGCCGAGGGTCTGAAGGCCGGGGGCGTCGAGGTGGTGCACGGGGCGTACTTCGACACGCTCACCGTGCGGGTGCCCGGACGGGCCGGTGAGGTCGTCGCGGCCGCCCGTAACAACGGCGTCAACCTGCGCCTCGTCGACGCCGACCAGGTGTCGATCGCCTGCGACGAGACGACCGGGCGGGCCCAGCTGGCGGCCGTGTGGGCGGCCTTCGGGGTCGACGGCGACGTCGAGGCGCTGGACGCGGTCGCCGGGGCGGCCCTGCCCGAGGACCGGCTGCGCCGGGACGACTTCCTCACCCACCCCGTGTTCCACCAGCACCGCTCCGAGACCGCCATGCTGCGCTACCTGCGCCGGCTGGCCGACCGGGACTACGCGCTCGACCGGGGCATGATCCCGCTGGGCTCCTGCACCATGAAGCTCAACGCGACCACCGAGATGGAGCCGGTCACCTGGCCCGAGTTCGGTCAGCTGCACCCCTTCGCCCCCGCCGAGCAGGCGCAGGGCTACCTCACGCTCATCCACGAGCTGGAGGAACGTCTCGCCGAGGTCACCGGGTACGACAAGGTGTCGCTGCAGCCGAACGCCGGGTCGCAGGGCGAACTGGCCGGGCTGCTGGCCGTGCGCGGATACCACCGGGCCAACGGGGACGAGCAGCGGACCGTGTGTCTGATCCCGTCCTCCGCGCACGGCACGAACGCCGCCAGCGCCGTGATGGCCGGGATGAAGGTCGTCGTCGTGAAGACCGCCGAGGACGGCGAGATCGACGTCGAGGACCTGCGGGCGAAGATCGAGCAGTATCGCGACGAGCTGGCCGTGCTGATGATCACGTACCCCTCGACGCACGGCGTGTTCGAGGAGCACGTCGCCGACATCTGCGCGCAGGTGCACGAGGCCGGCGGGCAGGTCTACGTCGACGGCGCCAACCTCAACGCGCTGGTCGGCCTCGCCAAGCCGGGCCACTTCGGCGGGGACGTCTCGCACCTGAACCTGCACAAGACCTTCTGCATCCCGCACGGCGGCGGCGGTCCGGGCGTCGGCCCGGTGGGTGTGCGCTCGCACCTGGCGCCGTACCTGCCGAACCACCCGCTGCAGCCGGAGGCCGGCCCGGAGACCGGGGTGGGGCCCATCTCGGCCGCGCCCTGGGGTTCCGCGGGCATCCTGCCGATCTCCTGGGCGTACGTCCGGCTCATGGGCGGTGAGGGGCTCAAGAGGGCCACGCAGGTGGCCGTGCTGTCCGCCAACTACATCGCCAAGCGGCTCGAGCCGCACTACCCGGTGCTCTACACCGGGCCCGGCGGTCTGGTCGCGCACGAGTGCATCATCGACCTGCGGCCGCTGACCAAGGCGACCGGGGTGAGCGTCGACGACGTGGCCAAGCGGCTGATCGACTACGGCTTCCACGCCCCGACCATGTCCTTCCCGGTGGCCGGCACGCTGATGATCGAGCCCACCGAGTCCGAGGACCTGACCGAGCTGGACCGGTTCTGCGACGCGATGATCGCCATCCGCGCGGAGATCGAGAAGGTCGGCTCGGGCGAGTGGCCGGCGGACGACAACCCGCTGCGCAACGCGCCGCACACCGCCGCCGCGCTGGGCGACGAGTGGGAGCACGCGTACACGCGCGAGGAGGCCGTCTTCCCGGCCGGTGTCTCGGCCGCCGACAAGTACTGGCCGCCGGTGCGCCGGATCGACCAGGCCTTCGGCGACCGCAACCTGGTGTGCTCGTGCCCGCCGCTGGACGCCTACGAGGACTGAGCCGGTCGTGGATGGGGGCCCCGCTTCGGCGGGGCCCTTTTCGTGTCAGGCCGTGGCCAGTGACACCTCGGTCGACTTGATCAGGGCGACGACGGACGCGCCGGTCGTCAGGCCCAGGTCGGTCGCGGCGTCCCTGGTGATCGCGGAGGTCAGTTCGCCGCCCTCGACCGCGACCTTCACGGAGGCCATGGCGCCGCCGGTGGCGATGTCGGTGACCGTGCCGGGCAGTTGGTTGCGGATGGACAGGCCCTGGACCGGCGCGGTGGCGAGGGACACCTCCGTCGACTTCACCAGGGCGCGCACGGCGGTCCCCGCGGCGAGGCCGAGTTCCTCGACGGATTCCAGGGTGATCGCCGCGGTGATCTCCTGACCGCCGGTGAGGCGGACCTTGACGGTGGCCATGACCTCGCCGGGGGTGACGGCGGTGACCGTGCCGGGGATCTGGTTGCGGATGCTCAGCCTCATGGGAACGCCTCGCGGGAGATGGGGGATCGGTGGGGCCTGTGGGTGTTTGTGCCCACGGGTCACCGTAGCCGCCGGGGGGCGTTCCGGCCGGGAGGTCAGACGCGGTCGATGTGGACGTTCGTCGACTTCACGCGGGCCGTGGCCTCCATGCCGACCTCCAGGCCCAGTTCCTCCACGGCCTCCCGGGTCAGCAGGGAGACCAGACGGTGCGGACCGGCCTGGATCTCGACCTGGGCGGCCACGTCGCCGAGTTTGATCGCGGTGACGATGCCGGGGAAGGCGTTGCGGACCGAGGTGTACGAGGTCTCCTCCTCGCCGGTGCCCGCCCTGGCGAGCTCTACGGAGAAGGCCGCCAGGTCCCGGCCGTCGATGAGTCGCCGCCCGCCCTCGTCGCGGTGGGTCACCACGCGGCCGGCGTCCGCCCAGCGCCGCGCGGTGTCCGGGCTGACGCCGAGCAGCCGCGCCGCCTGGCCGATCGTGTAGCTCTGCATGCCGTAACGATAGGGGCGTGGCCGGGGGCCGGTGGAAAGGGCCGGGCGAAAGCGATGCCCTGGGCGAAGGCGGTCGGGACGGCGCCGGGCATGTCCGCGGTGGTGAGGCCGAGGCGGGCGGCCCGCCAGGTCCCGGATACGGGGCGGACGTCGTGTTCGTCGGGCCCGCCCCAGGGACGGCGCCTCGGCATCCAGGGCCTTTGACGCCGACGCCGACTCCGACGAGGTGAGCGATCCGTGACCGGCCGGCATTCCATCCGGCGCCGGCGGTCCACTCCGCGTGCTGGTCCGCGGCCTCCCTGTCCGCCGTCCTGGCAGGAGCCCGCCAGGACGAGAACGACGCCGTCGCTGTCGCAGCACCTCCGTGCCCTGGCGCACGGGGCCGCCGTTCGATCGAGCGGCGCACGTCCGCGTCGAGTTAGTGCCACCGTAGGGGGCCGGCCATCAGGACGCGGGGGTCGAGTTCGAGCCGGTCGCCATGGGCGTCGCGCAGGACCAGGTGGGAGGAGGTGCGGGCCGCTGTACTGCCGTGCGGCGATCAGGGCGTCCGGACGCACCAGGCGCCGGTGCAGTGGGCCGCGTGCGGTTCGGCTGGCCGGGGCCCCGCGGTCACGCGGGGCGGGAGCAGGGCCGAGTGGCGGTCCCCGACCGGGCTCGGGCGCCCTGACGCTCAGCCGGTGTGGACCCGGGGTCGCCGTGCGCGGTCCGGTTCCGCTTCGCGCAGGACCTCTCGGGTGACCGGGGCGACCTCGCCCTGGCCGAAGAGGAAGAAGCGCAGGAAGTTGGCGAAGGGGGTGCCCTCGGTCCACTCGAAGTAGATGTGCGGGATGCAGCCCGTGGTGTCGCGGACGTGGAGGGCGAGGGCGGCCAGGGCGTTGGGGATGGAGGAGGACTCCAGGGTCAGGACGCGGTAGCGGTTGTGCAGGACCTCGCCGTGCACCGTCAGGCCCGCCTCGAACTCGGACGGGTCGGTGACCGTGACCTCCACGAAGACGAAGTCCTCGCCGGGGATGTCGTTGTCGGCGCGGATCTGCTCGATCTTGTCGCGGTACTCGGCCTTGTCGCGTCGGCCGGGCTCGTTGGCGATGAACCGTATCTTCCGGCTGGACATGTCCCGGATGAATCGTTGTGCCATGTCGTCGAGCTCGACATGGGTGACGCGCAGCTCGAAGGCGCGGGCCAGGCGCGACAGCAGGGAGACCAGGATGATGCCGGCGATGAAGCAGGCGCCGATCTTGACGCCGTCCGGGCGTTCGACGACGTTCGCGCCGGTGACGTAGAGCAGGACCGCCGAGACGATGCCGAAGCCGATGGTCCACCCGCGCTGGCCCGCGCGCCGGGCGGCGATGGTCACCGCGATCGCGGCCGAGGACATGAGCACCAGGACGCCGGTGGCGTAGGCGCCTCCCTGGGCGTCGACGTTCGCGTCGAAGATCCAGGTGACGAGGAAGGCGATCAGAGTGAAGACGATGACCATGGGCCGTACGGCGCGGGCCCAGTGCGGGGCCATGCCGTAGCGGGGCAGGTAGCGCGGCATCAGGTTGAGCAGTCCGGCCATCGCGGAGGCTCCGGCGAACCACAGGATGGCGATGGTCGAGACGTCGTACGCCGTGCCGAAGGCGCCGCCCAGGTACTGGTGCGCGAGATAGGCCAGGGCACGGCCGTTGGCCTGGCCGCCGGTCTTGAACTCCTTCTCCGGGATCAGCACCGTGGTGATGAAGCTGGTGGCGATCAGGAAGACGCTCATGATCAGGGCGGCGGTCGTCAGGAGCTTCTTGGTGTCCCGGATACGGCCCTTGGGGTTCTCCTCGGTGTCACCGGCGTCCCCCTGGACGTGCGGCATGACCGCGACGCCGGTCTCGAAGCCGGACAGGCCGAGCGCCAGCTTCGGGAAGACCAGCAGGGAGACACCGATCATGGCGAAGACGTTCCCGTGTTCCGCGGTGAGGGCGCTGGTCCAGTCGGTGACCACATGGCCCTCGGTGAGGACGTGCCAGAAGCCGACGGCCACGACCACGGCGTTGAGCCCGAGATAGGCGACGACCAGGGCGACCGCGACGCCGATGGCCTCCAGGAAGCCCTTGAGGAAGACCGCGCCGAGCAGGGCGACCAGGACCAGGGTGATCACCATCTGCCGGCCCTGCAGGGTGCTGGTCAGGTGCGGGTTCTCGACCAGGTGGGTCGAGGCGTCCGCGGCCGACAGCGTGATGGTGATGAGGAAGTCGGTGGCGGCGAAGCCCAGCAGGGCGAGGACGAACAGCTTGCCCTTCCAGAACGACAGCAGTCGCTCCAGCATGGCGATCGAGCCCTCGCCGTGCGGGCTCTCCTCGGCGACCCGACGGTAGACGGGCAGGGCACCGGCCAGGGTGACGATCACGAGCACGACGGTCGCGACGGGTGAGAGGAGACCGGCCGCCAGGGCCGCGATGCCGGGCTGGTAGCCGAGGGTCGAGAAGTAGTCCACACCGGTCAGACACATGACCCGGTACCAGCGCTGGCCCTTGTGCGGCGGCTCCGGCTGGGCGTGCGGGGCCTGCTGGATCCCCTTGCCCATGTCGGCCAGCCCCTCCAGCATCCAGGCGCGCATACGGCTGGGAGGGTGTTCGGTCGTGGCCATTCGGCGTGCTCCTGATGTGCGGGCCGTCGTGCGGTTCTGGCCATCACGCGGACGGCGGCACCAGCGTAAGCGGAGAGTTACGTGTGGGCCCACGGATGAGACGGTCGAGGGCGTCAATCTTGCGTTAAGACTCGCTGGCGGGGGCGCTGACGGACCTGCGTCGGGCCGACTTGCGTGGGTTCGCCGAGTTCTGGGCCGTATGGGGGTCGGGGCAGCGTCCCGAGCGGTGGACACCCTGTGTCATGGCGGGGCCGCGATGGATCGGGTCGGCGGACTCGGCGGGTACGGTTCCCGGGTGCTGGGTCAGCCTGTCGCGGGCGCCGCGGGCCGTACTCGCCGCGCCTTGGCGTGGTTTTGACGCAATCTTGGAGGCTGTCAGGTACACGGCTGGAACAGTGTTCATGATCCCTGCCGTTCAGCCTGATGTGACGTCAACTCTCCCCGCCCCGACACCAGCCGGTCAGAGATCGCAGCACATGGTGATCTGCGGCGACGACGGACTCGCACACCGGCTGGCCGTCGAACTGGACGCCGTGTGCGGCGAGGTCGTCACCGTCGTGCTGCCCTCCACCAGCGACGAGCACGGCGCGCGGATCGCCGCGCTGCACCAGGACCCGGACTCGCCGGTCGAACTGCACGTCTCCGCCCGCCCCGACGAGCGGACGCTGCGCGCGGCGGGCGTGGAACGGGCCGCCGCGCTCGCCCTCACCTACCGTGACGACCAGGTCAACATGACCGGCGCCCTGCTGGCCCGGACCGTGAACCCCTCGGTTCGGCTGGTGGTGCGGATGTTCGACGGTGAACGCGGCCGGCACCTGGAGCGGCTGCTGGACCGGGCGGCGGGGCTGTGCGGCGACCTCGGTCAGGACACCTCCGCCACGGTGCTGTCCGACGCCGACACCGCCGTACCGGAACTGGTGGCGGCCGCCGCGGTGGGCCATGGGCACACCCTCCAGGTCGAGGGGAAGGTCTTCCGCGGGGTCGTACGCCCCGCCGGCACTCCGCCGCACACCACCGACCTCGCCACGCTCGCCGTCCTGTCCGGCGCCCACCAGGACGATCCCGCGAGCCAGGACAGCGCGGAGGCCGCGGGCGAGGACGGCATCCGCTTGCTGCCCGACGACCCGACCGCGTACCACCGGCAGTTCACGCACGGACGGCTGATGCTGGAGGAGGTCAGCCATCCCGCAGCCGAACAGACCGCGCGGACCCGGCGCTTCCGCCCGCGCGGCTGGGTGCGGGCGCGCCTTGCCCATCTGCCGTGGAAGGTCTTCCTCTCCCATCAACTCGCCGCCGTGTACGGGGCCTTGGCGGCGGTGGTGGCCGGCCTGTCGACGGCGACCGCGCTCTTCGCCGACGAGCGCCCGTGGTGGAAGAACATCTACCTGCCGTTGCTGGACATCTTCACCATGGGCGACCCGGCCACCGAGGAGTCGGTGGCCCGGAGGGTGCTCCAACTGCTCGCCGGTTTCGTGGGGCTTGCCGTCCTCCCGCTCGTCGTCGCCGCGACGGTGAACGCCACCGACGCCTTCCGTACCGCCTCCGCGAGCCATCCGCCCGACGACGACGTGGACGGCCACATCGTGCTGGTCGGCCTGGGCATGGTCGGCACCCGCGTACTCGACCGGCTGCACGCCACCGGGCATCAGGTCGTCGCCATCGAACGCGACCCGCGCGCACGCGGCGTCGCCCTCGCCCGCCGGCTCGGGATACCGCTGCTGCTGGAGGACGCCACGGAGCCGGCCGTGCTCGAACGGGCCCGTGTCCGGCAGAGCGGCTCGCTGCTCGTCCTCACCCGCGACGACGGCCAGAACCTCGACATCGTCATGGCCGTCCGGGAGACCAACCCCGCCGTGCGGGTGGTGACGCGGCTGTACGACGACGCGTTCGCGGCGACCGTCCAGCGCACCCTGCGTGCCTCCTACCCGGACGCCCTCACCCGCAGCAGAAGCGTCTCGGCCTTGGCCGCGCCCTCCTTCGCGGCGGCGATGATGGGCCGCCATGTGCTGGGGGTGATGCCGGTGGAGCGGGGCTCGCTGCTGTTCACCTGCGTGGACGTGGCGGGGCACGCCGAGCTGGAGGGGCGCTCGGTGCACGAGGCGTTCCGGGAGAACGAGTGGCGGGTGCTGGCCGTGGGGGCCGCGCGCGGCCCGCTGCCCGGATCGGCGGCCGTGGACGGCCCCGACACACCTCGCCCCGACCGCACGGACTTCGACTGGCGTCCGGCACAGGGGCGGGTGCTGGTCGCGGGCGACCGGGTGGTCCTGGCGACGACACGGCGGGGACTGGACGTCCTGATGACGGGCGTACGGTCGCGCCCGCATGGAGGGCGGGGGTAACGGCCCGGCTCATCACCGAGCCCGGCATGGGGTATCGCTTCGAGACCTGAGCTTCTACAGTGCCCAGTGCCCCTCCGGAAGGTTCGTCGGCTCATTCGAATGTTTCGACGTTCTTCCGGAGGGGCTGACGCATATAAGGGGTCCGATCAATCCGGGATCTCGTCAACGGTCCGACCGTCCACGCAGGTTGGCCGCAGATTCACCGCGTACAAGGGGTTGCCACCGTTTGGGAGCTGTCTCTAGGGTGCGGCAACAACGCATCTTTCTGGATCAACTCCGAAACTTTCGGTCCAGCGGACGGCCGTCGACACGCCGTCCCTACCCCAAGGAGCGCATCATGGGCGACCGGGCACTGTCCCGCCGCGGCTTCCTGGCGGCCTCCGCCGCGGCCGGTCTGGGCATGACCGCACTGAGCGGCTGCGGCGGCGACTCGGACGGGTCGTCGGCGGACGGCACGACCACGATCGAGTGGTGGAACATCTCCACCACCGAGCCGACGAAGACCGTCTGGGCCGGACTGGCCAAGAAGTTCGAGGCCCAGAACCCCAAGGTCAAGCTGAAGATCGTGCAGCTGGAGAACGACGCCTACAAGTCCAAGATGACCGCGCTGACCGCCTCCGGGAAGCTGCCGGACATCTTCCACACCTGGGGCGGCGGCGTGCTCAGGCAGCAGATCGACGCGGGGCTCGTCGAGGACCTCACCGACCGCACCAAGCCGTGGGCCGACAGCGTGCTGCCGGTGGCGAAGCAGCCGTACATCTTCGACAAGAAGGTCTACGGCATCCCGTTCGACATCGGCATGATCGGCTTCTGGTACAACAAGGCGCTCTTCCAGCAGGCGGGCATCAGCACGCCCCCCACCACCTGGAGCGGCTTCCTCGACGCGGTGAAGAAGCTCAAGGCGAAGAACATCACGCCCATCGCCCTCGCCGGCAAGGAGAAGTGGCCCGAGATGTACTACTGGGCCTACCTCGCCATGCGCACGGCCGGTATCGCCGCCCTCCAGAAGGCCAGCGACGACAAGGACTTCAGCGACCCCGGGCTGGTCCAGGCCGGGCAGCACCTCCAGGACCTCGTCAAACTCCAGCCGTTCCAGAAGGGGTTCCTGGGCGCCTCGTACTCCACCCCGACCGGACAGGCCGCCACCATGGGCAACGGCAAGGCGGCCATGGAGCTGATGGGCCAGTGGGCCCCGGTCGTCGAGGCCGACTCCGGCAAGGGGCTCGGCTCGAACCTCGGCTTCTTCCCCTTCCCGGCCGTCGAGGGCGGAAAGGGCGCGATCACCGAGGTGTTCGGCGGTGGCGGCGGGCACGCCCTGCGCAAGGGCGCGCCGCAGGCGGCCGTCGACTTCCTGAAGTTCTTCGCCTCCGAGACCACCGACCTCGAACTGGTCAAGAAGACCAACACCCTGCCGATCGTGCCCGGCGCGGAGAAGGGCCTGTCGGACCCCAACACCAAGGCGGTGCAGGCGCAGTTGAAGGGCGCCACCGGCTTCCAGCTCTACCTCGACCAGGCGTACGCGCCCGCCGTCGGCCAGGAGGTCAACGACAGCGTCGCCGCGCTCATCGCCGGCTCCAAGTCACCCGAGCAGGTCACCCAGTCGATCACCAAGGCCGCGAAGGAAGCGTAGTAGCCGGCGATGACCTCCACTTTCCTCCCGGACGAGCGGACCGGCACCGGCCTCGCCCCGACCTCCCCCGTGGCGAGGCCGGGACGTGGCCGGGCGCGCCGGCGGCTGGTCAACTGGCTCACCGCGGTCGGCTTCCAGGTGCCCGCGCTGGTGCTCTTCATCGGCCTGGTGCTGCTGCCGATGCTGTTCGCGCTGTACGCCGCCTTCTTCCGCTGGGGCGGCTTCGGCATGCCCTCCGACTACATCGGCACGGACAACTTCACCCAGCTCTTCAAGGACGACGTCTTCCTCGGCGACCTGTGGCGCTGTCTGCTCCTGGTCGGCCTCTCGCTCGTCCTGCAACTGCCGTTCGCGCTGGCCATGGCGGTGGCCCTGAACCAGCGGCTGCGCGGCCGGGCCGTCTACCGGATGCTGTTCTTCGCCCCGTACGTGCTGTCCGAGGCCATCACCGGCGTCCTGTTCAGCATGGTCTTCGCCCCCGACGACGGGCTCGCCGACCATGTGCTCGGCGCCGTCGGCCTCGGCGGGATCGGCGGGGAGTGGTTCGCCGACCCCTCCTACGTCATGGCGACCCTCTTCCTCGTCATGACCTGGAAGTACTTCGGCTTCCACATGATGCTGTACCTCGCCGGACTCCAGTCCATCCCGGCCGAGTTGACGGAGGCGGCGCTGATCGACGGCGCCGGCCCCTGGCAGCGCTTCCGCAACGTCACCCTGCCGCTGCTCGCACCCACCCTGCGCATTAGCGTCTTCCTCTCCGTCATCGGGGCCATTCAACTGTTCGACCTGGTCTGGGTGATCACCCAGGGCGGACCCGACCACCATTCCGAGACGATGGCCGTGACCATGTTCCAGTACGGCTTCAAGCGCTACCAGGTCGGCTACGCCAGCGCGATCAGCGTGGTCATGTTCGGCATCTGTCTCGTCTTCGCCCTCGCCTACCAGCGGTTCGTGCTCCGCCGCGACCTCGAGGGAGCCACCACGAACATGAGGGGAGACGGGGCGTGAAGACCCTGCGCAAACTGCCGCTGCACGTCGTGCTCGTGCTGGTCGGCTCGGTGGTGGTCGTACCCCTGCTGTACGCCGCCCTGTCCGGCTTCAAGTCGACCGACGAACTCTCCCGCAACCCCTTCGGGCTGCCCGAGCACTGGCTGACCGGGAACTACACCGACATCCTCGGCTCGGGCGACTTCTGGCGGCTGCTCGGCAACAGCACGCTGGTAGCGGTGGCGACGACCGTGCTCGTGGTCGCCGTGTCCGCGCTCGCGGCCTTCTCCTTCGCCCGGTTCGCCTTCCGCGGGCGGGAGGTGCTGTTCATGTTCTTCACGATGGGGCTGATGTTCCCCTTCGCGGTGGCCGTCCTGCCGCTGTTCCTGATCCTGCGGTACCTGGACCTCCTGGACAACCCGCTCGGCGTGATCCTCCCGCAGGCCGCCTTCGGGCTGCCGATGACCATCATCATCCTGCGCGGCTTCTTCCGGCAGATCCCGGGAGAGCTGGAGGAGGCGGCCACGCTGGACGGGTGCAGCGCCTTCGGCTTCTTCTGGCGGGTGCTGCTGCCCATGGCACGGCCGGCGCTCGGCACGGTCTCCGTGCTCGCCGTCGTCGCGAGCTGGAACAACTTCATGCTGCCGCTGCTGGTGTTCACCGACTCCAAGTGGTGGACGCTGCCCCTCGGCGTCGTGCAGTTCCAGGGCCAGTACTCCGCCGAGTACGCCCGCGTCTTCGCCTACCTCGTGCTGGCGATGGTCCCCGCACTCGCCCTCTACTCGGTCGCCGAGCGCCAACTCGTCGGCGGCCTCACCGCCGGCGCCACGAAGGGATGACGCGCGCCGGCGGACGTACGGCCCCACACCACACACCGTGAGGAGTCGCACCATGCGCAAGACCACCCGACTCAGACTCGCCGGCGCGCTCGCCGCCGGCCTGGTCGTGGCCGGACTCGCCGCCGGGCCGTCGGCCCAGGCGAGCCCCAAGCAGCCGACGCTCGCGGAGCTGGCCCAGCGCCACGGCCGCTACTTCGGCAGCGCGACCGACAACCCCGAACTCACCGACAGCGCCTACACGGCCCTGCTCGGCAAGGAGTTCGAC
Source organism: Streptomyces griseorubiginosus (assembly GCF_017614965.1). Taxonomy (GTDB): domain Bacteria; phylum Actinomycetota; class Actinomycetes; order Streptomycetales; family Streptomycetaceae; genus Streptomyces; species Streptomyces griseorubiginosus_B. The sequence goes on along the minus strand of NZ_WVUG01000211.1, from coordinate 1,872 downwards.
ATGATCACGCCCGGCAACGGAATGAAGTGGTACGCCACCGAGCCGCAACAAGGCGTCTTCGACTGGACCAACGGCGACCAGATCGTGAACCTCGCCCGCGAGAACCACCAGCGGATACGGGCCCACACCCTGGTCTGGCACAGCCAGCTGCCGAGCTGGCTCACCGACCGCGACTGGACGGCGGCCGAACTGCGGGCGGTGCTGAAGAACCACATCCAGACGGAGGTACGGCACTACAAGGGCAAGGTCTACTCCTGGGACGTCGTCAACGAGGCGTTCAACGAGGACGGCACCTACCGGGAGACCATCTGGTACAAGACGCTCGGCCCCGGATACATCGCCGACGCGCTGCGCTGGGCGCACCAGGCGGACCCGCACGCCAAGCTGTACCTGAACGACTACAACATCGAGGCGGTCGGCCCGAAGTCGGACGCGTACTACCGGCTGACCAAGGACCTCAAAGCACAGAAGGTCCCGCTGGACGGCATCGGCCTGCAGGCGCACCTCGCGCTGCAGTACGGCTATCCGACCACCCTGGAGGACAACCTCCGCCGCTTCTCCCGGCTCGGCCTGGACACCGCGCTCACCGAGGTCGACATCCGGATGATCCTCCCGGCGACCGACGACAAGCTGGCGGAACAGGCCGACTGGTACGGCCGGCTGACCTCGGCCTGTCTGGCGGTCCGCCGCTGCGTGGGCATCACGATCTGGGACTACACCGACAAGTACTCCTGGATCCCGGCCTTCTTCCCGGGGGAGGGCGCCGCGCTGCCGTGGGACGAGCAACTGGCACCCAAGCCCGCGTACTTCGCGATCAGGAAGGCTCTGCACTAGCCGCGATCAGGAAGGCTCTGCACCGGCTCAGGGCAGTGCTGGTGGTGCGGTGCTGGACCGCACCACCAGCTCCGTGCCCAGCTCCACGCGCGGTGCGTCCGGCTGTTCGTCGCGGGTCAGCCGCAAGGCCGTACGGACCGCCAGCTTGCCCATGTCGGCGAGGGGTTGGCGGACCGTGGTCAGCGGGGGAGCGGACCAGCGGACCTCGGGAAGGTCGTCGAAGCCGACCACGCTCATGTCCTCCGGAACGCGCAGGCCGCGTCGGCGCAGCGCCTCGATCGCGCCGAGCGCCATCTGGTCGCCGGCCGCGAAGAGGGCGGTCGGCGGTTCGGGGAGGTCGAGAAGGGTGTTGCAGCCCCGGAAGCCGGACTCGGGGTGGAAGTCGCCGGGGACGACCAGGGTTTCGTCCAGGGCGACGCCGGCGCCCTCCAGGGCCGCCCGGTAGCCGTCCAGGCGGGCGCGGGAGCACAGCAGCCGGGGCGGGCCCGCGATCAGGCCGATCCGGCGGTGGCCGAGGGACAGCAGATGGTCGGTGGCCGCCATGCCGCCGGACCAGTTGGCCGCGCCGATGGTGGGCACGTCGAGGGCGGGGGAGCCCGCCGGGTCGACGACGACCAGCGGGACGCCGAGGGCCCGCAACTCCTCGTGCAGCACCGGCTCCAGGACCGAGGTGACCAGGATGACGCCGTCCGAGGCGCGGGCCCGGAGGTTGCGCATCCATTCGCGGGCGTCTCCCGAGCGCCCGTGGATCGCCGACACCACCGTGCCGACCCCGGCCGCGTGCGCCACCTCCTCCACGCCCCGGATGATCTCCACCGCCCAGGGGCTGTCGAGATCGTTGAAGACGAGGTCCAGCAGGGCCGCACCGCTGCCGGAGGCGGTCGGGCGCTTGCGGTAGCCGTGCCGCAGCAGCAGGTCCTCCACCCGGGCCCGGGTCCTCGGCGACACGTCGGACCGTCCGTTGACGACCCGCGACACCGTCGGCACCGAGACCCCGGCCTGCCGTGCGATCTCCGTGATCGTGACCCGGCCCCGCCC
>NZ_WVUG01000210.1 GCF_017614965.1 Streptomyces griseorubiginosus | reverse complement strand
ACCGCCCGCCGCACCCCGCCCGCCCGTCGGCAGGCGCCGCATCCTTCCACGCCCCGGCGCGCGGACAAGGCCGCCGACGAGCGCCGCCGCCGTCTGGAGAGGGCCCGGCGGGAGGCCGAGCAGGCCGACGCGGAGCTCAGAGCCGGACAGGAAGAGGCGGCCGAGGCAGACCGGCGGATCCGGGAGGCCGAGGAGCGCGCGGATGCCCTGCGGCGGCGTGTCGGCGAACTGAGCGAGGAGCTGCGCCGGCTCGAGGAGGAGCAGCGACAGGCCGGGACCGCCGTCCGCGAGGCCCGCGAACGGGCCCGGGCCGCCGAGCGCCGCGTACGCGAGGCCGGCCGACGCGCGAAAACGGCCGCGGCGCGGGTCGAACGCCTGAACCGCAACGCCTGAGCGGACACCGAGCTCCCGAGAAAATACCCCCATGGGTATCCGTGCTACCGTCGTCCATATACCCCCGGGGGTAATTCTCGATTCTCGAATGATCGAACGGAAGGGAGCAGGTCGTGTTCTTCATCGACGTCATCGAGGTGCCGGGCCTCGGCAACCGCGGATACCTGGCGGGCGGTGAGCGGACCGCCGTGGTGGTCGATCCGCCGCGCGACATCGACCGGGTGATCACCGTCGCCGCGCTGCGCGGGGTGCGGATATCCCACGTCGTGGAGACGCACGTGCACAACGACTACGTCAGCGGCGGCCTGGAACTGGCCCGCGTCACCGGCGCCGCCTACCTGGTCCCCGCCAAGGCCCACGTCTCCTTCGAGCGCACCCCGGTGCACGACGGCGACAACGTGGCCGTCGACGCCGGGCTCGCCCTGCGCGCGCTCGCCACCCCCGGCCACACCCCGCACCACATCTCCTACGTCCTGGAGGAGGACGGCACCGCCGTCACGGTCTTCACCGGCGGCTCGCTGCTGATCGGCACCGTCGGCCGGCCGGACCTGGTCGAGCCGCGGCTGACCGAACGCCTCGCCCGGGCCCAGCACGCCTCCGCGCGCCGCCTGGCCGCCGAACTGCCCGACGACACCGCCGTGTTGCCCACCCACGGGTTCGGCAGCTTCTGCTCCTCCGCCCAGACGGCCGACGACGGCACGACCATCGGCAAGGAGAGGGCGTCCAACGACGCCCTCACCCGGGACGTGGACGCCTTCGTCGCCGGCCTGCTGGCCGGCCTGGACGACATCCCCGCCTACTACACGCACATGGGACCGGCCAATGCCGCCGGCCCCGCGCCCGTCGACCTGACCCCGCCCGCCCACGCCGACCCCGACGACATCGCGGGCCGGCTGGCCGCGGGGGAGTGGGTGGTCGATCTGCGCCACCGGGTCGCCTTCGCCGAGGGGCATGTCGCGGGCTCGTTCAACTTCGAGGCCCAGGGCCGGCTCGCCACCTACCTGGCCTGGCTGATCCCCTGGGGCAAGCCGGTCACCCTGCTCGCCGAGTCGGCCGGGCAACTGGCCGCCGCGCAGCGCGAGCTGGCCCGGGTCGGCATCGACCGTCCCGCCGCCGCGGCCACCGGCGCTCCGGCCGACTGGCTCCGCCCCGGCGAACGGCCCGCCTCCTTCCGGCGCGCCACCTTCGCGGACCTCGCCGCGCGTCCCCGCGACGGCGTCGTCGTCCTCGACGTCCGCCGTGACTCCGAACGCGCGGGCGGACATGTCGAGGGCTCGGTGCACCTTCCCGTCCACACCCTGCACCGCCGCCTCGACGAGGTCCCGGCCGGCCAGGTCTGGGTGCACTGCGCGGGCGGTATGCGCGCCGCCGTCGCCGCCTCCCTGCTGGACGCCGCGGGCCGTGACGTCGTCGCCGTGGACGACGGCTTCGCCGCGGCCGAGCAGGCCGGGCTCGTCGTCCGCAACGGCTGAGCCACCGAGCAGGGAGCAGGGAACGAAGTGAACAGCATGATGAGTCTCTTCCGGCGGGACCGGGGCGGTTCGGGCCGGGTGAGCGTCCAGGAGGCCGCCGCCCGGACCGGCGACGGCGACGCCGTGCTGCTGGACGTCCGTGAATCCCACGAATGGCAGGCCGGGCACGCGCCCGGGGCCATGCATCTGCCCCTCTCGGCGCTGGCGGCCGGAGCAGGGCTTCCCGCCCGGGCGCAGGCGCGGCCGCTGGTCGTGATCTGCCGCTCCGGCAACCGGTCCCGCCAGGCCGCCGAACTGCTCGCCGCGCGGGGAGCGGACGCCGTGGACGTCATCGGCGGAATGCGGGACTGGGCGGCCGCCGGACTGCCGGTGGTGGACGCCCGAGGCCGCAACGGCACCGTCGCGTGACCGCGGTCGTCCTCGCCCTGGTCGCCGGCGGCGCCATAGGGCTGGCGCTCGGCGCGCTCGGGGGCGGCGGCAGCGTCCTGGCCGTGCCCGCCCTGATCTACCTGCTCGGTTTCACCCCGGTCGCGGCCACCACCGCGAGCCTGGTCATCGTCACCCTCACCTCCGCCACCGCCCTGTCCGCGCACGCCCGCGACGGCCAGGTGCGCTGGCGTACGGGACTGCTGTTCGCGGCCGCCGGAACCGGCCCGGCGATGCTGGGCGGCGCACTCGCCGCGAGCGTGCCCCAGGCGGTGCTGACGGCGGCCTTCGCGGTGGTGGCGGCAGCGGCGGCGGTACGGATGCTGGGCTCGCGGCCCGCCGTACCGGGCGCCGTGGCGGTGCGTCCGGGCCGCGCGGCGGCGGCCGGTGCCGGTCTCGGCGCGGTCACCGGTGTGCTCGGTGTCGGCGGCGGCTTCCTCGCCGTGCCCGCGCTGGTGGGCGTGCTCGGCCTGCGGATGCGGGCGGCGGTGGGCACCAGCCTGCTCGTCATCACCGTCAACTCGCTGGCGGCGCTGGCGATGCGGGCCGGTACGGCGCAGAGCCTGGACTGGGCCGTCGTCGGTCCGTTCGTCGGGGCCGCGATCCTGGGCGCCTGGGACGGCAAGCGGCTGGCGGCCAAGGTGTCCGGCACCGCGCTCCAGCGGATCTTCGCCGTCGTCCTGCTGCTCGTGGCGGCCATCATGCTGCTCGACGCGCTGCTGTGACCGCCACGGCCGCCCGTCTCACGCCAGTGACAGGAACAGCTTCTCCAGCCGGGCCCGCATCTGCTCGGTGTCCTCACCGTTCTTGCGGCCGGACCCGACATCGGTCAGGCACTGCTGCAGACCGGTGGCGATGATCGCGAAACCGGCCCGGTCCAGGGCGCGCGAGGCGGCGGCGAGCTGCGTGACGACGTCCTCGCAGTCGCGTCCCTCCTCGATCATCCGGATCACCCCGGAGATCTGACCCTGTGCGCGCCGCAGCCGGTTCAGCACGGACTTCAGGTCCGCGCCCTCGAGTTCCAGTTCCACCATCACTCCTCGACCAATACCCCTAGGGGTACTGTACGTCCCGGTTCGGGACGGCGTCGACCATCACCGGATCACAAGGATCACACCTGCCATGACCGCACCCCTCACCCTCGACCCCGGCCAGGCCCGAACCCGGCTGCCCGGCCTCACCGTCATCGACGTCCGCACGCCGGGTGAATACGCCTCCGGTCATCTCCCGGGCGCGCTCAACATCCCGCTGGACCACGTCCGTCGCGCGCTGCCGGAGATACGCGGGGCCGCCGAGCGGGGCGGCGTCCTCGTGGTCTGCGCGTCCGGCGCCCGCTCGGACACCGCCTCCCGGCTCCTGGCCGAACACGGCGTCGCCACCGCGACCCTGGCGGGCGGCACCGCCGCCTGGGCCGCCGACGGCCATGAACTGCACCGTCCCGCCGCACGGGCCGACTGGACGATGGAGCGTCAGGTCCGCTTCACCGCGGGCAGCGTGGTCCTGCTCGGCCTCCTCCTCGGCCTGCTGGTGCACCCGGCCCTGCGGTTGCTCTCCGCCGCTGTCGCGGCCGGTCTGGTCGTCTCCGCCCTGACGAACACGTGCGGTTTGGCGGCCCTGCTCGCCAAGCTGCCCCACAACCGCCCGCGTGCGCGCGACCTCGACGCCGCCCTCACCGCGTTGCGCACGCGCTGAGCGCGTCGCACGCAGTGGGGCCCGGTCCTTGCGGAAGGACCGGGCCTCACTGGTCATGCGGTTGGCATCACGCGGCGCCGTGCTGCCTGCGGCGCATCGTCAGGTACGTGCCCGTGGCGCCCGCGGCCAGCAGCGCGCCCACGCCCAGGCCGACCGCCAGGCCGGGGAACCGCGAGGCGTCGGTGCTCGCGGCGGTGTTCTGCATCGCCGGGCCCGGGGTGATGTGCGTGGAGACCGGGGCGATGTGCCGGATCGGACCGACCGACTTCACCGAGCCGTTCGCGTTCAGCAGCACCTGCTTGTCGTTGGGGTGCCGGAAGTCGAACATGCCGGACAGCGAACCGGCCGTGGCGTCGAAGGAGTGGTCGCCGATACGGCCGGTGTGCCAGTTGTCCTCGACGAAACGGATGATCGAGGACTGGTCGGTCAGCGTGTGGTCGACCTTGTTGACCTTGCTGTAGGGCGAGATGACCAGCAGCGGCTGACGGGTACCGGGGCCGCAGCGGTCCGCGTAGCCGCCGGACGCCTTCGGACCGGCCTGGCAGGCGGGGCTGTCCGTGGCCTTGTTGTTGGAACCGAGCGAGGTGTCCGTGGAGCCGTTGCGCGGGGCGGCGTAGGCGTGGTCGTACCAGCCGTCGGAGTCGTCGTACGCGATGACGACGGCCGTCGACTTCCACTGCGGCGAGCTCTGGATCGCGTTGATCTGGCTGACGAGGAAGTGCTGCTCGTCGATCGGGTCGGAGTAGCCCGCGTGGCCGTCCTGGTACTCGCCGGCCTTGACGAAGCTGACCGCCGGGAGCTTGCCCGCCTTGACCGCGGCGGTGAAGTCGGTCAGGTCGTAGTTGTGGTTGGCCTGGCCGTTGTGACCGATCTCGTCGACGCTCTTCGGCGGCAGGTGGTGCGGGTTGGACGTCGACTTGTAGTACTGGAACGGCGAGTGGTGCGGGCTGTAGTCGACCGAGGAGGCGCCGCCGATGTTGGCGTGCGCGGTGTCGCACTTGGCGTGGTCGCCCGACTTGCCGTCCCAGGCCGTGGACGGCCGGAAGCCGCCCTGGAACCAGCCCCACGTCACCTTCTTGGCGTTGAGCAGGTCACCGATGTTCCTGCCCTGCATCGCGGCCAGCGCATTGGTGCTGGTGCGGTCCTTGTCGGAGCAGTCGTCGAAGGCGGGGTCGGGGTCGTTGACGACCGTGCCGACACCCTTGGCGTCCGGCGACTTGACCGCGTACGAGTCGGGGGTCGAGGTCTGCTTGCCGGTCGTGGGGTCGACGGAGACGACACCGTGCGTCTGACCCGAGACCAGGTTGAGCGCGCCCGGCGTGGAGGGGCCGTAGACCGAGCTGAAGGAGCGGTCGTTGAGGGAGTAGTGCTGGGCGTAGTTCCACAGCGCGGTGACGGTGTTGCCGTCGTAGTAGTCCATCACCAGGCCCGGCTCGCCGAACAGGCCGCCGCTGCACTTGTCGACCTCGGTGTTCTGCACGTACTGGTCGGCCTTGCCGCCGTTCGCCGCGTACTGCTCCGGCCCGTAGGAGTGGTTCTGGTCGCAGGTCAGGGCCTGCGCCGGGGTGAGCCGCTTGGGCAGGTACTGGTTGGGGTTCTTCGTCAGCAGACCCGCGTGCGCCAGCGTGTCGATGTTCTTCGGCGTCTTCTTGGACGCCGTGAACCTCGTGCCGTCGGTGTTGGCGGCCTTCGGGTAGGTGGCGAAGTAGTGGTCGAAGGAGATGTTCTCGTCGAACAGCACGACCACGTGCTTGATCGGCGTCGCGGTCGAGGAGTGGCCCGGGTGGCCCGCGGGTACGGCGGCCCAGGCGGGGGCGCTGCTGCCGAGGACGGTGAGCGCGGCGGCTCCCACCAGTGCCCCGATGCTCCTCGTCGCCGTTCGTCTTCCAGTGCTGGCCATGCTGGTTCACCCTCCGGACATGAAGGTCGGTGCGTCTTACCGGCACGGATGCTCCGCCGTGTGCGGGGCACTTCGGCGGAGACATGATGGCGCGAGGGTGAACACCGGGTCAGGGATGCTGGGACAAACCTTGACTGTGTATTGACCGATCGGGCTAAGAAGTTGTCCATACAGGTCAGGTCATACAGGACGAAGACACGGGACAGTCAGGTGACACACGGTCAGGTCAGCAGGGCGCGCCCGTACCAGTCCCCGCTGTCGCGCACGCCGGGCAGGGCGAAGAAGTAGCCGCCGCCGAAGGGGCTGATGTAGTCGGTCAGCGGCTCGCCCGCCAGCCGGTGCTGCACCGTCTCGAACTGCCGGGCCAGGTCCTGCTGGTAGCAGCAGAACAGCAGCCCCATGTCGAGGTTGCCGTTGCCGTCCATGCCCCGGTCGTAGTTGTAGGCGCGGCGCAGGATGCGCTGGTCGGCGGTGGCCGTCGTACGGGGGTTGGCGAGCCGGATGTGGGAGTCCAGCGGGATGACGTCGCCCTTGGGGTCGTCGGTGTACTTCGGCGTGTCGTGCTCCGCGTCGCCGTCCAGGGGCGCGCCGGACTCCCGGGAGCGGCCGAACATGCGCTCCTGCTCGTTCAGCGAGACCCGGTCCCAGAACTCCACCAGCATCCGGATCAGCCGGACGACCTGGTAGCTGCCGCCGACGGCCCAGTCCGGCTCGCCCAGCGAGCGGCCCACCCACACCAGCCGGTCCATCTCGCGCGCACTGGTGTGGTCCGGGTTGGCGGTGCCGTCCTTGAAGCCCATCAGGTTGCGCGGGGTGCCGGAGGGCCTCGGCGGGCTGGAGAAGCCGTCGAGGCGCCATCGGACCTGCATCCCGCCGCGGGTGTGCCGGGCGATGTCCCGCAGCGCGTGCAGCACGGTGTCGGTGTCGTCGGCGTGCAGTTGCAGGCTGAGGTCGCCGTGGCACCAGTCCGCCCTGAGGTCGTCGTCGGGGAAGGACGGCATGGCCGTCAGACGGCGGGGCTTGAGCGCGGCAAGGCCGAACCGGTCGTCGAAGAGCGACGCGCCGACGCCCACGGTCACCGCCAGCGCCCCGGACGGCAGTCGCTCGCCGAGGACGCCGGAGTCGGCGGGCGGGGCGGTGATGCCGACCGGGTCGGGGGTGCCGCCCGCGGTCAGGAAGCGGGCGCGCTCGGTGACCGTCCTGAGCAGGTCGGTCAGGTCGGCGCGGTTGTCGGCGGTCACGTCGAGGGAGGTGAACACCGTGCACCTGCGGGGCTTGGCGATCACGGAGGCCTGGTGGACGCCGTGGAACGGCGCGACCGGGGCAGTGGCCGCGGCGGAGACGGTCGTCGCCGCGCCGGGGGCGGCCGCGCCTCCCGCGGCCAGTCCCGCCCCCGCCAGGGCCGCGCCCCGCAGGAACCGGCGGCGGCCGACCCCGTCCGGCTGCTCGTGCGTGCTCACACCGTCCTCCGCGGGTCGAACAGGGTCGCCACCGACGCCAGCCGCTCCACCAGATCACCGAACACCGCGTCGACGTCCTCGCGGCGCGTACGGCTCAGCCGGTCCAGCGGCGTCCAGGAGCCACCGTGCCGGAAACCGTCCAGGGTCCGCCCGGCCCGGTCCAGCGCCTTGTCCAGGCCGGGCAGGTCGGCGTACCGGGTGGTGAGCAGCGGCCGCAGCCGGGAGAGCACCTCACGGGTGCCGTCGAGGTTGGCGCGGGCGGTGGCGAGGTTGCTGCCGCTGCCGTAGTCGGTCCGGCCGGTCAGCTCGAACTGCACGGTGTTCTCCAGGATCTCGTGCGCCCGCAGCCCGAGTTGGGCGGGGTCCATCCGGGTCTGCGCCCAGTCGTCGCGCAGCGCGGTGACGGCCTTCACCAGGGCGCCGGCCGGACCGCGCAGCTGCCGCGCCGACTGCCCGTGCCACAACCCGTACTCGATCCGGTGGAACCCGGTGAAGTCCTTGTCGCGCACCCCGTCGGCCAGCCCCGCGTCGGTGCCGTTGATCTGCCCGTCGGCGTCCCCGAAGGCGTCGTAGGCGGCGCCCAGCCGCTCGTACTCCAGATGCGCCGGCAGCCAGTCGGTGCGCGCCCCGGCGAGATCCCCGCGGCCGATGTCGTCGCGCAGGGCGGTGGTCAGCCGTACGACGTCGGCGAGTCCGGTGCCGACCCACTTCTGATAGGCGATCGCGGGCGGGATCAGGTCGTGCTCGCTGACCGGGGCGGCGGCCGGTCCCGGACGGCCGTGGCTGATCCGGACGGTGGGTCCGGTGACGGCGTCGGCGTCGTCGGGCACGCACTTGAAGGCGTAGGAGCCCTTGCCGACGCGGACGGTCAGGGTGCGGGTCGTGCCGGGGCCGATGTCCTCGACCTCGCCGTACACGGCCTGGCTCCTCGGGTCCTCCAGGAAGACCTCGGCGGCGCCGTCGGTGGAGTTGTGCAGGTCGAAGACCTGGACGCCGGGGACCGGGTCGTCCCAGCCGTGGCCGCAGCGGCTCGGCGAGACCTCGACGGTGGTGTGCGGCAGTCCGCCGGAGGCGGTCCGGGCGTGGGCTCCGCCCCCCGAGCGGGCCAGCGACAGGCCGACGAGGGCGAGCACCAGCAGCAGACCGAGCGCCCCGCCCAGCCGCAGCGGGGTCAGCCTGAGGCCGGAGAACGGCATCCGGACCTCCGGAGTCGTACGTACGTGATCACCACATCCTAGGAAGCGGAATCGGCCCGAACGGGCGTCCACAACAAGCCATGACCAAGAGTTCCCCCTGGGTTCACCCGACGTCCGGGGAGGCGTTCAGCGGCCACCGGGGGTGTCCAGAAGACAGCGGACGACGGCCCTCTGGAGCCGCGCCCACGGATCGGACCACGGCAGCGGCCGCTCGAACCGGCCGGAAGGCGAGAGCCGGCGCGCCCGCACGGTCCTGTGGGGCGAGCGGTACGTGGGCAGGGCGGCGGCGAAGCGGCGGTGGCCCTCGACGCACGGCACGCAACTGACAGCACAACCTCGGCGCCCTGCTCGACGAGCTGGACGGGCGCTGTGCGGGACGGTGGAGGCGGTCGGAGGACCATCCCGGACCGCGAGCCGCTCGTCGCCGCGCCCGCACAGCGCCATGCCGTTCACCCGGCTGGTCGACTGCGGCACGGACGACGCGGACGCACGCCGGCGGCTCGCCGGGACCGCCGGCGGGAGGCGATGGCAGGATGCGGCCGTGGCCATCGCGGACGAGCACCCGCAGCGCGTCGAGATCCCTCACCGGGGCGGCACGCTCACCGGCCGGCTGCGTCTGTCCGCTGCGGCATCCCGGGCCCTGTGCCCCACTCCCGCCTCGCCTGGCCCGTCGGCGTGCGGGGCGTCTGCCTCGGCGGCCGGTTCTCCGCCCATCCGGCCGCCGCCGTGGCCGTCAACGGTGCCCCGGCGGCACCGGCGGTCACCGAATTCCGTGCCGCCCGCCGCGGGCGGATGGCGGCTCTGGTGGGCACCGGGGACCTGGAGCGAGGGGCGGCGGTCATGGACACCCTGTGCTTCGCGCCGGACAGGCACCGCACCGCCCGCCGCCGGTCGTGCTCCACGGCGGCCGGGGTCCTCGCCCGCCGCGAGCACCAGGGGCCCTTCCGTCGCGCGGCCCACCCGGCCGCCGTGACCGTCCGCGTCCGGCCCGGCGGGGAACACACCCTCTACGGCCACGCGGGCGAACGCGACGCGTACGCTGCACACTGGTTTATGGATCAACTACTGGGCCGCGATCTTCGAACAGCTGGGAACGCCATGGACTTCACCGTCGAGACCGCCACCGACGCGGTCGTGGAGAGCTTCCGCACCACCAAGGACCAGCGGCTGCGGGAGCTGCTGGGGAGCCTGACCCGCCACCTCCACGACTTCGTGCGGGAGGTCGAGCCCACGCTCGGGGAGTGGGAGCAGGCGATCGACTTCCTCACCGCCGTCGGCCAGAAGTGCGACGACACCCGGCAGGAGTTCGTCCTGCTCTCCGACGTCCTCGGCGTCTCCATGCTGGTGGAGACCATCAACGGGACCGAGGACGGCACCGAGAGCACGGTGCTGGGCCCCTTCCACATGACCGAGTCCCCGCGCCGCGAACTCGGAGATTCCATCGACCTGTTGGGCACCGGCCGGGCATGCGTGGTCTCCGGCCGGGTGCTCACCGCCGACGGGACCCCGCTGCCGGGTGCCGAACTCGACGTGTGGCAGTGCAACGAGCAGGGCTTCTACGACGTCCAGCAGCCCGACGTCCAGCCGCCGGGCAACGGACGCGGACTCTTCCGCGCGGACGACGAGGGCCGCTACTGGTTCCGCACCGTCGTCCCCTCCCACTACCCGATCCCCACGGACGGCCCCGTCGGACGCCTTCTCGAAGCCACCGGCCGCCACCCCTACCGCCCCGCCCACATCCACTTCATCGCGAAGGCGGCGGGCCACCTCCCGGTGACCACGCACGTGTTCGTCGCCGACAGCCCCTACATCGACTCCGACGCCGTCTTCGCCGTGAAGAGCGGCCTGATCACCGAGTTCGCCGAGTCCCACGACGAACAGGACGCCGAACGCCTCGGCGTGACCGTGCCGTTCGCGCACGCCCGCTTCGACATCTTCCTGGCGCCGGAGGGCTCCCGATGACCTTCACCTACGAGGCCCTGCCCATGCGGGTCGTCTTCGGTTCCGGCAGTCTGCGCCAACTGCCTCAGGAAGCGCAGCGGTTGGGGCTGCGCCGGCTGCTGGTGCTGTCCACGCCCGGTCAGCGCGCCCTCGCCGAGCAGGCGGCCGCCCTCCTCGGCGACGCGTGCGCCGGGACCTTCACCGAGGCCCGGATGCACGTCCCGGTCGAGGTCGCCGACGCCGCCCGCGCGGCGGCCCGGGACACCGGTGCCGACGGCTGCCTGGCCATCGGCGGCGGATCGACCGTCGGCCTGGGCAAGGCGATCGCCCTGGACTCCGGGCTGCCCGTGATCTGCGTGCCCACCACTTACGCCGGCTCGGAGATGACCCCCGTGTGGGGGCTGACCGAGCACGGCCGCAAGCGCACCGGCCGCGACCGCGCCGTCCTGCCCCGCAGCGTCGTCTACGACCCCGACCTCACCGTCGGCCTCCCCGTCGACGTGTCGGTCACCAGCGGCTTCAACGCCGTCGCGCACGCCGTGGAGGCCCTCTACGCCCCCGATGCCTCGCCGATCGTCTCCGCCATGGCCGAGGAGGCGGTCCGCTCCCTGGGCACGGCCCTGCCCGCGATCGCCGCCGACCCGCTGGACACCGACGCCCGCGCCGACGCCCTGCGCGGTGCCTGGCTGTGCGGCGCCTGTCTGGGCGCCACCACCATGTCCCTGCACCACAAGCTCTGCCACATCCTCGGCGGCACCTTCGACCTGCCCCACGCCGCCACCCACACCGTCCTGCTCCCGTACGTCGCCGCCTTCAACCTCCCGGCGGCACCGGAAGCCGACCAGTCCCTGCGCCGGGCGCTGGCCACCGACGACGTACCCGACCACCTCGCCCGCACCTCCGCCGCCCTGGGCGCCCCGCGCTCCCTGGCCCAACTCGGGCTGACCGAGGCGGACTTGGGCGAGGTCGTCACCCAGGCCCAGGCCCAGCCCTACGCCAACCCCCGCCCGATCACCGGACCGGAGCTGCGCAGCCTGCTCACGGACGCCCTCAACGGGAGCCTCGCGCCCTGACGGTCCACGCATGATGTGATCGTCGCCACAGAGACGACCCGGGCCGGGCGGACAGAGCTGGTTGTGGAACTTTCCCTACGTGAGCGGATACGCGCGGGCGATCCCGAGGCGTTCGCCGAGCTGTTCACCGCGCACGCCCGGGCCGTCTACGGCCACGCCGCCCGGCTGACCGGGGACCGGGGCACCGCGGAGGACGTGGTGTCCCTGACCTTCCTGGAGGCCTGGCGGCTGCGCGAGCGACTCAGAGCCGAGGCCGCCGGCCTCGACCAGGACACCGGCACGCCCGCGGACGAGAGCCTGCGGTCCTGGCTCTACGGCATCGCCACCAACGTCCTGCGCAACGTCCGCCGAGCCGCCCGCCGGCACAGCGCCGCGCTCGCCCGGTTACCGGACCGGGACCCCCTGCCCGACTTCGCCGACGACCTCGTCGGCCGCATGGAGGACGCCGCGCGCCTCACCGCCGCCCGCACCGCGCTGAGCAGGCTCCGTAGCGGCGAGCGCGAGGTGTTCGCCCTGTGCGTCTGGTCGGGCCTGAGCTACGCGGCAGCGGGCGAGGCCCTCGGCGTTCCCGCCAGCACCGTGCGCTCACGGCTCGCCCGGGCCAGGCAGCGCCTGCGACGGCTGTCGGAGGCGGAGCTGGCCCGGCAGGAGAAGGCGAGACCCGGCCCGCGCACCGGACAGGTACCGGGTGGCCGCCCCGAGACGGCCCGGTCGACACAGGAGAAGCACCGATGAACCCCGAAGAGCGCGAGGAACTGGCCAGGCTGCTGCCGAGCCCGGGCGAACCGGTCCTGACGAGCGACCGCCACGACCTGCTGAAGGACCATCTCATGCGCGAACTGACCATGGAGACACGGCACTTCGAGGAGACCGGGAAGGCGCCCGGGACCCGCCGGCGCTCCCCGGGCCGCCGCTTCGTCCTGATGGCCGTACCCCTGGGCGCGGCCGCGGCGGTGGCCGCCACCGTCCTGATCGGCTCCGCCGCCACCCCCGCCCCCGACGCGAGCGCGGCCGACCTCCTCAACCGCATCGCCGAGGTCGCGGCCGCCAAGCAGACCGTGCCGGTACGCGACGACCAGTACGTCTACGTCCGCACCCAGGGCTCCATGAAGTTCGCGGACGACGACATCCGGGTGCTGCGCGAGTCCACCTGGACGGCCGTCGACGGCAAGCGCGCGGGCCTGCGCCGGATCACGGTGCTGGTGGGCCCGCCGCCCCGTCCGCGGGACCCGTTCGCCTCGTACTCCAAGGGCACCCACGACATGCGGCTGAACCCCGACGCCAATGTCACCACCTACCGCGAACTGGCGGCGCTGCCCACGGATCCCGGCGCCCTGCTGGAGAAGCTGTACGCCCACGGCAGGAGCGAGGGGCAGTCCGAGCAGAGCGCCGCGCTGGAGAAGATCGGCGACATGCTGCCCGACGCCACGCTGCTGCCCGCACTGGACGCCGCCCTCTACCGCGCCGCGGCGCGGATCTCCGGCGTCTCGGTCGTCCGGAACGCCAAGGACTACGCGGGCCGCTCGGGCATCGGCCTGACCTTCAAGGACCGCGGCGACCGCACCGTCTGGGTCTTCGACAAGCGGTCCCTCGACTACCTCGGCTCGAACAAGGAGGCACTGCTCGACACCGGGGTAGCGGACAAGGTGGGTCAGACGCCGGCCGGCTGAGTGCGGGGTGTATTGATCATCGGGCGTCGTCCCGCCCGAACAGCAGGCGCACGAAATCGGTGACCGGTCCCACGATGTCGAGGTCCTGGTCGAGGACCCACTGCAACTGGAGCCCGTTGAGCACCGCCTGGAAGAGCACCGCGGCGCTCTCGGGGGTGACCCCCTCGCGGAGTGCGCCACGGGCCGCCTCGTCGGGGAAGCCGTCGGCGAACTGGGCGCGGCTGCGTTCGTAACGATCGACGAAGTACGTGTGCGCGGGATGGTCGGGCCGGGAGGCCGCCGCCGCGAGCTCGATCCACAGCCGCATCAGCTCGGGGGCCGTCTGGTGGCGCCGGATGAGCCCGGCGAGGTAGGGGCCGAGCTGGTCCGGCCGTTCCACCTGGTCCAGGCCCTCCTGCCACTCCTCCGCGTCGCGGTCGGCGAGCACCTCGGCGAGCAGTTCGTCCTTGTTGCGGAAGTGGTGCAGCAGTCCGGCGTGGGTGATGCCGGCCCGCTCGGCGATGTCGCGCAGGGAGGCCTTGGCGTAACCGCGCTCGGCGAAGCTCTCACGGGCCGCCCGTACGATCTCCGCCCGGCGGGCCGGTGTCTTGGCGTACGGCCCCCGCGCTCTTGCCTGCCCCACGGTGCGCTCACCCTCCTCGACGAAGCGACCCGAAAATCTCGTAGCGCTCGAGGAACTGTTCCACGAACGCGAGGGCCTCCGTGCGCCGGGTCGTCACGCCCAGCGTGTTCTCCCTCATGATGATCCGGCCGGGGGCGTTCGTCAGCACGAGCAGGGCGGTCTGGGACGTGGACCGGGACCAGGCCCGGGCCGGCGCAGACCTCGACCCTGCGCAGCTGAAGACTCGGATCTTCCCGCCGTCGAACGCCCAGCCGCCGAACCATTGTGCTTCGCCCGGGTCGTTCGTAAGCTTTCCACTTGGAAGGTATTGAAACGTTTCAAACGCTTCGTTTCAAGCACTGGTTCCACCCTGCCTTCCGGGGACGAAAGGAACGATCCGTGGACGAGGACAACAGAAGTGCGCTGAGCCGCCGGCACCTGATCGGCGTCATGACCGCGGCGGCGGCCGGGGCCTGTCTCCCGCTCGCCGCCGCACCGCAGGCCCGGGCGTCCGGGGGGCGCGGTGCCGCACCGGCCGGGCTGCAGGTCAACTCCCGCACCGAGCCGCTGGGCACCGAGACCACACCGGCCTTCAGCTGGGTGCCTCCGGTGGCCCGCCAGACCGCGTACGAGATCCGGGTCGGCACCGGACCCGGCCGGGCGGACGTCTGGCGCAGCGGCAAGGTGGCGAGCTCCAACAGCACCGAAGTCCCTTACGAGGGCGGTTCGCTGGGTTCGGAGCGGGCGTACTTCTGGCAGGTGCGGAGCTGGGACGAGAAAGGTGTTCCCGGGCCCTGGAGCGAGCCCGCGCGGTGGGAGACCGGTCTGCTGAAGGGGGAGAAGGACTGGGCGGGCGCGCAGTGGATCGGCGGGCGCCAGCCCCAGGACCACGACTGGCGGGACCTGACCGCCACGGTCGTCTTCCGTGGCGGCCCCGATCCCACCGGCGGCCTGTCCCTGTTGCTGCGCGCCGAACCGATCGGCAAGACCTGGGGGGAGGGCCTCAACTGGGCTCTCCGGCAGAACGGCGACGACATGCAGCTGGTCATGAGGACCAGCCACTACGCCGGCAACACCTGGGTCGACGACGGCACCTCCGAACCCGACTGGGGCGTCGACCACTACGACCCCCAGAGCGAGACCAACCCCACCACCGCCGGCACCCGCAGCGTGCCCGTCGCCACGATCACGCTCCCCGCCTCCACCGGCCTGACCAAGGACACGTGGGCCACCCGCGACCACACCGTCCGGGTCACGGCTACGGACCTCACCGTCACCACCACCGTCAACGAGGTCGAGGTCGACCGCCGCACCCTCACCGGCGACCAGATCCGCCGGCACGGCAGCTTCGGCTTCGCCGGCGGCACCTCCGCCACCATCCGCGACGTCAAGGTGACCGGCACCGGCGCCCCCGACTTCGCCGTCGACCTCACCACCGGCGCCAACCCCTTCGAGGCCGGCATCGCCACCCTCGACGGACTGACCTTCCCGCCCAAGAACCCCTACATC
>NZ_WVUG01000020.1 GCF_017614965.1 Streptomyces griseorubiginosus | reverse complement strand
ACCCCGCCCAACCCGCACAACGCCGGCCTGCCCGACCTGAAGCTGCCCGAGGCGGGCGTGCTGACCCCGGTCCTG
This sequence comes from Streptomyces griseorubiginosus, assembly GCF_017614965.1. GTDB lineage: Bacteria > Actinomycetota > Actinomycetes > Streptomycetales > Streptomycetaceae > Streptomyces > Streptomyces griseorubiginosus_B. Next base: position 53,604 of record NZ_WVUG01000020.1, on the reverse strand, counting down.
CAGACGGTCCCCGGCGCGAACCTGGGCCTCGGCCCCGGCCTGTAGCCGAACGCCGCACCCACCGGGCCCGGACCACCACGACAGCTCCGGGCCCGCTCGCGTTCCCGCGCCGGGACCGGTGGCCTCCGCATCCCGTGTCCATCTGTTGGCCCCTCGACGGTGACCGCACGGGGTGGCGGTCGGTTAGCGCTTCGGAGAACCGAGCGAACCGGATCGGACGAGGAGCGAGTCATGGTTGTGAGTGCAGGCGGGGTGGCGGTGGGCGCGGAGGGGGAGCCGACGAGAGCCGGGACGCGGCGGGAGATGCTGCGGGGGCTGCTGGCGCCCGCGATGGCGCTGGCCCTCGCGCCCGTCGTCGCCGCCTCGCGGCCCGCGAGCGTGGAGCCCAGGCCCGGCGAGGAGGCCTTCGACGAGACGTATCACGGCCGGCGCATCCAGGGCTTCAAGACCGCCACCACCGCGATGGCGGCGCACGGCGCCGTCGGCGAGCACTGGCAGGTCACCGTCGACGGACGCCCGCTGCATCTGATGCGCCGGGCCGACGGCACCTGGCTGAGCATGGTCGACCACTACCGCTCGTACCCGACCCCCCTGGCGGCCGCCCGCGCGGCCGTCGACGAGATGGGACCCGGGGAGCACCTGCGGGACATGGCACCGGGGCCGGTGAGCGGCGAACAGACGGACATGGGGGGACATCTGCACATGGGGGGAGACCATGGCGTATACGCGTAAGGACGTCAGCAGGCTGACGAGCGCCGAGAAGCGGCGGTTCGTGAACGCGATGCTGGAGGTCAAACGGCGGGGGCAGTACGACGAGTTCGTGCGGCTGCACATCGAGTACTACACCTCCGACGGGGAGGACGGGCTGCGCGCCGCCCATATGACGCCCTCCTTCCTGCCCTGGCACCGCCGCTTCCTGCTGGAGCTGGAGAAGGCGCTGCGCAGGGTCGACTCCTCGGTGAGCGTGCCGTACTGGGACTGGACCCGCGACCGCACCGCGGCTTCGGCGCCCTGGACCGCGGATCTGCTCGGCGGCAACGGGCGCATCACGGACCACCGGGTGACGACCGGGCCGTTCGCGTACGCGGCCGGCCACTGGACCATCAAGGAGGGCGTCACCGACGGGAAGTTCCTGACCCGGGACCTCGGGCGGGCCCGTGACCCGATCGCACTGCCGACGCGCGGCGAACTTGAGTCGGCGCTCGCCGAGCGGGTCTACGACGTCTCGCCCTGGGACTCCACCGTCACCAGGGGCTTCCGCAACAAGCTGGAGGGGTGGGGGACCGGCCGGGGGAGTGTCGCCTGGCGCAATCACAACCGGGTGCACCGCTGGGTCGGCGGCGCGATGCTCGGCGGCGCCTCCGTCAACGACCCGGTGTTCTGGCTCCACCACGCCTTCGTCGATCTGCAGTGGACCCGCTGGCAGGCCCGGCACAAGGGCGCCCGCTACCTGCCGGCCAAGCCACCCGGCGTGGGCGACGAGCAGCACGGGCGGATCGTCGCCCGGCACGAGAAGATGCCGCCCTGGGACGTGACACCGGACCAGATGGAGGACGTCAGCCGCATCTACCGGTACGTCTGAGCCGGCCTCGGACAGCGGCCCCGGACAAGCGGCCCGGGGCACGGGAAGAGCCCCGGCGCTCGAGGTGCCGGGGCTCTTCCGTGGGTGCGCAGGGACGTCAGTTGCCGTACCCGTAGCCGCCGCTCTTGTCGTGGCCGTGGTCGCTGACGTTGGCGCAGCTGTTGCCGAAGGCCGGGTTCAGCAGGCCGATCACGTTGACGGTGTTCCCGCACACGTTGACCGGGATGTGGACCGGGACCTGGACGACGTTGCCCGACAGCACGCCCGGCGAGCCCACGGCCGCGCCCTGGGCACCGGCGTCGGCCATGGCCAGGCCGGCGCCGCTGACGACGACGGCACCGGTGCCGAGCGCGACGGCGGCCACCTTCGCGATGCGAGACATCACGTTCTCCTTCTGAATAGGCGAGTGCGCCGGCACCACTCGCCGTCGCACTCCCCCTTCAACGCCGAGCCTCGCGCAGAGTCACGGCGTTCATCGGTGCATCACCCTTTTTGAACACCCGCTCGCACGCCGTCGCTCCCCTCATCGGCCCAGCCGCCGCACCGGCTCCCCGTCCAGGAAGGCCCGGATGTCCTCGACGGCCTGCCCGTAGTACGTCTCGTAGTTCGCCCGCGACACATAGCCGAGGTGGGGCGTGGCCAGCAGCCGGGGCGCGGTGCGCAGGGGGTGGTCGGCGGGCAGGGGTTCGACGTCGAACACGTCCACGCCCGCGCCGGCGATACGGCCCTCGCGCAGGGCGGCCAGCAGGGCGTCCTGGTCGACGATGGCGGCGCGGGAGGTGTTCACCAGATAGGCGGTGGGCTTCAGCAGGGCGAGTTCGGCGGGGCCGAGCAGTCCGCGGGTGCGGTCGCTCAGGGCCAGGTGGACGGAGACGAAGTCGCTGTCGGCGAGCAACTCCTCCTTGGACGGGGCGAGTTCGACGCCCACCTCGTCGGCGTGTTCCTTGGTGAGGTGCTGGCTCCAGGCGCTGACGTGCATCCCGAAGGCGAGGCCCACCTGCGCGACCCGGCTGCCGATCTTCCCGAGGCCCAGCAGGCCGAGCCGGTGGCCGTGCAGGTCGGCGCCGACCGTCTGCTGCCAGGGGCCGCCGGAGCGCAGGGCGTTGTTCTCCGCGACGATCCCGCGGGCCAGGCCCAGCAGCAGGGCCCAGGTCAGTTCGACGGGCGGGGTCGAGGAGCTCGCCGTGCCGCACACGGTGACGCCCCGCGCCTCGGCGGCGGCGTAGTCGATGACGCTGTTGCGCATGCCGGAGGCGACGAGAAGTTTCAAGCGCGGCAGGCGGGTGAGCAGAGAGGCGGGGAAGGGAACGCGTTCGCGCAGGGTGACGACGATGTCGAACTCGGCGAGCGCGGAAACCAGTTCGTCCTCGGAGGCGAAGTGCTCGGAGAAGGAGACGGTCTCCACCCGGTCGGCCACGGACGACCAGTCGGCGATCTCGGTCGCCACCTGCTGGAAGTCGTCGAGCACGGCGCAGCGCAGGCGCACGGGGAATCCTTTCGTCGGTATGCCGGATACGGGTCGCTTTGTCGAGTACAGGTCAGTTTTAAGGTTGCGCAAACCGAGAACCGTTACACTCGCCAGCCCGTACAGCCCATCCATCGAACCATCCAACCGGGGAGAGACATGGCGGGTCGGTTCCTGTCCGTACGGGCGCTGCTCGTGCCCGGTGTCCCGGCCGCCCTCGCGGTCGTGCTGCTGACCCTCGGGGTCGCCCTGTCCTTCTTCGACGGACGTCCGTACGTCGGCGGGGGACTGATCACCGCCGGACTGATCGCCGGGGCCGCGGCGGTCGGAGCGGCGGTCGGCGATGTCGCCTGGTGCCTGTTGGTGGGCGACCGGGAGCTCCCCCGGCAGCAGGAGAAGTCCGTCGAGAGCGGTTCCGGCTGACGGCATGGCGACCGGTGGATGCCGGACCCCCTGCGGGAGATCAGCCCGTCCGTTCGTCGGCCGCCCGGTCCAGCAGGGCGCGCAGCACCTGCTCGTCGTCGGCGGGCAGCGCGGTGACGAAGCGGGCCAGTACCGCGCGGCGGTCCCGCTCGCGGTCCAGCACCTTGCGCATCCTCAGCGCGGCGAGCCCCGCCTCGTCCCCGGCCGCCTCCCAGACGAAGGAGCGGCCCTCCCGGCGACGGCTCACGGCCTGCTTGTCCAGCAGCCGGCTCAGCACGGTCATCACCGTCGTGTAGGCGAGGTCGTCGCCCAGGCGCTCCCGCACCCAGGCCGCGGTCACCGGGGCGTCGGCCGTCCGCAACACGGCGAGCACCTGCGTCTCCAACTCGCCCTGCGCCCGGCGCGGGCGGCGCTGCTCCGGTTTCGCCATGGTCGCATCGTATAGAGGGGAGGGGGCCCGGGGCCCGTGCCTTCTACTCTCCTGTAGAGGTGAGCGCGGCCCCTAGACTGGGACGGCTTGTCGGCTTGGGTGGGACGGGAGAGGGCTGTGGCAGCGGACATCGGTGGCTTCGAGGATCCCTCCGCCGAGGTACTGGCGGAGGCGGCCGCCGCCTTCGGGCTGCTCGCGTCCTCGGCCCGGCTGCACATCGTGTGGGCGCTGGCACAGGGCGAGAGCGACGTCACCCACCTCGCGGACCGGGTCGGCGGCGCGCTGCCCGCCGTCAGCCAGCACCTGGCCAAGCTGAAGCTCGCCGGGCTCGTGCGCTCCCGGCGGGAGGGGCGGCGGCAGATCTACTTCGTCGACGATCCCGACGTGGTGACCGTGGTGCGGGTGATGGTGGGTCAGCTGTCCGCGCGTGCCGAGGGCGACTTCGGGAGTCGAGGCCCCGTACGCAGGCTGCGCGGGGCCGGTGGCTGAGAGCACGGCGGCCCCGGAACCGGATCCGGGGGCGGGATCTCCGGGAGCCGGACCGGGTGCGGAGGGCACGCCGGCCGGACCGGACGTCGAGAGCAGGTCGGCCGGACCGGACGTCGAGCGCGCGCCGGTCGGGTCCTGGGCGGAGTGCGGCCCGGGTGACGACACCGAGGCGGGAGATCCGTACCGCGAGGTCGTGCGAAGGCGGCGTGCCCCGGACGACGACGGCGGCGGTGCCGTCACCGTTCTGCAGACCCTCCGGCGTCTCGAGAGCGGCCCGCGAGGGCTGACCGAGGCGCAGGCCGAGGAACGGCAGGGGCGGTTCGGGGCGAACACCTTGCCCGTGTACCGGGAGGCCTCCTGGGCGGCGACGGTGCTGCGCAGCACACGGGACCCCTTCACCGTCGTCCTGCTCTGCCTCGGGCTGGTGTCCGCGGTCGTCGCGTCGTGGGGCACCGCCTGTGTGATTCTGCTGCTGGTCGCGGTGAGCTGTGTGCTGCGGGCCTCCGGGGAGCACCGGGCCGACCGCTCGATGGCCGGGCTGCGCGGACTGGTGGCCAGCACCGCCACCGTCCTGCGCCGCCCCGAGGAGGACCTGCCGCCGGACGACCGGGAGATCCCGGTGGAGGAACTGGTGCCGGGGGACGTGATCCGGCTCGGCCCCGGCGACCTCGTACCGGCCGACGTACGGCTGCTGCGGGCGCAGGGGCTGACCGTCCACCAGGCCGCGCTCACCGGGGAGTCGGCGCCGGTCGCCAAGGACGCCGGCGACCCGGCCGCGGGCGAGGGCGGTGTCTTCGACCGGCCCGAGCTCTGCTTCCAGGGCAGCAGCGTCGCCGGCGGCAGCGCGACGGCGGTGGTCGTGGCGACCGGCGCGCGGACCAGGTTCGCCGCGGCCCACGGGCACACGGACGGAGGCCGGGAGGCCAGCGCCTTCGACCGGTCGGTGCACGGCATCTCCTGGATCCTCATCCGGTTCATGCTGCTGACCCCGCCGCTGGTCCTCATGGCCAACGCCGCCCTGCGCGACCGCGGCCTGGAGACCCTGCCCTTCGCCGTCGCCGTGGCGGTGGGGCTGACGCCGGAGATGCTGCCGGTCATCGTCACCATGTGCCTGGCGCGCGGCGCCGCGTTGCTGGCCCGCGCCCACGGGGTGATCGTCAAGCGGCTGCCCGCGCTGCACGACCTCGGCGCCGTCGACGTGCTGTGCCTCGACAAGACCGGCACCCTCACGCAGGACCGCCCCGTCCTCGAGGGCACCCTCGGCCCGGACGGCCACGACGACCCCGAGGTGCTGCGCTGGGCGGCGGTGAACGCCTGGTGGACCCTGCAACTCGCCGACCTGCCCGCCCCGGACGCCCTCGACGACGCCGTCCTGGACACGGCCGACGAGGACGCGGTCATGGCGTACGACGGGGTGGCGGCCCTGCCCTTCGATCCCGTACGGCGCCTCGCGACCGCCGTCGTGCGCACTCCCGGCCGGCTCGGCACGCACACCCTCGTGGTCAAGGGCGCCGTCGAGACCGTCCTCGCGCGCTGCGCGCTGGCGGACGAGGAGCGGGCGCGACTGCTCGCGCGTGCCGCACGGCAGGCGGACGACGGGCTGCGGGTGCTCGCGGTCGCCACCGCCGAACGCCCCGCCCGGGCCCGCGAGTACACCCCCGCCGACGAACGCGGCCTGGAGTTCCGGGGCTTCGTCACGCTCAAGGACGCCCTCGCGCCCACCGCGGCCGCCGCCCTGCGGGGCCTCGCCGAGCAGGGCGTCACCGTCAGGATCCTCACCGGCGACCACCCCGGCACCGCCGTACGCGCCTGCCGCGACCTGGGCGTCCCGGTGCCGGCCGACGGCGTCCTCACCGCCGACCAGGTCGACCGCCTCACCGACCCCGAACTCACCGAGGCCGCCGAGCGCACCGTCGTCTTCGCCCGCTGCGCCCCCGAGCACAAGGCCCGCGTCGCCGCCGCCCTGCGCGCGGGCGGACACACCGTTGGCTACCTCGGCGACGGCGTCAACGACCTGCCCGCCCTGCGCGCCGCCGACGTCGGCATCGCCCCGCGCGACGCGGTGGCCGTCGCCCGGGAGAGCGCGGAGGTGGTCCTCGCCGAGAAGGACCTCACCGCGATCGGGCACAGCATCGCCGCCGGCCGCTACTCCGGCGGCAACATCGCCACGTATCTGCGCATCACGCTCTCCTCCAACCTGGGCAACGTCATCGCGATGCTCGCGGCCGGTCTGCTGCTGCCCTTCCTGCCGATGCTGCCGGCCCAGGTGCTGGCGCAGAACCTGTTCTTCGACGCCGCCCAGCTGGCCTTCGCGCACGACCGGCCGCACCCCTCGGTGCTGCGCCGCCCGATCCTGCTGCGCCCACGCGACCTGCTGCGGTTCATCACCGGCTTCGGCGTCCTCAACGCGGTCGCCGACCTCGCCACCTTCGGCGTGCTCACGCTCACCCTGCACGGGCCGGGCGGCCTGGACGACTCGGCGGTGTTCCACTCCGGCTGGTTCACCGAGAACCTCATCACCCAGGCCCTGGTGATGGTGCTGCTGCGCGCCGGGCGCGACACGGCGGGGCGGTTGCCGGGGCCGGTCGGATGGGCGGCCGGCGCGCTGGCCGCCGTAGGACTCCTGTTGCCGGTGACCCCACTGGGCTCGCTGCTCGGACTGACCCCGCTGCCACCCCTTTATTACCTGCTCCTGGCCGCCGTCCTCGCGCTCTACACCGCCGGGCTGGTGGCTGTCAGGAAGCTGCCATGGTTGTACAGTTGCGCAACGTAGCAACCATGGCGAAGAGATTGAAGAGAATGGGGTGGGTGGGATGCTCCGGAACGGGCTCGAGCCCTGGCACCTGCTGATCGTGGCGATCATGATCATTCTGCTGTTCGGGTCGAAGAAGCTGCCCGAGGCCGCCCGCGGACTGGGCAAGTCGATGCGCATCCTCAAGAGCGAGGCCAAGGCCATGAAGGAGGAGAGCGCCCCGCAGGCCGCTGCCTCCGCCGTGCCGACCGCGGCCGCCGAGCCGGTGGTGACACCGGGAACCGCCGTGCCGGGTCCCGGCGTTGGTGACAAGTGACGACTTGAGGCTGGGAGCGGGGAGGAAGAGCCGTGGGAGTTTCCCTGGGCAAGGGCGGGAACGTTTCGCTGAGCAAGGAGGCGCCGGGGCTGAGCGCGGTCCTGGTCGGTCTGGGATGGGACGTGCGCACCACGACCGGCGCGGACTACGACCTGGACGCGTCGGCGCTGCTGCTGAACGCCTCCGGGAAGGTCGCCTCCGACCAGCACTTCGTCTTCTACAACAACCTGACCAGCCCGGACGGTTCGGTCGAGCACACCGGCGACAACCTCACCGGTGAGGGCGAGGGCGACGACGAGAGCATCAAGGTCAACCTCGCGGCGGTACCCGCGGAGATCGACCGGATCGTCTTCCCGGTCTCCATCCACGAGGCGGACGTGCGCGGCCAGAGCTTCGGCCAGGTCCGCAACGCCTTCATCCGGGTGGTCAACCAGGCCAACGGCCAGGAGATCGCGCGCTACGACCTCTCCGAGGACGCCTCCTCGGAGACGGCGATGCTCTTCGGGGAGCTGTACCGGCACGGCGGCGAGTGGAAGTTCCGCGCGGTCGGACAGGGCTACGCCTCCGGACTGCGCGGTATCGCCTCCGACTTCGGCGTCAACGTCTGACGCGGGCGGCACCGGATCCGGCGGGGGACCCACGGGCGGCGCGGGTCCCCCGACGACCAGGTGAGCAACGGGTGTGGCGTAGACCACCTGCCATCTCAGCAACAGTTGCTATATTGCGCAATCATCCGAGCCCAGGGCTCCGCCCTGACGTACGCCGCAGCGTAGGGAGTGGGAGTTGAGCGACCCCTGGGGCGAAACCCGCGGCCGATCGGCCACCCGTGACCGCTCGGCCGGCGTTCCCCGCCAACGTGGAGAGACATCCGGGCGGCGGGGCGGGACGGACGGCGGACCTCCGCAGCCGCCGTACGGCGGCCGGGCGGCCGCCCGCCAGGCGGCCCGGTCCCGCGGGCGCGGAGCGGGGCGGCGCGCCAAGCCGGTGGCCCGGCGCAAACGCGTCGCACGCATAGCCCTGCTCACGGTCTCGGCGCTGATCCTGGTCACCGCGGGCGCCGGCGCCTGGCTGTACGAGCACCTCAACGGCAACATCAACAGCGTCTCGCTCGACGGCAAGGGCGGCTCGGAGAAGGCGGACGCCTTCGGCCGCACCCCGATCAACATCCTGGTCATCGGCTCGGACGGCCGGAACAACGCGGCCGACTGCAAACTCGGCGGCGGCTGCGGCTCGGCCGGCTCCACCGTCGGCCACAACGCGGACGTGGAGATGGTGGTGCACGTCTCCGCCGACCGCTCCAACGCCACCGTGATGAGTGTGCCGCGCGACACGATGACCCAGGTCCCCGCCTGCAAGGACCCGGACAGCAACCAGTCCACGCCCGGCTACTACGGCCAGATCAACAGCGCCCTGCAGTACGGCCCGGCCTGCCAGGTCGCCACCGTCCACCAGCTCACCGGCATCACCATCGACCACTTCGTGATGCTCGACTTCGCGGGTGTGGTGAAGATGTCCGACGCGGTGGGCGGCGTCTCGGTGTGCGTCAGCGACAACGTCTACGACACCTACTCCCACCTCAAGCTCGCCAAGGGCACCCACACCCTCAAGGGCGACGCGGCCCTGGAGTTCGTCCGCTCCCGGCACGGCTTCGGCGACGGCAGCGACCTGGGCCGTACCGTCTCCCAGCATCTCTTCCTGTCCGCGATGATCCGCAAGTTCAAGAGCGCGGGCACGCTGGGAAACCCGGCGAAGGTCTACTCCCTGGCGGACGCGGCGACCAAGGCGCTCACCGTGGACGACGGCCTGGGCAGCGTGACCAAGCTGATCGATCTGGCGACGGATCTCAACAAGGTGCCGTCGAAGCGGATGACGTTCACCACGATGCAGACCGCGGCCGACCCGACCAACGCCAACCGCGTGGTGCCGGCCGCGGCGGCGAAGCAGCTGTTCGCCACCATCGCCAACGACCAGTCGCTGTCCTCCGCCGGCGGCGGCAAGAAGAAGTCCTCCGCGTCCCCGTCCGCCTCGGCCGCGGCCACCGTGCCCGCCTCCGAGGTCACGGTCCGGGTGGAAAACGGCACCACGACCGGCGGACGCGCGTCCGCGGTCGCAAACGGCCTTGTCGCCAAGGGCTTCGGCTCCGGTACCACCTCGGGCAACGCGCCGGAGCAGTCCGCGAGGACGACCGTCACCTACGGCCCCGGGCAGAAGGCCGAGGCCCAGACCGTCGCCTCCGCGATCGGCCTGCCCGCCTCACACCTCACCCAGGGCAGCACGAGCGGGGTCGTCCTGGTCATCGGCAGCGACTGGCCGAGCGGCACGACGTACGGCTCCTCGGGCTCGGGCGGTTCGTCGGCGGCCCCCGCCGACACCCACGCGGCCGTCGCCGACGCCCACGCCCAGACGGCCGACGGCGCGAAGGGCTGCGCCAAGGTCAGCCCCTACAAGACGGTGGAGATCAACGGGGTACCGATGACCCCGAGCCAGGCGTACGCGGCGGCGAGCGGGCGGAAGGATTCGGCGCCGTAAGGATTCGACGCCGTAGGGGGTGCCGGGTGGCTGTCTGCCCGGGACATCGGCGTCGGGATGCTTCGGGGCGGTGCCGCTGTCGGGAACGCACATCAGCCCGGCCCGGTCAGGCGCTCCGCCGGGTCTCCTCCCGGAGGCGGCCCGCCAGGCGGGCGTAGTCACCCCGGAAGAAGACCAGTGGGCGGTGATCGCCGGCGACCGCCAGGTCGAGTACGCGGCCCAGGACGAACAGGTGGTCGCCGGCCGGGACGACGTCCGCCACCTCGCACTCGATCCACGCGGCGACGCCGTCCAGGACCGGTGCGCCCGTGACCCCCCGGTGCCAGTCGAACTCACGGAACTTGTCGCCCCCGCTGGTCGCGAACACCGCCGACAGATGCGCCTGATGCTCCGCGAGCACGTTGGCCACGAAGGCCCCGGCTCGTTCGATGCGTGGCCAACTGGTGGAGGACAGGCTCGGGAAGAAGCCGACCATCGGTGGGTCCAGCGACACCGAGGCGAAGGAACCGACGGTCATACCGATCGGTTCTTCCCCGTCCATCGCCGAGACGGCCACCACCCCGGTCGGGAAATGTCCCAGTACCCGGCGGAAGTGCGCCGAGTCGAAGGTCGAGGCATCCGGGTGAGTTGCCATGGCTCTCCGATCACTCATGAGGAAATCGTATGAGCGAAGCCGTGCCCGGCCCGTGGCCGTTCGTGTTGGTGCTGCCAATATGACGTCTGCGAACTGGTTCGGCGCAGGTAGTCGGTGAATCATCGTTGACGGAATTCGGAAGAAACCGCAATTCCCGCCACGGCCTGATTCGCTTCGTGAAAGGAACTCTCACTCCATGCGTGCTGTCGGACTCGAACAGTACGGCGGACCCGATGTGCTGAGGGTCGTCGACCGTCCGCTCCCGGTCCCCGGCCCGGGGCAGGTTCGCATACGGGTCGCCGCCGCCGCGGTCAACCCCACCGATCTGCTGCTGCGTTCGGGGCAGTTGGCCGCCGCCACGGCCGGGCTCGAGCCTCCGTACACGCCGGGCATGGACGCCTCCGGAGTCGTCGACGCGGTGGGTGACGGCGTCGATCTGGGGATCGGCGAGCCGGTCATGACGTTCGTCAATCCCTTCCAGGCCGCGGGCGGAGCGCAGGCCGAGTACGTCGTGGTGCCCCGCGACCAGGTCGTCGCCGCCCCCCGAGGCCTCGACCTTCGCGACGTCGCCGGTCTGCCCATGAACGGGCTCACCGCACACCTCGCCCTCTCCCTCCTCGATCTGCCGCAAGGCTCGACGCTGGCCGTGACGGGGGCGCCCGGCGCGCTGGGCGGGTACGCGGTCCAACTCGCCAAGCACCGCGGCCTCCGTGTGGTCGCCGACGCCACCGAGAGCGACCGCGAACTGGTCCGTGGGCTCGGCGCCGACGTGGTCGTGCCACGGGCCGCGACCCCGGCCGAACTCGTGGGCGCCTATCGCGGCGCGCTGCCCGAAGGGGCCGACGCGGTCGTCGACGCCGCCATCCTCGGCGCCCCCGCCCTGGGCATCGTGCGCGACGGCGGCCGGCTCGCCAAGTGCCGTCCGTACGAGCTCGCTTCGGAGCGCGGCATCATCGTCCTGTCGGTACAGGTGCCGGGGCATCCCGACAAGCGCTCGGCCCTGGAGGAGCTGGCCGGCCTGGCGGAGAAGGGCGTGCTGACCCTGCGCACCGCCGCGGTGCTCGCCCCGGAGCAGGCTCCCGAGGCCCACCGGCGACTGGAGGCCGGCGGTGTGCGCGGGCGTCTGATCCTCGCCTTCTGACGGCCCGGACCGAGCGCTCCCGGTGGCCCGGGCCGGGTCACCCGTTCCCGGCCACTCGGACTGATTCTTCGTGTGTGAAGGGTGGATTGCATGAGGGTTGGCGGCATCGCTCTGGATCAGGAGGAGACCGGGAACATCAGAGACGTCGACAGGGAGCGGCGCGCGGCCCTGCGCCACTTCCTCCGCTCGCGCCGGGCGAGACTCTCACCCGGTGATGTCGGACTGAGGACGGGCGGGCGCCGGAACACACCGGGCCTGCGGCGCGAGGAGGTCGCGGTGCTGGCCGGGGTGAGCGCCTCCTGGTACACGTGGCTGGAACAGGGCAGGGCCAAGGTCTCCCAGGACGTGCTCGACTCCGTCAGCAAGGCGCTGAACCTGGACCGCACCGAGCGCGCGCACCTGTATCTGCTGGCCGGGGTCAACCCGCCCGCCGCCAGTCAGGAGGTGACCTCGGAGGAGGTGTCCCGGCTCCGGCTCGCCGTGCAGGCGTGGCAGCCTGCCCCGGCCTTCGTGGTCGACCGGTACTGGAACATCCTGGTGAGCAACGCGCCCGCGCGCACCGTGCTCGGTGTGCAGGACGGGGACTCCAACTACATGTGGTCGTTCTTCACCGACGCCCGCAACCGCAGCCGCTATCCGCACTGGCTGGAGGTGGCCGGGCGGCTCGTCGGCCAGTTCCGTGTCCAGGCCGTGCGCTTCCTCGACGATCCGCGCTTCGAACTCATGGCCAGTGGGCTGTGCTCGGCGAGTGCGGACTTCGAGCGGCTGTGGGCGCGGCACGAGACCCGGGACACGGGGATGGCGACTGTGGAGGTTCGCTCCGCTCCCGGCCGCAGAACCAGGTTCCATCATGTCGTCCTGGGGCTGCACCAGAGGTCGGAGCCGCTGCTCATGCTCTACCTGCCCGTCCCGGAGTGAGGGGAACGCACCGGGCCGGCTACCGGTTCACCTCGCGGCGGGCCGCCTCGATGATCGCGTCGAGCAGGCCCGGGAAGGCGCGGTCCAGGTCGGCGCGGCGCAGGGAGTTCAGCTTCACCGTGCCCTCGTAGTGCTGCCGGATGATCCCGGCCCGCCGCAGGACCTTGAAGTGATGGGTGCTGGTGGACCGGCTCACGGTGAAGTCGAAGGTCCCGCAGGCCATGTCCCGCTCGGAGTCGGCGAGTTGCCGGACGATGCCGCGCCGGACCGGGTCGGTCAGCGCCTCCAGCACGCCCTGGAGGGTGATGTCCTCGGCGGCGACGTGATCGGTGATGCGCTCAGTGGGCTGTGCGGTCACGTGGCTGGGCCTTCCTGGGATCCGACTCGGCGACTTCATCGTACGACAGCCATCAAAGGTTGATAGGCATCAAATTTGACGGCTATCGTCGTAGTCGGTTCAATGGTCGAGTACTCCGGAGGAAAGCCATGCCCAGTGCCGAGTCCGCAGCAGTGTCGTTGGCCAGTGACGCGGCACCGCGTCGACGGCCCGTACCACCAGGCCTGCGGTTGACCGCGCTCGCGACCGGGTTCGTCATGGCCGCGCTGGACGTGACCGTCGTCAACGTCGCGGGCTCGGCGATCCAGGAGCGTCTGCACGCCTCGCTGCCCGAGCTCACCTGGATCGTGGACGGGTACGTACTGGTCTTCAGCTCCCTGCTGTTGCTGGCCGGCGGCCTGGCCAACCGGCTCGGCGCGAAGACCGTCTACCTGTGGGGCATGGCGGTCTTCTTCGTCGCCTCCCTCGGGTGCGCGATCGCGCCGAGCGCGGCGGCGCTGATCGTCGCGCGGTTGGTGCAGGGGGTGGGAGCCGCGCTGTTCATGCCGAGTTCGCTGTCGCTGCTGGTGTTCTCGTTCCCGGAGAAGCGGGAGCGCACACGGATGCTGGGCCTGTGGTCGGCGATCGTGGCCACGTCTGCGGGCCTGGGCCCGACCGTGGGCGGGCTCCTGGTCAGCGCTTTCGGCTGGCAGAGCATCTTCGTCCTCAACCTGCCCATCGGCATCGTCGGCATGCTGCTGACCAAGCGCTACATCTCCCCGTCCGAGGTGCGCCCCACCAAACTGGCCGTCCCCGGCCATCTCCTGTGGATCGTGGCCCTCGCCGCGCTGAGCTTCGCGCTCATCGAAGGCCCGCGTCTCGGCTGGGGGGCCGGCGGGATGCTGGTCTCCTACGCCGTGCTGGCGGTGGCCGCCGGTGCGCTGGTGGTCCGCGAACGCCGTGCTGACAACCTGGTCATGCCGTGGACCCTGTTCCGTCGGCCCAGTTTCGCCGGCGCGAACCTGGTGGGTTTCCTCTTCAATCTCGCGCTCTACGGAAGCATGTTCATGCTGAGCCTGTACCTGCAGCACGCCCGGGGTTCCAGCCCCTTCCGGGCCGGGCTCGAACTGCTGCCGATGACGATCTGGTTCCCGCTGGCCAACGTCGTCTACTCCCGCATCTCCGCGCGGTTCTCCAACGGCGTCCTGCTGACCGTCTTCCTCCTTGTCGCCGGCCTCGCCTCGCTGACCATGGTCACCGTGTCCTCGTCCACCCCCTACTGGGTGCTGGCGCTGGCCGTCGGCCTCGCAAACATCGGCGCGGGCATCATCTCACCCGGGATGACCGCCGCCCTGGTGGATGCCGCCGGTCCCGAACACGCCAACGTGGCCGGCTCGGTGCTCAACGCCAACCGGCAGATCGGCACGCTCGTGGGCATCGCCGCGATGAGCGTCGTACTCGGCACCACCGCGGACTGGAACCGCGGCCCCGCGCTGTGCTTCGTGCTGATCGGCATCGCGTATCTCGCCGGCGCCGTCGGCGCGTGGCTGTTGATCGCCCGTTCCGAACGCAACGAAGTCGCCGTCGCCGTCTGAGACATGCCGTGTCGAGGGCGCTGTGCCCGGCCCCGGACCGGGCACAGCGCCCAGGAAGGACGCTCCGTCAGCCCGCCGAGACCAGTTCCAGCAGGCGGCCGGCCAGATCGATGGTGTGATCGACGCTCCGTGCCACAAAGGTGAAGTCGACGAAGAGGTCCTCGGCCGGCAACACCGAGCCGATCTTCCGCACCTCCTCGGCGACCACCGACACCGGCGTGCCGGCCGCCACGTTGACGCGCAGGATCGACCCGATCGAGTCCGGGTCCCGCCCGGCCTCCTCTGCCGCCCGCCGGATGGTCGCCCATCCCTCCGTCAGTCGCGCCGCCGGAAAGGCCTCCGGCGCCCACCACACCGGCATCCAGCCGTCGGCCCGCTCTCCGATCCGCCGCAGCGCCCGTCGTCCGAAGGCGCCCAGATAGATCGGCGGATGCGGCCGCTGCACCGGCTTGAGGTCGACGTGGCCCGCCGGAATCGTGAACAGGGGGCCCCGGTGCTCCACGGGGCCGGCGGTCCACCAGGCCAGCAGCACGTCAAGGAACTCGTCCAGCCGGGCGCCGCGACCGGCGAACGGCACGCCCGCGGCCTCGTACTCCTCGGGCGACCAGCCACTGCCGAACCCGGCCGTCAGCCGACCGCCGCTGGCCACGTCGACGCTGGTCAGCGCGCGGGCCAGCAGCGCCGGCGAGTACCACGGCGCGTTGATGCCACTGCTGCCGAGCCGGACCTCGCCGGTGACCGCCGCCGCGAGTGCCAGCGCTGTCAACGGGTCGGCCGCCACCCGGAACTCGTCCGGAATGGCGGGGGAATCGGGGGTGTATCCGACGGTCGGGTCCACCGGGGTCAACAGCCGGTCGCCGACCCAGAGACTGGTCGCACCGAGTTTCTCCGCGTCGGCGGCGAATCGCGCGATGCCGTTCATCTCCTTCGCAGCCGGACCGAACGTAGGAAGGCTGAAGCCAAGGCGCATATGTCTGCTCCGCCCGCTCTGTCTGATGTAATCGAGAATAGGACTGCCCACATTAGGGGAGCGGAAAATCTCTCTCCAGAGCGAACTGGTCCGGCTGTGGCCGGTACTGGTGGCGGTGAACATATTGGTGCGGACAATAGGAGAAACTGACTCACTCTCCGGCACCGGCACAGCGCCTACCATTTGTTCCGGTGACGCCCCGCCGAAAGCAGAGAGGGGATTTTTTGATGAATCCGGAACGACTGAAATTCGGCGCGTTTCTGGCCCCGTTCCACCCGCTCGGAGAGGACCCCACCCTCCAGTTCGAGCGGGATCTCCAATTGATCGAGCTGTTCGACCGGCTCAACTACGACGAATTCTGGATCGGTGAACACCACTCCCTGGGCTGGAACAGCATCGGCGTCCCCGAGCTGTTCGTGGCCGCCGCCGCCGAGCGGACCCGCCAGATCAAGCTGGCCACCGGCGTGATGACGCTGCCGTACCACCACCCCTTCATGGTGGCCACCCGCGCCCTGCACCTCGACCACCTGACGCGCGGACGCTTCATCCTCGGCGTCGGCGCGGGCAGCAGCCCGGTGGACGCGCACATGCTCGGCCGGGAATGGGGCGAGATGCGCCGCATGTTCGGGGAGTCCCTGGAGGCCGTCGTGGAACTGCTGCACGGTGACCAGCCGGTCACCAGGAAGACGCCGTGGTTCACCCTCCAGGACGCCAAGCTCCAACTCGCGCCCTACCGGGCGGGCAAGGTGGAGATCGCCGCCGCCAGCGTGGCCTCGCCGCACAGCGTGCGCCTGTCGGGACAGCTCGGCATCAGCACCGTCTCGTTCGGTGTGTCGCGGCCCGGTCACCGTCCCCCGGACATGAAGACGCAGTGGCGGTACGCGGAGGAGGCCGCCGCCGAGCACGGCAGGACCGTCGACCGCGCGAACTGGCGGATCACGCTGCCGATCCACGTCGCCGAGACGCGTGCGCAGGCCATCGACGACGTGCGGGCCGGCTACCGGCGCTGGGCCTACGAGTACTGGGGCGATCTGCGCGGGCTCGACGTGAACATCCCCGGCGTCGAGCCGGAGAACGCGATCGAGGCCGCCATCGAGGCGGGCAGCGTGATCGTGGGCTCGGTCGACGACGCCGTGGCGGGCATACGGCACATGCAGGAGGAGACCGGAGGGTTCGGCACCCTCCTGGTGTATCTCCAGGACTGGGCCGCCCCGGAGCCGACCAGGCGCAGTTACGACCTGCTGGCGCGGTACGTGGCTCCCCACTTCACCGGTTCGGCCCGGCCGCTGGCCGAGTCCGCGCGCTGGTACCAGGAGAACCGCGACCTGTTCGGCGGCAAGCTCACCCTCCCCGACCACGGAGCACGACCGCGCGGTCAAGCCGCCGGCTGACCAGGCGTCACCGCCGGCCGCCGCACCGGGCCATGAACCTCCCGGTGCGGCGGCAGCCGCGTGAGCGGGCTCGGCGCGGGGAGTTCACGCCGCGGCCGGCACGCGTGACTCCTCGTCGGCCAGGATCTGCTGGTGCAGTTCGTGCAGCTGCCGGCACGGCGTGATGCCCAGCTCACGGTCGAGCGTTTCACGCAACTGCTGGAAGACCCGCAGGGCCTCGGCCCGCCGGTCGGAGCGGTACAGGGCGAGCATCAGCTGACCGTGGAACGCCTCGATCAGCGGATGCCGGTTCACCAGCGCGTACAGTGGGCCCACCAGCTCGCGGTGCCGACCCAGCGTCAGCTCCGCCTCGTTGCGCAGCTCGACGCACTCAAGCCGGGTCTCCTCGGCCCAGGTGGCGAACTCCGCCACGATGGGCCCGCCGCGCACCTCGCCGAGCACGGTGCCCCGCCACAGCGCAAGCGCCCGGCCGCAGGCAGCGGAGGCCTCCTGGTGCCGCCCGGCGCGGAGCGCCGCCCGGCCCTGCCGGGCCAGCCGCTGGAACTCGTGCGCGTCCAGGTCACTGTCGCCCAGGCACAGGGCATAACCGGGGAACCGGGTGACGATCGGGCTCTCGCCCTGATGGACGCGGCCGAGCAGCTTGCGCAGCTGCGAAATATAGACGTGCAGAGCGGCGGTGGCCCGGCGCGGCGGCTCGTCACCCCAGATCTCGGTGCACATCTGGTCCATGGACACGACGTCGTCGGCACGTACCAGCAGGGCCGCGAGCAGGGACTCCATCTTCGGGGCGCTGACCGTGAACACGTCCTCGCCGTCGGTGACGCGCAGGCTTCCCAAGATCTCGAATCGCATTGACGCTGCCTTCCTTGTGGGGGGAAACGCGGGACCCGGCCACGAGGAATGTTCGAAGACGGACCTTCCCTTGATTAAAGGTTTGTCCATTTTTCGCATCGCCCGGGTCGGGCTCTCCTCATCGAGATAGGTGTAGCCTCTCAGGATCTCAATGTGCGTGCATCAGTAGAAGCACGTACGGCCATCAGTCTGGCCAGCTCGGCGCGAGAGCCGATGCCCAATTTCCGGTAAATGCGGGAGAGATGAACCTCGATGGTGCGCGGGCTCACCTTCAGCGCCCCGGCGACCTCACGAGTACGCCGGCCCATGCCGACCAGACGCGCCACATCCAACTCGCGTCGGGTCAACGAGGTGAGCTCGGGCCCGGTCGGCGCGGGTTCGGGCGACACGTCGTCGCTCCGGCAGGCGTCGGACGGCGGCCCCGCGAAGCGCAGGACACGCAGCCGGCCGGCGAGTTCCCTCGCGGCGGCCCACAGCCTCGCCGCCTCCTCGGGCCGCCCGCCGGACCCGGCCGCCCGCGCGGACGCCACGGCCGCGCACAGGCGCTGCAACCTCAACTCGGGTCCCTGGGTGAGCCGTTCGGCCTCCTGGTAGGCGGTGACCGCGGCGGTCGGGTCCTTCCGCTGGACGGACTCGTGGCCTCGGGCCATGAGCGCGTAGGCCCGGATCTGCGGCAGCGGGCAGGCCCGCAGCACCTGGGCGGCACGGTCGGCCCACGGCGCGACGGGGGTGCCGCAGGCAAGGGCGGCCAGGGCGAGCAGTTCGCAGGCCCGGGCGCGCAGCGGAAGGGTGAGGGTGTCGAGGTCGGGGGCGGCCAGGTCGAGAAGCAGGTCCGTGCAGCGCTCCGGACTGTCCGAGAGCAGCAGCGACTCGGCGATGGTGAGAACGGCGACGGCGTGCCAGGCGCCGCTCGCCGGGTGCAGGACCCGCAGCGCCTCCTGCGTGCGCGCCGAGGCGCGGGTGCTGCCCGGCGGTTCCGCGTAGGTGGCGCACAGCGCTTCCTGTGCCGTCGCATAAGCGCGCAGCCGGTCCGCGCCCAAGTGCCCGGCCAGCCGTCCGGCCTCGGCGGCCGAGCGCCGGGCGTCGCTGAGCCGGCCCTGGCGCAACTGGGCCTCGGCCCGACCGCTGAGCAGCACGGGGAGGACGACGTCGGGCGCGCCGTGCGCGGAGACGGCGATCCCGCGGTCGTAGAAGGACTCCGCCTCGCGTGGACGCCCCAGCGAGGAGGCGCACCAGCCCAGCAGGGACAGGTACTCGGTGTGCGGGCGCAGTTCGGCGTCCGGTAGCGCGTCCATCTGGCGCACGGCGGCGTAGTAGGCGGCCAGGGACTGGGTGGTGCGGCCGGCGGTCAGTTCGGCGAGGGCGTGCAGCGAGAGGGCGGCGGCCAGGGTCGCCGGGCGGCCGCCGGAGCGGGCCAGCAGCAGTGCGGTGGAAGCCATGGCGGGCAGTTCGGCGTCGTAGCGCAGGGACGCCACGGTGCCGCGCAGGACCGTCAGGCGGGCGGACGTGTCCCGATCGGTGGTGTCGGAGCCGAGCCGGGCGAGTTCGGCTCGGAGTAGCGCGTCGGCGTCGGTGAACCGTCCCTGCAGGCACTCCGCCAGCACACACAGTCGTATCGCCGCACAGCGGGCCTCGACCGGGCGGGTCCCGGAGTCCTCGCCGATCAGGTGTCGCAGTGCCTCCCCGTCGTCGAGATAGTCGGTGGACCGCAGGGCACGGGTCAGCGGCGGGATCAGGCCGAGCAGCCGGCCTGTCGACCCGTCGTCCGAGGGCAGGCCGCGCAGCGCGAGCGACAGCCACCGCACGGCGTCCTCGGGGGCGCTGAGCACCGCCTCCTCGCCGGCCCGGGCCAGCGTCTCCAGGTCCTGCCGGGTGAAGCTGTCGGTGGACAGCTCGATGTGCGCCGCCCGCTCGGTGGCCGGGGCGGCCCTGCGGTTGAGCAGAGCCAGGGCCCTGCGGTGGGCCTGCTGCTGCCAGCAGCGGTCCGCCCGGTGGTTGAGCAGTTCGCGCACCATCGGCTGACGGAAGGTGAACCGGGAGGCGGTCAGCGGCAGCGGGCGCATGATGTCGTGCCGGATCAACTCGGCGACGACCGCGCACACCTCGGGGAAGGGCAGCTCGGAGACGGCCGTCAGCTCCTCTCTGGTGAAGCGGTTGCCGAGCACGGCGCCGGATTCGGCCACCAGGCGTTCGCTCGGGCTCAGCAGCTCCAACTCGGCGGCGAGCGGGGCCAGTCGGCCCGCGACCAGGCCGGCGGACAAGTGAGGCCTGAGCGGTGCGGACTCGCCGAGCACCAGCAGGCTGAGGATGTTGCCCTCGCTCTCCCGGTGCACCGGCGGCAGCCAGTCGGTGTCGGGCCGCACGTCCAGCAGCCGGGCCGCCTGTTCGAGGCGGAGCGGGCGCAGCGCGATGCGGGTCACCCGGCCCTGCTCGGCGCCGTTGGCGAGCGTGCTGAGCAGCAGCGGGCCGGCCTGCCGGGGGCGGTGGGCGATGACGATGAGGACGGGCGCCCTGAGCGACCAGCGCACCAGGTGGTCGGCGAACTCCAGGGACAGCGGATCGGCCCAGTGGAAGTCGTCGAGCACCAGCAGCAGTCCCTCGTCGGCGGCGTCGGCCAGCAGGGCGCGCACCGCCTGGGAGAGCGGGAGCGGCCGGGGCGCGGGATCGGTACGGCCGCGCCGGGCGCACAGTCCCGCCTGGACAAGGTCGGCGTGGGCGGGGGAGAGCCGGGCCAGCCGTTTTGGAGTCACCAGGTCGCTGAGGGCCCGGGTGAAGACGCAGAAGGCGTCGCGCTCCGTGGGATGGCAGCGGCCGTCGAGCACCTGGACTCCCCGCTCCCGCGCCCGGGCCATCAGCCACGTCAGCAGCCGGGTCTTTCCCGTGCCGGGGTCGCCGTGCAGTTCGACGATGCCGCCGTGGCCTACCGCAATCCCTTCCAGCGCGCGCAGAAGCTGTGCGGATTCATCAGAGCGCACGGATGTTTCCACGATGGCTGAAACCTTTCCCCCGTCCGGCCATTTGTTTCAACCATAACCATTCCGTTGTCATGCGGGAGGGAAATTGTTGAGTGGTAACGATCGAATCTATGTGAAACAGTTCTTTTGTGGTGTTCTTGCGTTGGTGAAAGATTGATTTGACGAGCTGGAAGCCTGGTGTTCACAGTGCTGAAGCAGCCGGCCGATCACCTCCAGCGTGGCCTCGGGGAATTCGCGGTGGAAGAAGTGACCGCCCGGCATCATGTGGACCTGTACGTCGTGTGTGGTGTGCCGCGCCCACTCCCGGGCCTGCGCCGGAGTGAGCAGCGGGTCACGGGCCGACGCCAGCACGCGCACCGGTACCGGCAGCGGTACGACGGCTCGGTGCGGGCGGCTGTGCGCGAGGCACAGGTCGTCCCGCAGCAGCGCGACGGACCTCCGCAGCCACTCCGGATGCCGCAGCACCCGGTCCGGTACGCCACCCAGGTCCCGTATCCAGGACATGAGTTCCGCGTCGGAGGCATCCCACGGGAAGACGGCGGAGCGCGCCAGATGCGGCGGCGGGCAGGCTCCCACCATCAGCAGCTCCGGCGCACGCCGTCCCGTCGCCAGCCGGCGTCGGGTCAGCTCATGGGCGATCATGCCGCCCAGACTGTGCCCGTACACCGCGTACGGATCGTCCAGCAGGGGGTCGAGTTGCTCGTCGAGCCGGTCCACCAGCCTGTCGAAGTTCCGGAACCGCGGCTCGCGCACCAGGCGTTCCCGTCCCGGCAGCTGCACCGGTACCACCGCGACACCGGGACCGAGTCCGTCCCGCCAGGCGGCGAACGAGGAGGCCGCGCCGCCCGCGTGGTGGAAGCACAGCAGCCGGATGGACGCGCTGTCCCGCGGTTGCCGGAGGTCGATGACGGTCTTCACTGGTTCCTGCCCTCCCGGGCGACGTGGGCCACGGACCGGGGCATCGTTGGCGAGCGGTCTAAAGCCGGCCTAACGGCGCACAGCCTTAAGGCGTGCTTTGGCGGGCTCGACTAGAGCTTCCCGTGTGCGGCGTCGCGCCGGGCGTGCCGGCCGCGTCCGATTCGCTGACACACGGTGACTTCCCCCGGAGGAGAAGAGTGCTCGACGCTGGTTCCGTCCCCCAACGCCCGCTCGCGTACGTGCGTTTCGGTGTCCGATCATCGCGGTGTAATGCCTGCCACGTGTCGCCCATGGCAGGCGGACGAGTGGGTAGGGTGGCGTATATCTCAGTGCACACGGCTGGACAAAGGGGCGGAGTGTCATGCCGACTGGCCGTCAGTTAAAGGAACTCGGACAATTCTTGAAGGTGCGCCGGGGGCAGGTGAACCCCATTGAAGTGGGTCTCCCGGCGGCCGGAGTGCGCCGGACACCCGGGCTGCGCCGTGAGGAAGTGGCTCTCCTGGCCGGTGTGGGGGTGTCCTGGTACACGTGGATCGAGCAGGGACGGGCCGAGAACGTGTCGGCCGAGGTGCTGGCAGCGATCTCCAGAGTCCTCAACCTGGACGACACCCAGCGCCAGTACGTGTGGCGCCTCGCCGGCCTGGGCTCGTCGCACTTCGCCTCCTCGCCCGCGCCGGACGCGGAGTCCTTCAGGCCCTTCGTCGACAACTGGCTGCCCAACCCGGCCTACATCGCCGACCGGGTGTGGAACGTGGTGGTGGCCAACGACGCCGCCCGCGAACTGCTGGCCCTGGACAGCAGCTGCGGCAACCTCCTGGAGGACTTCTTCCTCAATCCGCAGACACGTTCCCGGCATCCCGACTGGGAGCAGGACTCGGCCACGGTGGTGGCGCGCTTCCGGGCGCACGCCGCGAACCACTCGGCAGATCCGCTGCTGGAGTCGATGGTGGACCGACTGCTCGCGCGGAGCGAGGAGTTCGCGAAGCTGTGGAACGCGCAGGAGGTCCAGGAGGACTCCTGCGGCATCGACCTGCTCCAGCACCCGCGGGCGGGTGAGCTGTCCCTGCGGCGCACGACACTGGACTTCACCCCCCGGCTGGGACTGCGGCTGACCGTCTTCATGCCGGTCCCCGGCACCCGGGCGGAGCGCGCCCTGCCGCTGCTCACTCTGCAGCGGAAGGTGACGGGTTCGGCAGCCTGAGGGCTGGTTGTCGTCCCGCCGAGTCGGGCGGGACGACAACCAGCCCCTTTTTGTGCCCTGTTGCTTCTTCGGGCAGCAATTCCCTCTCTTCAGAAAGTGGCCTCGTCATGTCTTCTGCGCTGCCGCTGGAGCGGCTGACGCGTCCCTCGCCCCTGCGGTCCCTCACCCTCGGGAACTTTCGGCTGACCCATGTCCCGGACGGGATGGTGCAGTTGAGGCCCGACGGCTGGTTCACCGGACTCGGTCCGGACGACCTTGCCGCGCTCGCCCCGTACCAGGATCCGGACGGTTTCCTGGTCGCCTCGGTGGGCGGCCTGCTGATCGAGCACCGGGGCCGCTCCCTGCTGATCGACGCGGGATTCGGGCCCCGGCGCCTGGAGGCGGCGCAATCCCATCCCGCCCTGGGCGAGTTGGCGGGCGGCGAGCTGATCGTGCAGCTGGACGCGGTGGGGGTGCGTGCGCAGGCCGTCGACACGCTGGCCTTCACCCATCTGCACGACGACCACATCGGCTGGGCGCTGGCGGACGGCGGGTCCCACTTCGGGGGCGTCACGTCCGTCGTGTTGTCGGCGGCCGAGTGGCGCGAGCGGGGCAGCCTGCTTCCGGCGCGGACGGCCGGACGGGTCCGTACGGTACCGGACGGCGGCGAGGTCTTCCCCGGCGTCACCCTCCGGGAGTGGCCCGGCCACACCGGCGGGCACGCGGGATACATGGTGGACGTCGGTGACGCAGGGGACGACAGTGTCCGGCGGGTGCTGGTGCTGGGGGACGCCCTGCACTCGCCCGCTCAGGTGGCGAACCCCGCCTGGCCGGTGTTCTTCGACAGCGTGGGCGGGCAGGCGATCGCGACCCGCCGGGCCGTCCTGGAGGAGGCCGCCCGGCCGGACACCGTCTGCTACGCCGGGCACTTCGCGGACGTGGTCTTCGGCAGGGTGACGGCGTCGGACGCCGGACACGAGTGGCAGCCGCTGGACTGAACAGGACGTGTTGCCAAGGCGGTTGATCGGTCGGAGGGCCGGGGTGCACATCACGCCCCGGCCCTCCGGCCGCGCTCCGGCGCGTACGCAAGAGGCCCAGCCTGTTGCGGCGACCAATATGTTGAGCGCGCACTGTCAGATGATCGCGCCCGGCGCGAGGCTTCTGGCCATGCCGAAGACACAGTCCCCACCACTCTCCATGACGGGCAGGCAGAAGACGATCCTCGTCGTCCTGCTGGGCGCGCAGTTCATGTTCGCCGTCGACTTCTCCATCCTCACCGTCGCCCTGCCGAAGATCGGCTCGGACCTCGGGTTCGGGCTCGACAACCTGCAGTGGGTGTCCACCGCTTTCGCGCTGACCGCCGCCGGTTTCATGCTCCTGTTCGGACGCATCGGCGACCTGGTGGGCCGTAAGAGGCTCTTCCTGGTCGGCATGGCGCTGCTGACCGTCTCCTCCCTGCTCGGCGGGCTCGCCACCAGCCCCGAGCTGATGATCGTGGCCCGGGTGTTGCAGGGCCTGGCCACCGCGGTTGTCACTCCGTCCGGCATGGCGCTGATCACCACGAGCTTCGAGGAGGGACCGCTGCGCACCAAGGCGCTCGGTCTGAACGGCGCCCTGCTCTCCCTCGGCTTCGCCGCGGGGGCGGTGCTCGGGGGAGTACTCACCGACGTGCTCTCCTGGCGCTGGGACTTCTTCATCAACGTCCCGGTCGGCGTGGCCCTGTTCATCGCCGGCATCGCGGTGATCCGCGAGTCGGTGGCCGAGGACCGGCCCAAGCTGGACGTGCCCGGTTCCGTCACCGTCACCGTGGGCCTGCTCGCCTTCGTGTACGGCGTCACCAGCGCCGAGCGCGAGGGATGGGCCTCGGCGCAGACCTGGGGCCCCCTGCTGGTCGCCGCCGTTCTGCTGGTGTCCTTCTACGTGATCGAACTGCGGGCCGCGGCGCCGCTTGCGCCGGTGCGCATCCTCAAGGCGAACTCCGTCAAGTGGGGCAACTTGGGCGGTCTGATCACCTTCTCCATGGAGTCCGCGCTCTCCTTCCTGCTCACCCTCTACCTCCAGCAGGTGCTGGGTCTCACCCCGTTCCAGACGGGCCTGATGTTCGGCTTCCTCGGACTCGGTGCCTTCCTCGGCGGCACCTTTGCCTCCCGGATCCTCGCCCGCACCGGCGCCAAGGGCGGCCTGGTCCTCGGCCTCGCCGTGCAGGGCGTGATGACCGGCGTGCTGTTCTGGCTTGGGGAAAACAAGGGCGGGGGCATCGCCGCCGTCCTGGTCACCACGTTCGTCGGCGGCTTCGGCCACGTCCTGGCGATCGTCTCGTACACCGTCGTCGGCACCTCCGGCATCCAGGACAGCGAGCAAGGGCTGGCCACCGGTCTGGCCGCCATGACCCAGCAGATCGGATTCACCCTCGGCATCCCGGTGATGTCAGCCGTCGCCGCCTCCCGGTACGGGCAGTTGAACAACGGCGTCGCCTCCTCAGCCGGCGTCCTCGACGGCACCACCTTCGCCATCCTCGTCGACGGTCTCGTGGTCCTCGCCAGCGCCGTCGTCATCGCCGCCCTGCTGCGCACAGCGAAGTCCGCCGCGCCCGCCGCGCTCCACGTCGCCGGCGAGGAGGAGCCCAGCCTCACCGCAGCCCAGTAACGGGCGACTCGGCCGCTCTCCCGGGTGCGGGGCACCCCACACCCCGCACCCCGCACCGACCTCGCCCACACCCGAGGAAGGAACCCGATGTCTGGTCACTCCACTTCGTCATTGCTGTCCGCCGCCGCGCCGCGGTACCTCGCGGACGTCTCCGACTACCTCGGAGCCCCCGAACGACGCTTCTTCGGGGAGGGCTACAAGCGCGCCCGGCATCATCTGACCGGCTTCCACATACCCGAGGCGGCCGGCACGGCCGCCGACGCACCCCGGCTGGGCGCCACCGCACAGGTCGTCTACCCGAGCGACTGGTCCCGCAAGGGCGAGGTCGACCAGCGGCCCCATCTGTCCACCGTCGACGTCCTGCTGCTCGGCGCCCAGCTCACCGAGGCCCTGCTCACCGCCCAACTCGGCCTGACCGAGCGGGAGCTGGCCACCGTATGGCTCGCCCGGGTCCGCATCAAGGCGGGTTCCCGCCCGGTGGAGGAGGACCTCGCCGGCTTCCCGGTCACCGCGTACGTCGCCGAGCGGCTGCCCGCGCCGAAACCCGGCCGCGCCCGCACCGCCGTGGAGGCCACCGTGGGCACCCTGCGCATCCGCCTGGAGGCCGATCACCCGGACGTCCGGCCGGGCGAGCGTCCCGGCGCCGAGCCGGCGGTCCGCGCCGGCGGCTACGGCGACACCCGCCGGCTCGGCGGCCAGCGTGTCGAGAGCGTGCAGGTCAGGCCCGGCACCGACGGCGCCACCGCGGACGTACGCCTCACCGACGGACCCGACGGCCCCCTCGGCGGCATGGAGGGCGAACACCAGCCGTCCGTGCACCTGGTGGACGCCTTCGTGACGGCCCTCCAGGTCGGACAGGTCCTGCTGTACGAACTGGACAGCGTGGAGCGGGCCGCCTCCGACACCCTGTGGATGCGCAGCACGCTGCTGGAGACCACCACCCCGCACCGGCCCCGGACCGCCGCTGACGGCGGCCCTCTGCCGCTGCGCGCGGAACTGCGCGACGCCCTGCTGCTGGGCAACCGCCATGGCGAGACCTGGCGTCGCGCGGACATCGTCGCGCACCTCGCCGACATCACGGTCGTCTGCTCGGTGGCCCATCGGCTGCCGCGATCCGCCACCTGAACCCAGGTTCCACCACTCACGGGAGAAGCACATGAAGCTCGCCATCGCCGGCACCTACTCCGTCGGCAAGACCCTGACCACGATGGCCGTCTCGCATCTCACCGGCCTGCCCCGCTCCGCCGCCAAGACCATGCGGGAACTGCTGCCCATATCCATCCCCGGCAAGTCGCTGGAGGAGTGCACCCCGCCGGAGCTGATCATGCTGATCATGCGGCGCAACCAGGAGCGCGCGGTCAACGAGTCACACCTGCCCGACGGCTTCGTCTCAGACGGCTCCTCGCTGCACGAGTGGGCCTACGGCACCGTCCGGGTCCTGGTCGGCATCAACCCCAACGAGTCGATCGACCTGGAGACGATCGAACTCACCGAGGAGATCAGCTTCTACGCCAAGGTCCTGGACCAGATGGCGGTACCCGCCAAGCAGCACGCCAAGGCCACCTACGACTCCTTCGTCCACCTGCCCATCGAGTTCCCGCTGGTCCCTGACGGTCACCGCCCGGTCAACGAGCGCTTCCGGTCCCTTGCGGACGAGCTGATGCTCAAGACGCTCAAGGAACTCAACATTCCGTACCACACGGTGGGCGGCACCATCCCCGAGCGCCTGCAGAAGATCGTCGACATCTACGGCTTCAAGCCCGTGGTGAGCATCGACGAGGCGATCGAGAAGGCACAGGCGGAGTACGCGCTCATCGACACCAGCTCGGAACTCACCCGCGCCGCCTGAACCCCGTACCCCCACAGCCGTCACTGAAGAGAGCCGCACAAGAAGAGACAACGACAACCCACAGACACAGACGGGGGACCTCCATGTCGTACGCCGTCCTGCGGGGGCTCGGAACCCACCTGCCGCCCAGACGCGTCACCAACGCCGAACTCGCCACCCTCTTCGACACCTCCGACGAGTGGATCACCACCCGCACCGGAATCAAGGAGCGCCGCTGGGTTCGCCCCGGCCAGTCCACCGGCGACCTGGCCACCGAGGCCGGCCGCCGCGCCCTGAAATCGGCCGGCCTCGATGACGGAGCCGAAATCGGCCTGCTCATCGTCGCCACCACCACACCCGACCACCCCTGCCCGGGCACCGCACCCGACGTGGCGGCTCGCCTCGGCCTCGCCAACGCCGCCGCCTACGACATCGCCGCGGTCTGCTCCGGTTTCGTCTACGCTCTCGAAGCGGTCGCCAACGCCATCGAGGCGGGCCGGGTCGAACGGGGGCTGGTCATCGGGGCCGAGACCTACTCCACCATCCTCAGCCCCAACGACCGCACCACCTCCGTGATCTTCGGCGACGGGGCCGGTGCCGTCGTGCTGGGCCGTGGCGCCCCCGACGAGCCGGGCCGGCTGCTCGGCTTCGACCTGGGCAGCGACGGCACCGGCAGGGACCTCATCACGATCCCGGCGGGCGGCTCCCGACAGCGCTCCAGCGGGGTGGCCGCATCCGATGACGACCACTACTTCACCATGCAGGGAAAGAAGGTGTTCGCCCAAGCGGTCCACCGGATGTCGGAATCGTCGCTCGCCCTGCTCGGCCGCGTCGGCTGGACCACCGACCAGGTCGGACACCTGGTCGGCCACCAGGCCAACCTCCGCATCCTCAAGGCCGTCGCCGAGCAGCTCGGGCTGGAGCCCCATCGCTCCGTCACCAACCTGGACAAGGTCGGCAACACCTCCGCCGCGTCCATCCCCCTGGCGCTGGCCGACGCGGCGACGGCGGGAGAGCTCCGCACCGGCGAGCGCCTGCTGCTCACCGCCTTCGGAGGCGGCCTCACCTGGGGATCCGCCGCCCTCACCTGGCCGGACATCACCCCCGCCTGACGGCGCCGCCACGTCGACGCCGCACCCGGCGCATCCCGCACGCACGTCACAGGCGCGGACACCCCGCGCGCAACGCACCGGAACCGTGCACCACACCGAACCGGAGAGGAAACACCCTTCCATGAGCAGCTCCGTGACGTCCGCCTCCGTCGCCGCCCTCGCCGACGCGGTCCTGAAGCTCCTCGTCGACAAATACGAGGCGCCCGCCGAGACCATGACCGTCGACACCGAGTTCGAGGCCCTCGGCTTCGACTCGCTCATCCTCGTCGAGGTAGCCGTGGACCTCAGCCGCCGCTACGGCATCGAGGTCGCCGACGACGAGCTCCAGGAGGCCGGCACCGCCGCCCGGACCGCCGAGCTCCTGGCCGCCAAGGGCGCCGGCGCCTGACCCGGCCGTCCCCCTGACCACCCGCGCGGCCGGCCCCGCCCGGGCCGGCCGCGCCCTTCCATCGGGATGGACCGCCATGACCTCCGCCGAGCACCGCCCCGCGGCCTTCTTCGACGTCGACAACACCCTGACCCGCGGCACTGCCCTCTTCCGCTTCCTGGAGTACTGGTACGCGGCCCGGGGCAGACCTCCGCACGACGCCGTACGGGAACGGCAGCGGCTGAAGGCCATGACCACGGCCGGCGTCAGCCGGGAGGAGACCAACCGCGCCTACTTCCGGCTGCTGACCGGAGCCCCGGCCGCCGCGATCGCACGGTATGCCGAAGACTGGTTCCAAGCCGAGCTGGCCCAGGGCGCCTTCTTCCACGAGCCCGTCCTCCAAGCCCTGCACGCCCACCGCCGGGAGGGCCACCCGGTCGTCCTGGTCTCCGGTTCCTTCCCGGCGGTGCTCCTGCCCCTCCTGGAGCACTGCGGAGCGGATCATCTGCTGTGCACCGAGCCCGAGATCACCCCGGTCGCCCGCACCTACACCGGTCGGCTCGCCGATCGGCCGCACCAGCCGATGATCGGCGACGCCAAGGCCGCGGCCGTACGGGAACTGGCCGCCGCCCATCGCATCGATCTGACCGCCTCCACCGCCTACGGCGACCATGTCTCCGACGCCCCCCTGCTGTCCCTGACCGGCCGCGCCGTGATCGTCGGCGACGACCCGGACCTGCGGCGCCTCGCCGCCCACCACGGCTGGCACCGGCTGCCCAAGGCGCCCGCGCCCCTCGCCGTACCGCTGCCCGAACCGAACCCGTCCCCGCCAGGAGCACTGCTGTGAGGATTGCCGTCGTCGGCGCCTACGGAGCCGGTAAGACCACCCTGATCAGGGCCGCCACCGCCCGCACCGGGCTGCCCGCCGCCCATGGCACTCCCATGCGCGACCCCCACGGCAGTCGGCCCAAGCCGCTGGAGGAGGCCAGTGAATCCGAACTCATCCAGCTCGTCGTGCGCCGCCACGCCGAACGACTCCTCGCCGAGGCCGCGCACCCGGAGGGGTTCCTCTCCGACGGCTCCCTCCTCCACGAATGGGTCTACGCCACCGTACGGCTCGCCGTCGGCCTGCATCCCGGGAGCGATCGGGGACCGCAGCTCGTGACGGCCGCCCCCGACAACCCCTACCGCAGTGTGCTCGACCATCTGGGCCGGGAGTTCCTGCACCGCGCGCTCGCCTCGTACGACGCCTTCGTCCATCTCCCGGTGGCGTTCCCGCTCCACGACGACCCGCCGCCGATCGGCGAGCACTTCCGCACCCTCTCCGACCGGCTGCTCCTGGACACCCTCCACTCGTCCGGTGCCGCCGTCCACACGATCACCGGCGGCCCCGAGGAACGGCTCGACACGCTGCTCGACCTGACCCTGCCGGCCGTCCGGGCCCGCTGAGACATCCGGCTCGCGGTCAGCCGTTGGCGCGGACGAACACGGGCTCGAGGTGCTTCCGAGGGAGCGTGTCGGGGCTGTGCCCACGGATGTCGTCGCGGGCGACGCGCAAGGTTCGCAAACACCTTCCGGGACAGGGCACTTGCCGACCGCGGACAGCCGGTGGCCGGAGGTTCCGAGTCGCGGGCGATGTCGCAGGCGTACAGGCCGATACCGCCGCGTGCGCCGGGCCGCGTACCCGATGCCGGGTGATCTTCGGCCAAAGAATTTCGACGGGTATTCGACAGAGCCACCCGCAAAAACCCGGTGACAGCCGGACAGCCCCGGAGTCCTCCCTTGATCGTCAGGGGAGGGGCCGGGGCTTTGTCGTGTCGAGCGATGCTGGCCCTGACCAGCAAAAACGCCCTCCCGGAGGAGGGCGGAGACTGGGCGCCCCCGGCAGGACTCGAACCTGCGGCCAAGCGCTTAGAAGGCGCCTGCTCTATCCACTGAGCTACGGGGGCCGAGTGTGTGGCCTCTGTCTTGGGTGCCCGGGTGTGGGCCGATCCGTGACGTCGCCGGGGACAAGGATAGGGCTCCCGCATCCGTGTCCCTGTTGCTTCGCCTCCGTGGCTCGATGTGGAGGTTCGGTGAAGCGGTCCTGATAATCGCAGGCAGGTACGAATCGTGCATCGCTTTTGGCGCCACGCGCACCGGGTGTTGTGCACTCGTTATGCCTGGACTGTGCCCTCGCCCCAGTCGTCCCTTCTGCCCCTTGTGTCCGGTCGGCGCGCAGACATGCCTATATGCTTCAGAATTCCCCTAAAATTGGGCATTCTTCGCATGTGGTGACCTTGGACGTACGGCCTCAGCTGCTCGACGCACTCTCCGCCCTGCGCGACCGTGTCGCCGCCGCACGCTTCCCGCTGCCCCTGGCGGGGGCTCCACGCGCGCGTGCCAACCGCGACGAACTCCTCGCGCAGCTCGACGACTACTTGGTGCCCCGCCTGCGGGAGCCCGAAGCCCCGTTGCTGGCCGTGGTGGGGGGATCGACCGGGGCCGGGAAGTCGACCCTCGTCAACTCCCTTGTGGGGCGGCGCGTGAGCGAGGCCGGCGTGCTGCGGCCGACCACACGGACACCGGTGCTCGTCTGCCATCCGGAGGACCATCACTGGTTCAGCGGCATGCGGGTGCTGCCCGACCTCACACGCGTGTGGGTGCCCCATCAGGAGGCGGCGGAGGACCTGTTGCTCCCCGGCGAGGACCCCACGCGCGTCCTGCGCGTCGAGACCGCCGACACACTGCCCCGCGGCCTCGCCCTCCTCGACGCCCCCGACATCGACTCCCTGGTCGCCGACAACCGCGTCCTGGCCGCCGAACTCATCTGCGCGGCCGACATCTGGGTGATGGTCACCACGGCCGCGCGGTACGCCGACGCCGTCCCCTGGCACCTGCTGCGCACCGCCAAGGAGTACGACGCCACCCTGGTGACCGTCCTCGACCGCGTGCCGCACCAGGTCGTCTCCGAGGTGTCCCGCCAGTACGGCGCACTGCTCACCAAGGCCGGCCTCGGCGACGTACCGCGCTTCACCGTGCCCGAACTGCCCGAGTCCGCCTGGGGCGGCGGGCTGCTGCCGGCCACCGCCGTGGCGCCGCTGCGCACCTGGCTCGTCCATGTGACGCAGGACCCGGCGGCGCGGCAGCACGTCCTGGCCCGTACCGCGCACGGGGTGCTGAACTCCCTCAAGGCCCGCCTGCCCGAACTCGCCGGAGCCGCCGCCGCCCAGTACGCCGCCGCCCTGCGGCTCACCTCCGCCGTCGAGGGGGCGTACGACAGCGAGCACACGCGCGTGCGTGGGCGGTTGCAGTCGGGGGCCGTACTCGCCGGCGACGCGCTGAAGCGGTGGCGCGCGTTTCCGCTCGACTGCAGCGCCGGTGAACTGCTCGACGCGCTCGTGGAGAGCCTGGCCGCGCTGCTGCTGTGCGCCGTGACCGCCGCCGACGAGCGCGTGGACGACGCCTGGCGGCGCGAACCCGCGGCGGGCGCCCCGGAACTGGCGGACCGTGACCCGTCCCTGGAGAGCGCCGAGCACCGGATCGGGATGGCCGTACGGCGGTGGCGGCGGGAGCTCGAGGAGTACGCCGAGGACGAGGTGCGTGCCCTCGACCGGAGCGTGGCGCCCGACCCCGAGGCGGTCGCCGCCCTGGTCGCCACGGCGCTGCTGGGCGGGCGCCGGGCGCGTTCGGCGGGCGAGGGACTCGCCGAGCGGATCGGGGCGCACGGGGCGCTGCGGCTGCGCGACCGGGGCGGACGGCTGCTCACCGAGCACGTGGACCGGGTGATGCACACCGAGCGCGAACGCCGGCTCGCCCCCCTGGACGCCCTCGACGTCCACCCCGAGCCCCAGGCCGAGCTCATCGCCGCGCTGTCCGTACTGCAGAAGGAGAGGTGACCGGTGACCGCCGTCACTGACCAGGACCACACCGAGCACGCCGACCACGCGGGGGACACGGTGCCCAAGGACGACGACCGGGAGAACAGCCTCAAGGGCGAGAGCTCTTCCGGGAAGGGCCACCAGGAGGCCAACGGCGACGACAGCCACCGGGCGGAAGCCCGCGAGCACCACGCGCGCGTGGAGAGCGGCGACTCAGGCCGTACGGACTCCGGGCATTCCGGGGACACCAAGGCCTCAGCGGACCCCGCGGACTCCTGGGACGACGGGCTCATCGCTCGCCGGGTGACCGAGGGGGCCGCCGCCGAGCACGCGGCCCTGGCGGAGAGCCGGGCGCACAGCGCACAGTCCGCCGCCCCGCTCACGTACGACAGCACGCTCCGCTCGCGTCTCGTCGCCCTGCGGGAACTGGTCGGACTCTCCCGCACCCGCGTCGACAGCCGGACGCTCGCCGAGGCCGGACGGGTGCTGGACGAGGCGGCGGCGCGGCACAGGCTCTCCGGGCAGCACACCGTGGTCGCCATCGCGGGCGCGACCGGCAGCGGCAAGTCGCAGCTGTTCAACGCGCTTGCCGGAGTGCCCATTTCGGAGACCGGGGTACGGCGGCCCACCACCGCCGCGCCCATCGCGTGCAGTTGGAGCGACGGCGGCGCGAGCCTCATCGAACGGCTCGGCATCCCGCCGCGACTGCGCCGCCGCCCCCTGCAGAACGGCGACACCGACGCGCAGTTGCGCGGGCTGGTCCTGGTCGACCTGCCCGACCACGACTCCGCCGCGGTGCAGCACCGCCAACACGTGGACCGCATCCTGACGCTCGTCGACGCCGTCATCTGGGTCGTCGACCCGGAGAAGTACGCGGACGCCGTGCTGCACGAGCGCTATCTGCGGCCCATGGCGGGCCACGCGGAGGTCATGTTCGTCGTCCTCAACCAGGTCGACCGGCTGCCCGGCGAGGCCGCCGACCAGGTCCTCGACGACCTGCGACGGCTCCTCGACGAGGACGGCATCGCCCTGGGGGAGTACGGCGAACCTGGCGCGACCGTGCTCGCCTTGTCCGCGCTCACCGGGGA
Organism: Streptomyces griseorubiginosus; assembly: GCF_017614965.1. GTDB lineage: Bacteria > Actinomycetota > Actinomycetes > Streptomycetales > Streptomycetaceae > Streptomyces > Streptomyces griseorubiginosus_B. Next base: position 19,827 of record NZ_WVUG01000020.1, on the reverse strand, counting down.
CGGCGTCGGCGAACTGCGTGAGGCGCTGGGCCAGTTCGTGGCGGAACGCGGCGCCCCGGCACGCCGGATCTCGGCCGACGTGGACGCCGCCGCGGTCGGCCTGTGGCCGGTGTACGCCACGCGGCGGCGGACGGGGCTGAGCGAGGAGGCGCGCGACGAGTTCGCCGCCCGGCTCGCGGACGCGGTGGGCGCCACGGCCGCGGGCGAGGCGGCCGAACGGGCGTGGCTGCGCAACGCCAACCGCGCGTGCGGGACGCCCTGGCTGCGGCTGTGGCGCTGGTACCAGGACCGGTTGGAGCCGCAGACCGGGCGGCTGCCGGTGCGCGCGCAGCCCGATGAGGAGGCCACGGCACGTCAGCGCGTCGAGCAGGCCGTACGGACACTGGCGGACCGGGCCTCGGCCGGGCTGCCGGCGCCATGGGCGCAGGCGGTGCGCGAGGCGGCCGTACGGGGCTCTCAGGGGCTGCCCGAGGCACTCGACGAGCTCGCGGCGCGGGCCGGGCTGCCGCCGGGGCGCCCGCCGCGGCCGGGCTGGTGGCCCGCCGCCGTGCTCGTCCAGGCGTCCATGACCATCCTGCAGATCGTGGGCGGGCTGTGGCTGTTGGGGCAGATCATCGGGTTCATGGCGCCCAATCTCGGCGTGCCGGTGCTGTTGATGGTCACCGGCATCGTCGGCGGCCCGCTCGTCGAGTGGAGCTGCCGGATGGCGGCACGCGGCCCGGCCCGGCGGTACGGCACCGACGCGGAGCGGCGATTGCGGGAGGCGGCCGCCGGATGCGGGCGGGCCCGGGTGCTGGATCCGGTGGCGGCCGAACTGCTGCGCTACCGGGAGGTGCGGGAGCAGTACGGGCGGGTCACGGGGGTCGGAGCGACGGCGAGGTGAGCCACGGGCCGCGGCCGGGGGGCAGGTGAGACGGGGTGACGGTGGACCGGCCTCCCGAGGCTCACTCGTACGGGTGAGGGAGTTTTCCACAGGTCAGCGGTGGTCCACAGGGCTCGGCGGGCTCGGGCCGAACGGAGGCAGTCTGGTCGTGCGGCGATCGCGAGGACGTGATCGACGCGGCGGCGACAACGCGAGAAACGCGTGGTCGTCGTGGCAGACGCAGCCGTACGGGACGGGCCCGTGGGCATGTCCGTCCGGCCCTCCGCGGCCGGGCGAGGGAGGGGTTCACCATGAACGAGACGATCATCTGCGCCGTCGGCAACGTGGCCACGCGGCCGGCCTACCGGGAGACGGTGACGGGGCCGTCGGCGCGGTTCCGGCTCGCCGTGACCGCGCGGTATCTGGACCGGGAGAAGAACGTCTGGACCGACGGGCACACCAACTTCTTCACGGTGTGGGCCAACCGGCAGATGGCGGTCAATGTGGCGGCGTCGCTCAACGTCGGCGACCCGGTCGTGGTCCAGGGCAGGCTCAAGGTCCGTTCGGAGCAGCGTGAGGGGCAGAACTGGACCTCGGCCGACCTCGACGCGACGGCGATCGGACACGACCTCGCACGCGGTACGTCGGCCTTCCGGCGCCCGGTGCGGACGGAGACGGCGTCGGGCGTACCGGCACAGCAGCAGGACGAACCCAACTGGGAGACGGCACCCGGGGAGTCGGGGGTGGAGGCGGGGCAACGGGAGCCGGAACCCGCCGCTGTGACGTGATGTCAGACCAACGCCCGGGCTGACATGTCGGACAGCGCCCTGAGCCGACCGGATTGCGGCTTATCGACGAATGGGCTCCGAACGAGCGGGTGTATTTGTCGATAAGCCCTGCTCACAGGCCGTGTCGGTGATGTCTTGGCGATAACGATTCCGAGTCGGGTGGCTTGTGTGACGGTATGACCGGGAGGCTCGGTGCGTGGCTTCCCTAGGATGCCGGACATAGCTCTTGGGGCTTCTGATGCTGCTGATGTGACCACGCCCCCCATGTCAACGGTTCCTGCACGAAGGGGAATTCGTGTTTGCTTCGTTCTCAGCGCGGTGGACGCGCGGCCGAGGGACGTTCCGTCTCGCCGCCGCGACGCTGGTGTCCGGACTCGTGGCCGCCGGCGCGCTCGCCGGGGCGGGCACGGCGACCGCGCAGGAGCCGACACAGACCCAGGCCGGGGCGAGCGCCACGATAGGCGGCCTGAAGACGTACGGCGCCGCGGTGATCCACGATGCCACGGGGGACGTACAGGTCTCAGCGGGTCTGTTCGAGATGTCCGTCGACGGCGGCGGCATGTTGCAGACGTACTGCGTCGACCTCCACAACCCCACCCAGCGGGACGCGAAGTACCAGGAGACGTCCTGGAGCGGGACCTCGCTGGGCACCAACAAGAACGCGGGCAAGATCCGCTGGATCCTCGAGAACTCCTACCCCCAGGTCAACGACCTCGCGACGCTCGCCGCCGAGGCGGGCGCCAAGGGGCTGACCGAGCAGGACGCGGCGGCCGGCACCCAGGTGGCGATCTGGCGCTACTCGGACGGCGCCCAGGTCGACGCGGTCGACCCGCAGGCGGAGAAGCTCGCCGACTACCTGGAGAAGGCGGCCGTCTCCGTGCCCGAACCCCAGGCGTCGCTGACCCTCGACCCGCCCGCGGTCTCCGGCCACCCCGGCGAACTGCTCGGCCCGGTGACCGTGCACACCAACGCGACCGGGGTGACGCTGACGCCGCCGGCGGACGCGGCCACCACCGGGGTACGGATCGTCGGCAAGGACGGCAAGCCGCTGACCTCGGCGGTCAACGGCAGCCAGGTCTTCTTCGACGTCCCCGAGGACGCTGCGGCCGGCTCCGCCGAGCTGACCGTGCAGGCCTCCACGACCGTGCCGGTGGGGCGGGCCTTCACCTCCGACAGCCGTAGCCAGACGCAGATCCTGGCCGGCTCCAGCGAGTCCACGGTCTCGGCGACGGCGAGCGCGACCTGGGCGAAGAAGGGCGCCATACCGGCCCTGGCCGCCGCGAAGAACTGCGCCAAGGGCGGCCTGGACATCACGGCGGCCAACCAGGGCGACGAGCCGTTCACCTTCTCGCTCATGGAAGCCACGTACAGCATTCCGGCGGGCGAGTCGCGCACGGTGACGATCCCGCTGCAGGAGGACCAGCAGTACGACTTCACCATCACCGGGCCGAACGGCTTCGACCAGCGGTTCACCGGGATCCTGGACTGCCGGACGCAGGGCAGCGGGAACGGCGACGTGGTGCAGACCCTCGCCGAGCCCAGCCCCGCCACGGTGGGCGGCACCGCCGACGACGCCAACCTCGCCGCGACGGGTGGCTCCAGCGTCACCCCGCTGATCGCGGGAGTGGCCATCGGACTGGTGGTGATCGGCGGAGCGGCGCTCGTCCTGGTGGGAAAGAAGAACGCGCCCACGGGGGAGTAACGCGCCCACGGGGGAGTGAGGGGCGGGCAAGATGACTTCATGACCAAGTCATCCGTACCGCCCGTGCAGCAGTCCACCTGCTCCGGTTCCGTGCTGTCCCTGTGGTCGCAGGACTCCGTGCTGTCGATCGGCTCGGTCGGCTCGGTCCTGTCCATCGGGTCCGTCGGGTCGGCCCTGTCCTTGGGCTCCATCGGGAGCGCGCTCTCGGCCGGCTCGATCGGTTCGGCGCTGTCGCTGGTCTCGGCGGGATCGTGGCTGAGCACGGGTTCCGTGCTCTCGGCCCAGTCGCGCTGGTCGGTCCTGTCGTGGCGTTCCTCCCGGGCGTTCCGCTCCGCGGGGGTCGCCGGGGCCGCCGGGGTGGTGGTGGCGACCGCCCTGCTGGCCGCACGGGCGACGCGCAAGGATTGAGTGACGTAGTGACGTAGCATGCACCGACCCGAGAAGGGCCCGAACTCGTGATCATCTTTGGCACCAAGGGATACCTGTACCAGCTCGCGATACTGACGCTGGTGTGCGGGCAGTGCGGCAATCCGGCCGCCCACACGCTCAGGAAGCGCGTCATGAAGTTCACGCTGTTCTTCGTGCCGCTGTTTCCCATCTCGACGAAGTACGCGACGCAGTGCACCTTCTGCGGCGCGGAGCAGAAGCTGAGCAAGAAGCAGGCCGAGCAGCTCCAGGCCCAGGCCGCGGGCGCCCCCGGCGCGCCGGCGTACGGACAGCCGCAGCAGCCGTACCAGCACCCAGGTGCCTGACGGGGAGGGGGCGATCTGATCTCCCGTGGACCCGCCGACCAGCCACTCCTCGAGGGCGATCCCCTGGAGCCAGAGATCTCCTTTGGCCTCGTCGTCGGTCACGGTCCCGGCCTCTCCTGCCAAGGCGCGAAAACTCCCAGGTCAGGTCCTCCCGGCCATACGCGTTTCCGCCCAGGGGTGGCGGTACGGCAAGATGGGGTGTTACTTACCGCCGCAGGGCATGAAACAGCCCCTCACCAGCGGTTCTTCCACCGATGAGGGGCCGTGTCAGGCGGCTTGGGCCGTCTCTGGGCCGTCGTGAGCGTGACCGGCGGCCCGGTACATCGCGGAGATGGCTTTCCGGGTGCGCGTCTCGCTGGACGGCATGAGGTGCGTGTAGACGCGGAGCGTGAACCCCGGATCGCTGTGACCGAGGTAGAGGCTCAGTGCCTTGATGCTCTCTCCGGCGTCCAGGAGGACCGAGGCGTAGAAGTGGCGTAGGGCGTGCATGCCGTGTTCGCGGGCTGGTGCGTACCGCTGCCCCTTCTCGGGAACGGGGATGATCCCGGCGGAGGCCAACGCGGGCTTCCATGACTGGTCGTTGAACCCCTGGCTCCAGATGGCGGAGTCGACGCCGTTCGTGAAGACCAACCGGTGCGTGACCTTCGGGCCGTCCGGCCGGAGCCACGGCAAGGTGACGTCGACAGGCGGGAACAGCTTCATGTGCTCCTCCAGCGCGGCCGAGACCTCGGGATCGAGGGGGACGTCACGGAGCTTGCCGCGCTTGGGTGGGGCGAAGACGAGCGTTCCGCGAACCTTCTTGACCTGTTGGCGGACGTAGAGCCAGCCAAGGTCACCGATGTTGTCGACTGCCAGCCCGAAGATCTCACCCTGTCGCAGGCCGCACCCGGCGCCGACGTCGACCGTGGCCTGGTAGCGGTCGGGCAGCCCGGCCCGTACGCCGAACACCTGCTCAGCGGACCACGGATGGACGCGTGTCGGCAGGGGACGGGGTGCCTTGACCGATCGGGCTCGGCAGGGGTTCGAGGCCAGCAGGCGGTCATCTACGGCCGCGTTGAGCACCGAGGAGACCGCGTCGAAGATCAGGCGTCGGTACTGGGCTGACGACACGGCCCCTTCGAGCTGGCGGCTCCACTCGCGGATGTGCTCCGGCTGGAAGGAACCCACGGGGCGCGTACCGAGGTAGGGAAGCGCGTGAAGCCTCAACCGGCCTTCCACGGCGGCCCGGCTCGTGAGTTCAGTCGTGAGCGCGGCCAGCCACTTTTCCGCGTACTCCCGGAAGGTGATCCGTGCCGCTCGCGGGTCGATGTACTGCCCGCGCGCCATGTCCGCTTCGATGTTGGTCAACCAGGCGTCGGCCAGCCGCTTTTGCTTGTCGGGGAAGCCCTTTGACTTCTCCGTCCCGTCCGGGGCGACGTAGCGGGCGCGGTATCGCAGGCCCGTGCCATGGCGATCGGTCTTGACCTTGCGGGTCTTGCCGTCCGGGCCGGTCTCGGTCTTGTACCAGCGGTCTTGGATGTGTCCAGCCATCAGGCAGCTACCCCCTCACGCTGGGAGTCCACCCAGGCCCGTACGTCCTCCGGGTCGAAGCGGAGATGCCGGCCGACGCGGAAGCCGCGGGGACCGGTGCGCTTGCGACGCCATTGGTAGACCGTCTCGACGCTGGGGAGCTTGAACATCACGACCAGGTCGTCAGGAGTCAGGAAGCCGTCCGGCAGCTCCGATGCCATGGTCACCCCTCCCTCTCGTCGACGAGCGTGCGCAGCTCTTCACGGGCGGTTTCGCGGTTGAGTTGGAGGTCGCGGGCGATGGTGGTGGCGAGGGCGGATTCGCCGGGGGTGTGGCCGTGCCCGGCGTATTGCCAGTCGGCGAGCACGAGGACGGTGTCCGGCTCGCGGTCGTCCAGGCCGAGCACGTCACGCTCTTGGGCGGCGCGATAGTCGGCGCGGGCCCGGCGGAGGGCGCCGAGGGTGGTCGAGTAGCGGCGGGACTTGGAGCTGAAGTGGCCCCGGAAGCCGAGCATGTGAGCCCAGGCCCAGAGGCGACGATCCGGGTAGATCGGGTCGAGGGTCTTGCACGCTTCGATCAGGCGGCGGGTGTGGTCGGGGACCTGGTGGCGGTCGAGTTCGGAGAGTTCGCCGATGCGGCGGTCGAGGGTGCCGGTGTTCTCGGCGGCTTTGGTGGCGTACTTGGCGACGTAGGAGGCGACGGCCTGTTCGGTGATGTCGGAGCCGTCACCGAAGGCCTTAACGGGGCGTACGTCGAGCTGTGTGCCCCAGCGGAAGGTGCGGGCGGGTTGGTCGTCGGCGGCCGGGACCGAGACCGAGGTGTAGGAGTGCGCGACGGCGGCGCGGATGGCGTCGGTGAGGAGGTCGGTCGTGGCCCAAACGGGTGGGGGAGTGTCGGGGCCGTCCGGGCCGTCGAGGCGGATCACGGCATGGAAGTGCAGGGCACCGCGCTTCTGGAACTCGGCGACCTTGCCGTAGGAGACGCGGGCGTGGTCGGGGAGTTCGCTGCGTGTGAGTCCGGCGCGGACGGCTATCTCGCGGCGCAGGCGGGTGGTGAAGCGCTGCCAGAGGTCGCCTGCGTGGTTGTTGAAGAGGACGGCGCCCGCGTAGTCGTACGTCGTCGGGTCGAGGGCCGTGCCGAGGTCGGGAGCGTCGGCTGGGTGGCGAGTTCCGCAGCGGCAGACGCCTCGGTCGGGGCGGTTGTGGACCGGGCCGAAAGACGGGGCGGTGAAGGTCGCGAAGACGCGGGGGTGGTCGCGGACGGTGCCGGGGATGTCGCGGTCGTCGTCTCCGGCCAGGCCCGCGCGTATGAGGTGGTAGGTGTCGCCCGCGTACGTCCAGGCGCAGGCCGGGCAGCGGGAGGCGCGGCGGTTGCCACAGGCGACCCGGAGGCGCCCGCCGGGTTCATTCTCGGTGGAGTAGTGGTGCAGGGTCTCGCCGGTCGTCTTGTCCTTGTGTAGGACCCAGCCGCGCAGGTGGATCGGGTCGGCGCAGCCGCCGGTACGGCGGATCTGGTCCTGCCAGCGGTCGAAGTCGGAGGCCGAAGCCACCCTCAGCAGGTCGCCGAGGGTGATCGGGTCGAGCAGCTCGTCAGACACGGGCACCCTCCCGCATGCGGCGGGTGCGGGTGACGCCGAGACCGTTGCAGGCCGGGCAGTGCGCCGTGATGGTGCGCAAGTGGCCGTGCCGGTCGCGGCCGCCGAGAGTGATGGCGGCGGAGGCGAAGCCGTCGCAGTTCGGGCAGATCCGGGCGGTCGTACTCGTGGCTGGGGTGGGGCCGGTCATGATGGAGGTTCCTTCCGGTTCAGTGGATCGGGTAGGGACGGCGCCCGGAGCGGACGAAGTTGGCAGACCGATGCCGCTCCGGGGGCCGGTCAGCGTCGCTTGGCCTCGGAGGCCAGCAGGGAGCGCAGGACGACGGCGCAGACGGCGACCGAGACACCGGTGATCGCCACGGCGAGCAGCAGCGAGACGAGGACGGCGCCGACGACCAGGACCACGGCGGTGCCACCGCCGACGAGGGCTACCACGGTGCCGGGCGTGAGCTGAACCACTGGTCGGGATGGCGCCGGAGCCGCCGGGGCGGGCGGCGGAGTCTGGGCGGCCGGGGCGACGGCGGTCGGCTCGACGACGGCGGGCGGAGTCACGCGGCCGGTCGGCGTCGGCATGGTCGGGATCTTCGGGCGGAGCATGGGTGAACTCCCTTCTGGAGTGGGCTACTTGACGAGGGCGTTTATGGCGGGGGCCAGGACACTGTCGGCGAGGAGGAAGCCGCCGAGCAGCAGGACGGCGATGAGCCAGGCGGGCGGGCGGATGAGCTTGACGCCGAGGTAGCCGACGACGAGGAGGGCGAACCAGAGCGGGACGTCCATGGCGGTCTCCTAGCGGACGCGGCAGCGGTGGGTGCGGGCAGCGAGCTGGGCGGCGGTCTGGCTGGTGTAGTCGGCGGACCAGCCGCAGCGATCGGCGCTGCACACGGCGGCATGCTTGGTCTGGCCGTTGCGGTCGCGGTGGGTGCCGATCTGCACGGGGCCGATCTGCATCAGCGAGTGGAAGTGGTCGCGAGCGGGCATGGCGGGTGGTTCTCCCTTCTGATCAGGCGAGTTGGGCGGCGATGGCGTCGGCGAGGTGGGGCGGGACGCCGAGGCGAGCGCGCAGGGTGTCGGTGTCGATCGGGGAGCCGGTGCGGGTCTGGTGGTCGTCGGCGACCTTGCGGGCGTGGTCGACCAGCGCGGCCGGGACCGCCGGGGCAGGGTCGGCGGCCGGAAGGGCCGGGGCCTCGTCGGCGGCCGGGACCGGCTCCGGATCCGGGATCGGTTCGGGTTCGATGTCGGGCGCGGGGGCCGGGGCTGCGGGCGCCGGCGGAACCGGCACCCGGTCCCCGGCCGGAGTCGGCGAATGGGCGAGGAGCGTGCCCCCGAGGAAGGCGAGGGCGGGCCACCCGGCGACGCCGAGGCGGAGCAGGGCGGGCGGGTTGGCCAGGTCGAGGAATCCGGCGGTAGCGACGTTGGCGCCGAGCGAGGCGACCAGGGCGACGAGGAACCAGCACCAGGCCAGCCGTGACGGCCCGTCGGAGCGAAGCCGTCGCCAGGCGGCGACCAGCAGGAGGTCGACCGAGACCGGGTAGGCCCAGGCCTTCCAGCCGGACTGTCCGGCCGCTGCGGCGAGGTCGTGCAGGTGGGCGAAGGACAGCGCTCCGGCGATCACGGCCTGTACGAGCACGGCGTCCGGGCGGATCGAGCGGGACACGGTCACCACCCCTCGCCGGGGTACTCCGGGCCCTCGTTGGGGTCGTAGCCGGGCGGGAACAGGCCGGGCGGCGGCTCCGGAAGCGACGCGGCCAGGCACGGGCCCACGGTCTCGACGAAGTCGAGGTCTGCGGCGAAGCTGTCGGCGTAGAGAGCGAGTTGGCCGAGCATCACCACGGTGCGGGCGAAGTCCTCGCAGTAGGGGCACATGGCGGGTGATCTCCTTCTTCGGGCATGGCTCGGGTAGGGACCTGGCGCGAGACGGGCGCGCCGACCGTGGAACGGGAGAGATCAGACAGAGGCCGGGATGGACTCGACAGCCGGGGCATCCACCGGCTTGAGGCTGCGGAGCGCGGGCCGGAAGGGGGCCAGGGCGGGCAGGTCGGGGGTGCGGTCGGCGTGCCGGTTGCAGGTGTTCACGGCCTGCCGCAGCGAGGTGTGCGGAGCACGGATGCGGTGCCAGCCGCCCGTCGAGTCGCCCGCGATGGCGACGCCGCGCATGTCGGCGGGGATCTGGATGGCGGCGATGACGGCGTCCGGAGAGATGTCGCCGAAGGCCATGTTGGCGCTGGATTCGTCGTTGACGCGGTGTGCGGTGCGACCGGTGAGCTGGGCCCGGAGCATGGTGATGCCTTTGCCGAGTTCGGAGCCGAAGCGTTGCCCGCAGATCTCCAGGTAGATCCCGGAGGCACGGCCGAGCTGGGCGAGGCGGGCGAGCGCGGTGATGATCCGGTCCCGGCGCTTCTCCTCCTCCTTGTTGGCGAACAGGGCTAGTTCGGCGACCTCGTCGACGAGGACCACGATCGGGGTCGGTCGTAGGTCGGCGGGCAGGTCCCAGATGTCGGCGGCGATGTCCGCGTCCGGGACGTCGGCGGTGATGCGCTGTTTGGCGCGGATGAGCTGGTAGACGCTCTCCATGTGGGTCACGAGCGCGTCGAGCAGCTCGGCAGCGGTGTCGGGGTTGTCGGCGAGTGCGGAGAACCGGCGGGCCAGCGGGAAGAGTTCGACGCCCTGCTTGCAGTCGATACCGACGAGGGCGACGTCCATCGGAGCCAGCCCGGCGACCAGGTTGCGCTGATAGACGGACTTGCCGGACTCGGTGGCACCGAGGGTGAGCGCGTGGGGTATCGCCCGGTAGTCGCGGTAGTGGACGGCGCCGTCCTCGCGCAGGGCCACAGGGACCCGCATCGGCGCAGCGTCGGTCTTGGCGGGCATCTGCACCCGCTTGAGGACGTCGTAGCCGGTCATCCTCAACTCAACGACGCCGGACCGGAGTTCACGCGAGGTGACGCCGTACATCGAGAAGGAGTGGCGCAGCCGGTCGGAGGCGGCGGCGATGTCGAAGGCGTCCTGTCCGGGCCGGAGCTTGAGCCGCAGGACCAGGCCGGTGCGGGTGGGCCGCAGCCGCAGGATGCGCGGCGGGCGGGACTCCGGCACGGGCCGGTTGGTGACCCGAGCGAGAGTGAGACGCCAGCGCGAGGGCGGGACGGTCAGCCCGCACGCGTCCATGACCGAGCCGTACCGGACCAGGACGCGTGCCATGGCGAGGGTGACCCCGAAGGTCAGCCAGTACCAGGCGGGGCGCCGCCACCGCAGGAGACCCGCAGCGGCGACGACCAGCACCAGCGCGACCATGAACCAGGTCATGGTCAGGCCGCCTTGGGCTTCGATGCAGCAGCGGCGAGCGAGGTCACGGCAACCGCGCGGAAGGCGATGCCGTGCCGCTTCTGGCCGTTGAACTCGTTCTCCCACGGCCGGGCGATCAGACCGGTCAGCGCGACCGGCGTACCCATGCCCAGCTCACCGGAGATGCCCGGCTCCGGGACGGTGATGGACAGGATCTCGACCTCGTCGTTGGCCGCGAACATCACGTCCACGGTCATCATCTTCGCGCCGGTCTCGGCGTCGGTGGCGATTTCGCCGGTACGGCGGTCCTTGACCTTGGGCTGCGGGGTCTTGGCGACCATCACGGTCGCGGCGGAGGTGTCGACGGGAATCTGACGCACAGCAGATCACTCCTGTAGAGATGCTGGACTCCGTCACTCATGTATATGAGTGATATGAAGAAGAGTGCCTGACTCCTGTACATGAGTCAACCGGGCGCGAAGAAGAACTCGCGACGGGCTGCGGAGAGTTGAGCGCGCGTCAGTCGGCGGCGGGGATCCGGTACTCGAAAACGAACTGGTCAGCGGCCATGAGCGTGTCGCAGACCTCGACCACGAGACCCTCGGTCGTACGGGCCTCACGGATCAGGTGAACTACCGGCGCACCGGGGCTGAGCGCCAGCTCGGATGCCTCCGCCTTGGAGGCCGGACGCGCCTGCAGCGTCTCGACGAACTCCGCGAACTCGTGTCCGTGGTCCTCGAGTCGGGCGTAGATGCCACCGCCGCCGGGGTTCTCGGCGAACAGCTCCGGGATCTCCTTGACGACGTCCCACGGGAGGTACGACGTCGCGGTCTCGACGGGTGTGCCGTTGCGGAAGTAGAGCCGCCGCCGGGCGAGCACCTGGGTGCCGGCGGGGACTCCCAAACGCTGGGCAGCATCCTCCGGGGCCTCCATCGGGCCGATGTAGAGGACGCTCACCTTGGCCGTGGCGCCGGACTGTGCGGACTCGGCGAGGTACGCGGCCTTGCCGCCCTGGCGAAGCGAGCGCCGGAAGCGATCGGAGGAGCGGTGCCGTACCGGCGGCCGATCCTTCACGATCGAGCCCTTGCCGTGCCTGGTCTCGACGAGTCCGCTCGCGCGCACCTCGACCATGGCCTTGCGGATCGTGCCGCCGGAGACGTTGTAGCGCTCGACGAGTTCCGACTCGCTCGGCACCATGTCACCAGGCTTGATGATGCCCGCCCGGATCTGCTGGACGATCTCCTCGGCGATCTGTACGTACCGAGGTACGGACCGCTCTCCTCCTACTGCGGTTCCCATAGTCCTTCTCTGCCTCCTATGCTCCTGTACATGAGTACATCACGGGAAGCAAGGTCGTCGATGCCGCTGCACTCCGTATCTGTGGCCGGAGTGGTGGTACGCGATGACGGCCGCCTCCTGGCGATCCGCCGCGCCGACAACGGCACTTGGGAGCTCCCCGGCGGCGTACTCGAACTCGACGAGACCCCCGAAGCGGGTGTTGCCCGCGAGGTCTTGGAGGAGACCGGCATCCAGGTCGAGGTGGACGAGCTCACCGGCGTCTACAAGAACACGACCCGAGGCATCGTGGCCCTGGTCTTCCGCTGTAAGCCCTCCGGCGGCATCGAGCGGACATCGAGCGAGTCGACGGCCGTCGCATGGCTCACGCCTGACGAGGTCGCGGAGCGCATGGCCGAGGTCTTCGCGATCAGGCTCTTGGACGCCTTGGACGGCAACGGCCCGCACGTACGGAGCCACGACGGCAAGCGCCTCATCTCAGCGGGATAAGACTTTCCCTACTTCATCAAGGCCCGCGCACGGCGCGGGCGCGCGCCGCCTCGACGGCGCGGCCTGCCTCTGTCTTCGCCCCGGCTGGCCGCGCCAAGGCGGCGCGCTGGCGAGCTGCGGGCATGAGATGGGAGACACCCTCTGTGGCTGGGGCGGTCGGCTCCGCGACTTTAGCCAGCCACTTTGGCGCGAGCCTCGAAGATCATGGCCCCAACGTCGTGCTTTAACGGGCAGGTCCACAGACTGCCCGACGCGCCGGAAGCTTACGGGGCCATGATCACTCGCGCCAAAGCAGCTCCCGGCCAAAGTCGCTCCACCGACCTCGGATTTTCGTCAGCAGTTCTGGTCCAGCATCGTAACGATATGCTCAATCGTGGTTATGGCGTCGAGCGCATCAGTCGACGTGATTGGCGTGGTAGTGCCCCCTGGCAGTGGATCGAGGTCGCATTGATGCACTATTCGATTTCGCCGACTTACGACCACACCCAAGGCGGTCTTCTGTGAGTGGGCGTCGTTGGGGAAAGCTGTCGACCAGATCTTTGGAATCCCCACCATTGAAAGGGCTGACGCAATGTCATCTGGGCGCTGGTATGTTTCAAGCCCGAGGCGCTCTGCCACGTAAGTGCGAGCGGCCAGCTCGATAGCGGCACTTCCGGATGGCCCTGCTGACATAATCTGCCCGATAGTCGCGAAGCTCAAGCCGACTTTCGACGACGCGGCAACTTTGAGTCGTCCCATCAAGATGTCGACAGCGCGGTCAAGCACCACACCGTGGACGTATGAATCTAGAGCGGCTACGGCATGCACCAGGGCCGATCGAAAGTGATCTTCGCCTCCTATGAGGCCATTCGTGATCGATGACAGTGACTGTCCGATCCCTACCAGGTCACGCGCACGCTTTATCTCTCGCTCGAATTCAGGGAAGCGGCGAGTTGCCATTACGCTTCCTGCTCTGTCAGCGACTCCACGCGACTGGCCAAGCTGTCGAAAGTGTCGCGGAACTTCTGGATATTGACAGCTGTGAGTTCCCACACGCTGCCGCCGCGCCCGACGTCTTGCTGTGTAAGCTCGAAGACAGGCTTTCGACTTTGTTGCGAGTTGGCAATCAGTGTATTGAAGTCCGGAATTGACGCCAGCCTGTAAGGAGGCTCTTCCCCTACGCCGCTGTAGAGCGAGTCGTCGAACATTAGGTTGCTGGATCGTAGGGCAGGGACCAATGTGTCCTTGATGGCGCCGTCCAGGGCGTCGAAGTATTCCTGGAAGGCGATTGTGGGGGCCCCATTCTTGAGGCGATACCGCTGCACGATCGTGCCCAGGAACTTCAGCTTCGGACGAGGGAATACATAGTCGGCCTTTGCTAGGGCATCCAACTCTGCGGCACGTTCTGCCCAACGAATCCATTTCGGCAATACGCGAGCCAGGGAATCCATTGCCATGACAGAAAATACGTCTGGGCTTGCCGGGACGATGAAGTAATCGGAAATGGATACGAGGTTTTGGTTAATGGAGCCAAGTCCCGGACTCAAGTCGAGGATTACGTAATCTGCCTTGTATTTCTCTGCCGTGATTTGAAATAGGTGAGAGAAGCTACCCGGCAGGTTCTTGAGTGCTTGGATTGATTCAGAGAGTTGCTGGGCAACGCCGAGAGAAACTTCGTCCTCAGCTAGTCCAACGTGTCCAGGAATGAGAAACAATCCGTCCCGTCCGGAAACCGGTACGCACTCTACCGGGACGAGAGGGCGAGGGCGAGACTGGAAAGCCGGGTCAAGGGCGTCGCGAAGGTTCTGATTGGGGTTCTCCAGGTAGAACTTGTCGAGCGCGTCGACTTGAGTGAGATCCAAAACCATGCCTGTGAGATTGCACTGTGGATCCGCGTCGACCATGATTACAGTCTTTCCCCGCTGAGCAAGCATCCAGGAAAGGTTGAAGCACGTGGTCGTCTTGCTTACGCCACCCTTGTTATTAAACATGGCGATGATCTTTGCCACGGGTCCCCCCGTAATTCGCGACTCAGGTTATGAGTCTTGGCGCGGCTCGTCCGGTTATCGTAGCCCTGGTTGCCGGTCCTAGCGCGGTGAAACCAGAATTCTGTCTGTGGACTCGTGTGCGGCTGTTGACGGGCTGGGCTGCCCACCGCAGGCCCGCGCGACGTCGTACGCATGGGCCCAACGCCCTGGTGTGGCTAGATCGCTCCCTTGTGGGTGCTTCCTCCGCCTGTCACACAGTTGATAGGCGGACGATCGGGGGAGGGGCGCTGCATGGCTGGAGCAGATGACAGGCGGGGCAGGCCTTCGGCTTGGGCTGTGGAGCGGTTCGGGCAGCAGGCCGGCAGGCTCGCTGAACTGGTCCCTGTACAGCTGGCCAAGGCGCATGCGAAGGCTCACGCCACGCATCTCACGGCTGGGCTGAAGAAGCGAAGTCCGTACGGGGTCACTCTCGCGGAGGCTGTGCGCGAGAACCTGGCCGACATGGCGCGAGAGCTCGGTGAGTCTGTGCGTGACGTACGCGGATACGAGTACGCGGTGATCAACGAGCACGCCCTCTTCCCCTATAGATACGCGGACCGGCCGAGGGCGCTCGATCGTGCCCGACTGCCCTCCAATGCTTCCCCTACGCGGCGGCGACTGTTCCGGGCGCACGGACCGCAGTCGCCAGAGGGACTGTTCGAGCTCGACGACGACCTCACGACGGAGGAGTACGTCGACCTGCACGAGGCGTTCGAGGAACTCGGAGCCTCCACCAAGCTCGTATGCGTGTTCTTCACGGCCGACGTGGAGGGGGGTATCCACGTCATCTACTGGGGAGAGGCTCACCTCGAACCCGACCGCACGTTCACGTGGCCGTACAGCGAACAGCTCCCGATCGCTCCCGTACCCCTGGAGTGATCGCAGGGCTGTCGCTGCCCGCCCGTGCACAGACGTGAGACGGCTGTTGCCTGGGCCGTCCCTGGGCCGTCCGACGCCCCCCGAGGGCACTCGACGACGACCGACAGTGACAGTCGAGCCACGGCCGCCAGCAACGAACCCCCAGGTCAGAGCCGCCCGACCATACGCGTTTCCCCCCAGGGGTGGCGGTCAGGCAAGATGGGGTGTATCTGCCCACTGCCAGATTTCAAGCTGCCGGACGGTTTCTCTTGGCTGAGTTCATTTACACCATGCGCAAGACGCGCAAGGCGCACGGCGACAAGGTGATCCTCGATGATGTCACCCTGAACTTCCTGCCGGGAGCGAAGATCGGTGTCGTCGGTCCGAACGGGGCCGGTAAGTCGACGGTTCTGAAGATCATGGCGGGTTTGGAGCAGCCGTCGAACGGTGATGCCTTCCTGTCGCCCGGTTACAGCGTCGGGATCCTGCTGCAGGAGCCCCCGCTGAACGAGGAGAAGACGGTCCTGGAGAACGTCCAGGAGGGTGTCGCCGAGATCAAGGGCAAGCTCGACCGGTTCAACGAGATCGCCGAGCTGATGGCCACCGACTACAGCGACGCCCTGCTCGACGAGATGGGCAAGCTGCAGGAGGAGCTGGACCACGCCAACGCGTGGGATCTGGATGCCCAGCTGGAGCAGGCCATGGACGCGCTCGGGTGCCCTCCCGGGGACTGGCCCGTGACCACCCTCTCCGGTGGTGAGAAGCGGCGTGTGGCGCTGTGCAAGCTGCTGCTCGAGGCCCCCGACCTGCTGCTCCTCGACGAGCCCACCAACCACCTCGACGCCGAGTCGGTGAACTGGCTGGAGCAGCACCTCGCCAAGTACGCGGGCACCGTCGTCGCGATCACCCACGACCGGTACTTCCTCGACAACGTCGCCGAGTGGATCCTCGAGCTCGACCGCGGGCGTGCCTACCCGTACGAGGGCAACTACTCCACGTACCTGGAGACCAAGCAGACCCGTCTGAAGGTCGAGGGGCAGAAGGACGCCAAGCGCGCGAAGCGGCTCAAGGAAGAGCTCGAGTGGGTGCGGTCCAACGCCAAGGGGCGGCAGGCCAAGTCCAAGGCGCGTCTCGCCCGGTACGAGGAGATGGCCGCCGAGGCGGAGAAGATGCGGAAGCTGGACTTCGAGGAGATCCAGATCCCGCCGGGCCCGCGGCTCGGCAGCATCGTCGTCGAGGTCAACAACCTCAACAAGGCCTTCGGCGAGAAGGTCCTCATCGAGGATCTCTCCTTCACGCTCCCGCGCAACGGGATCGTCGGCGTCATCGGTCCGAACGGCGCCGGCAAGACCACCCTCTTCAAGATGATCCAGGGTCTGGAGACCCCGGACTCCGGCACCATCAAGGTCGGCGAGACCGTCAAGATCTCCTACGTCGACCAGAGCCGCGAGAACATCGATCCGAAGAAGACCCTCTGGGCCGTCGTGTCGGACGAGCTGGACTACATCAACGTGGGCCAGGTCGAGATGCCCAGCCGGGCCTACGTGTCCGCCTTCGGGTTCAAGGGCCCCGACCAGCAGAAGCCCGCCGGCGTGCTCTCCGGCGGTGAGCGCAACCGGCTCAACCTCGCGCTCACCCTGAAGCAGGGCGGCAACCTGCTGCTCCTCGACGAGCCGACCAACGACCTCGACGTCGAGACGCTCAGCTCCCTGGAGAACGCGCTGCTAGAGTTCCCCGGCTGCGCCGTGGTCGTCTCCCACGACCGGTGGTTCCTGGACCGGGTCGCGACCCACATCCTCGCCTACGAGGGCGACTCCAAGTGGTTCTGGTTCGAGGGCAACTTCGAGTCGTACGAGAAGAACAAGATCGAGCGGCTCGGCCCGGACGCGGCGCGTCCGCACCGTGCCACCTACAAGAAGCTGACCCGGGGCTGATCGGTCTTGCGCCACATCTACCGCTGCCCCCTGCGCTGGTCGGACATGGACGCCTACGGCCATGTCAACAACGCCGTCTTCATCCGGTACCTGGAGGAAGCCCGTATCGACTTCCTGTTCCGGCCGGAGAAGGACTTCAAGCAGGGGTCCGTGGTGGCGCGCCATGAGATCGACTACAAGCGCCAGCTCGTCCACCGGCACCACCCGGTGGACATCGAGCTGTGGGTCACGGAGATCCGGGCCGCGTCCTTCACCATCGCCTACGAGGTGAAGGACGACGACCTGGTCTACGTGCGCGCCTCGACGGTGGTCGTGCCGTTCGACTTCGAGCACGAGCGGCCGCGCCGGCTCACCGCCGAGGAGCGCGAGTTCCTCAGCGAGTACCGGGACGACGACGAGGCCGTCGCCGCATGACGGTGCTCCACCTCGCCGACGAGGGGGAGGCCGCGGACCTCGCGGCCTTCCTCTCCCGGCTGCTGCACTACGACCGCGGGGCCGCTGTCCGTCTGCAGGCCGCCGGCACCGCGCTGGCCGTCTTCGGGCGGCCGCCGTCCTTCGAGGTGCTGGCGATCCGCGCGGTGCGGCTCGCGAAGCCGTACGAGAACGGGCTGGACGTCACCCTGGACGTGACCGTCTCCGCGGGTGAACTCCTGGAATCCGTGGACGAGTCGGCGGCCACGGCCGTCGTCCCGGACGCGGTGACCGGGCCGCCGTGGGCGGGAGTGCTGCCCCCGCGCGGTGGCTGGCGGCCCGAGCCGGGACTGCCGGCGCCGGACGCGCTGCGGGCCATGGTGTCCGCCGCGGTCGCCGAATTCCGGTCCCGGACCGAGGAGTTGGCGCCCGAGCGGCGTAACCGGGCCGAACTCGACCGGATCGGGCGGGAGATATGGTCCCGCACGGCCGGAGACACCCACCTTCCGGTACGGGCCGTGCACGCGGCCCAGTCCCTGGGGTTCCTGCGCGCCGGGGGCACCGAGCCGGCGTTGTTCTCGTCGGGGGCGTGGCTGCGGCTGCGGACCCCGTACGGGTCGATCGCCGTACGGCGGGCGGGACTCGGCGCGCTCGACGTCAGCGTCCGCTGACCGTCCACCGCCTCACTTCCGGTCGCTGTCGTCCGGCCATACGGCGATGTGGTCCGGTTCCAGTTCGAGGGCCACGCGGTCGCGCATGCCCAGGGCCTGTGTGTACTCGGCCGGGAGCTGGAGGCGGCCGGCCCGGTCCAGCATGGCGTACTCGCGGGCGACCACCGTCTCGTGGCCGGTCGTCTCGTCGACCTCGCTGCGGCGCAGGACCTCCGTGGAGGTGCGGCCGTCGCGGATGGCGACCGTGCGGCGGACCTCCCCGGCCACGGCCTGGTCGTGGGTGACGATCACGATGGTCGTGCCGAGGCGCTCGTTCGCGGTGCGGAACGCGGCGAAGACCTGCTCGGCGGTGTGGGAGTCGAGTTCACCGGTGGGTTCGTCGGCGAGCAGGACCGCGGGGTCGTTGGCGAGGGCCACGGCGATCGCCACGCGTTGCTGCTGGCCGCCGGAGAGCTGGTGCGGGCGGCGGTCCGCGCAGTCGGGGATCTCCAGCAACTCCAGGAGTTCGAGGGCGCGTTCGGCCTGCTTACGGCGCTTGCCCGGGCCGGCCAGCTGCATCGGGAGGGCGATGTTCTGGGCCGCGGTGAGGTAGGGGAGGAGGTTGCGGGAGGTCTGCTGCCAGACGAAGCCGACGGTGCTGCGGCGGTAGGTGAGGCGGTCCTTCGCGGTCATCGTGAGGAGATCCTGCCCGGCGACGCGGGCGGCTCCGGCCGTGGGGGTGTCGAGGCCGGCGAGGATGTTCATGAGGGTGGACTTGCCGCTGCCGGACGCGCCCACCAGCGCCATCAGTTCGCCCTCCCGCACGAGGAGGTCGAGGCCTTGCAGCGCCTGGACCTCGATGCCGTCCGTGGAGAAGACGCGGACCAGCCGGTCGCAGGTGATGAGCGCGTCCTGGCCGTAGACGGGCTGCTCACGGGCGGACCGGGCGCGGGCCGCGAGATCGGCGAGGGTGGGGTCGGTCCCTGTCATCACACGCTCCCAGCTGTCGGCGTCGGTATCCGAAGGGCACCACTCGTCATCCGAAGGCCACCACTCGCCGTCCGAAGGCCACCGCTCGTCATCCGAAGGCCACCACTCACCGTCCGAAGGCCACCGCTCGTCATCCGAAGGCCACCACTCATCGCGCATCCCCCGCCCGCAACTCTCCGACCGTCCCGCGCCGCCCCGTCCACCACGCCTGGACTCCCGCCACTCCCACCGTCACCAGCACGATCGTGACCGCCGGGAGGACCAGGGAGAAGACGTCCGTGCGCAACGCCGCGTCTCCGACCGGGGCTTGGTGGCCGG
Organism: Streptomyces griseorubiginosus; assembly: GCF_017614965.1. Classification (GTDB taxonomy): domain Bacteria; phylum Actinomycetota; class Actinomycetes; order Streptomycetales; family Streptomycetaceae; genus Streptomyces; species Streptomyces griseorubiginosus_B. The sequence goes on along the minus strand of NZ_WVUG01000020.1, from coordinate 389 downwards.
CCACCGCCACCGTCGTCAGGTCCAGCCCCGGGGACAGGAGCCGGATCGTCGCCCAGCCCGTCAGGGTTCCGCCCAGCGCCGCCAGCCCCGCCTGCGGCAGGGACTCCAGGACGAGCAGACGACGGCCGGCGGAACGGGGGAGGCCCATCGTGCGCAACCGCGCCAGCAGGGCCGTGCGTTCGGGGGACGTACGCAGGAGCGTGAGGAGGAGGGACAGGACGGCGTAGCCCGCGCCCGCCGCCACCGCCGCCGTGTAGACGTGTTCCGCGCCGGACTGGAGCGGGGAGTCGGCGTAGCGGGCGCGTTCGGCGGAACGCAGTTGCAGCGGCGCCGAGGTGCCGACGGCCCGGCGCAGGGCGGGGACGTCGAGGTGGGAGCCGGTCAGGAGG